>NZ_JBKQXM010000001.1:0-549584 GCF_046762865.1 Winogradskyella sp. A2
GTAAACAACGTACAGCCTTACGAGTTCTCCACGGAGGCCGGCGAGCATACGGAGAGGTTCGAGGTGGTGTTCTCGCAACAGTCCCAGACCCTATCTCAGATAGACCAGGACATAGAGGATCTTAGGCTCTACTATGCGATGGGCAGGAAGAAGATCGTGGTTATGAATCCTAGGGGTGTTGAGATCTCACAGCTAAGCGTGACCAACATACTCGGCCAGAGGGTGTACCAGAACGGAAACGCCTATCCAGGGTCCTACAACGAGTACGATCTCCAGGAACTCGAAACGGGTACTTATATCGTCGAACTGGTGACGGACGGCAACACAAAGGTCACCAAGAAGTTTATAGTAAAGTAGTATATTTTAAATATAAAATAACACAAAGTCTTTCTATCTATTAGAAAGGCTTTTTTTTAGGATCAACAACTTATCCATGTTTTAGACATCTTCATAGGATTAATTTGTTTCAGAAGGGATTATTTGTGTTATTCGTTTTAACTATTTTAAATTATGAGCCATGGATGACCCTAGCTTTGATTTTTTGAAATCAAAATTCCATGTTACAAAAGAAACATATAAAGTATTAGAAGATTTAGCCAAGAAAAGAAAGCTAAAATCTGGGGAATGTATTGTTCGGCAAGGTAATAAAAGTAATAACGTAGCTTTTTTGACCTCTGGGTTAATGCGTGCTTATAGTACCTTAGAATCAGGTAAAGAAATTACCAAAAATATATTTGTACCAATTAGTTTTGTTGGCCCTTTTTCTTCAATTTTGAAAGACAAACCAGCATTGTTTTGTTATGAAGCTTTGGTTGATTCAACGGTTTTTGAAATAAATTTTTATGATTTTATTAAAATTTCAAAGACAAATATTGATATAAGTACTTTATATAATAGAATTTTGGAATCTGTATTTATTATGTACGAAACCAAACAATTAGAAACTGCCGCTTTAGACGCAACTCAACGCTATTTAGAATTAAAAAGAAGAATACCCAATATAGAAAACTTAATTCCCCAATATCAAATAGCTTCATATTTAAATATTTCACCAGTACAATTAAGTAGAATAAGAAAAGCGTTAAAGTGATTTTAACATATGTTATTTAATTCTCATATTATTCAATTTAAATTTGTTTAAGATTAATTTTTTTACGAACAAGATTAATTAATAGTCCTAGCAAGAAAAAGTAAGCCATCACGGTTTGCTTTTTTTTATTTTAAAATCAATCCTTTAAACAGAAATTCTTAATTTCGCGACTCCAAAAGAATTTTGATGTCATGAGTACAAAGTTCCCTGAATACAAAGGACTTAACTTGCCAAAAGTAGCTAACGCGGTTAGTGACTATTGGGAAGCAAATAATATCTTCGAGAAAAGTGTTACAACTAGAGAAGGTAAGGAGCCTTATGTTTTCTTTGAAGGACCACCATCAGCTAACGGATTACCAGGAGTACATCATGTCTTAGCGCGGGCTATAAAGGATATTTTTCCGCGATATAAAACCATGAAAGGATTTCAGGTTAAACGGAAGGCAGGTTGGGACACTCATGGATTACCTGTGGAATTAGGTGTTGAAAAGGAGTTAGGTATAACCAAGGAAGATATTGGCACTAAAATAACTATAGAGGCGTATAACGAAGCTTGTAAAGTGGCTGTTATGCGATATACAGATATTTGGAACGATTTAACCAAGAAAATGGGGTATTGGGTTGATATGGAGGATCCATATGTAACCTACAAGTCTAAATACATGGAAAGTGTATGGTGGTTACTTAAACAGATTTACGATAAAAATTTGTTGTATAAAGGATATACCATACAACCGTATTCACCAAAAGCAGGTACCGGTTTAAGTTCGCATGAGCTAAATCAGCCAGGGACTTATCAGGATGTCACAGATACAACAGTAGTTGCTCAGTTTAAAGCTATTGAGGACTCGTTACCAGATTTCTTAAAAGATGAAGGAGATATTTATTTCTTAGCCTGGACCACTACTCCTTGGACACTGCCTAGTAATACAGCCTTAACAGTTGGGCCTAAAATTGACTATGTTTTAGTTGAAACATATAATCAATATACATTTAAACCCATAAATGTCATTCTAGCTAAAGGATTGGTAAATAATCAATTTGACACTAAATTCAAATGCGTTGAAACTAAACCTGAGTTAATTGAATATAGCAATGGTGATAAAAAGATTCCATATTATGTTGTAAAAGAATTTAAGGGCAAAGATTTGGTTGGTATAAAATATGATCAGCTATTGAATTATGCATTACCAAACGATAATCCTGAAAATGCCTTTAGAGTAATTTCTGGAGATTTTGTTACAACAGAAGATGGTACAGGTATTGTGCATACAGCACCGACTTTTGGTGCAGATGATGCCATGGTTGCAAAACAAGCTAAACCAGAAATACCACCATTATTAGTAAAAGATGAAAACGAAAACTTAGTACCATTAGTTGACCTACAGGGACGTTTTAGGCCTGAACTTGGAGATCTAGGCGGTAAATATGTTAAGAATGAATATTATGATGAAGGTGAAGCGCCAGAGAAATCAGTTGATGTAGAATTGGCCATTAAATTAAAGATTGAAAATAAAGCCTTTAAGGTTGAAAAATATAAACACAGTTACCCAAATTGTTGGAGAACTGACAAGCCAATTTTATACTATCCTTTAGACTCCTGGTTTATAAAGGTAACTGATGTTAAGGATAGAATGCATGAGTTGAATACTACAATCAATTGGAAGCCAAAATCTACTGGTGAAGGCCGTTTTGGAAATTGGTTGGCAAATGCAAATGATTGGAATTTGTCACGCTCACGTTTTTGGGGTATTCCATTACCAATTTGGCGATCAGAAGACGGTAAAGAACAATTATGTATTGGTTCTGTTGAGGAATTAAAATCTGAAATGCATCGTGCAGTTGAAGCTGGTTATATGACTGAAGATATATTTTCCGATTTTGAAGTTGGTAATATGTCTGAAGTCAACTATGATAAGGTTGATTTACATAAAAATATAGTAGATAAAATAACTTTGGTTTCACCTTCAGGAAAACCAATGAAGCGAGAAAGTGATCTAATTGACGTTTGGTTTGATTCTGGTTCAATGCCATATGCACAATGGCACTACCCGTTTGAAAACCAAGAATTGATAGATAATAAAGAAGCTTTTCCGGCAGATTTTATTGCCGAGGGCGTAGACCAAACAAGAGGTTGGTTCTATACACTTCATGCTATAGGAACTATGGTTTTTGATTCTGTAGCTTATAAGAATGTTGTATCAAATGGACTAGTATTAGACAAAAATGGGCAAAAAATGTCCAAACGATTAGGAAACGCAGTAGATCCGTTTGAGACACTAGCAAATCTAGGTGCTGATGCTACGCGTTGGTATATGATAAGTAATGCGAATCCATGGGATAATTTAAAGTTTGATATTGATGGTATTGAGGAAGTTAAACGTAAGTTTTTTGGTACTTTATATAATACGTATTCATTCTTTTCACTTTATACTAATCTTGATGGATTTAATTATTCAGAGAGTGATTTGCCATTAAAGGAAAGGCCGGAACTAGATCGTTGGATACTTTCAGAGCTGAATACATTAATTAAAAAGGTTGATGCCTACTATGCAGATTATGAACCGACAAAAGCAGCAAGAGCAATATCTGATTTCACACAAGATTATTTAAGTAATTGGTATGTGAGGTTAAGCAGAAGGCGTTTCTGGAAAGGCGATTATCAAAAAGACAAAATTTCGGCATATCAGACATTATATACTTGTATGGTAACCATTGCAAAACTAGGAGCACCTATTGCACCATTTTTTATGGATCGTTTGTATTTGGACTTAAATTCTGTTACGAAAAAAGAATCATTTGATAGTGTACATTTGGCAGAGTTTCCGGAAGTGGATAAATCTGCTATAGATAAGATTCTAGAACGAAAAATGGAGAATGCTCAAACAATATCATCTTTAGTTTTATCGTTACGTGCAAAAGAAAAGATAAAAGTGCGACAGCCACTTCAAAAAATAATGATACCTGTTGATTCTCAAGAGCAGAAACAAGAAATTGAAGCAGTTTCTAGTTTAATTAAACACGAAGTTAATATTAAAGAAATTGAGCTTTTGCAGGATGCTTCAGACATTTTAGTTAAGCAAATTAAACCAAATTTCAAGGTGTTAGGACCTAGATTTGGGAAAGATATGAAGTTGATTTCTAGTGCAATAGGAAATTTTACATCAGATGATATAAAAAATATTGAACAGAATGGTTCAATTGCACTTGATATTAACGGAAAAAATATTACATTACAACTGGAAGATGTAGAGATTACGTCGCAAGATATTGAAGGCTGGCTTGTTGCTAATGAAGGTGCATTAACTGTGGCTTTAGACGTAACTGTAAGTGATGAGTTGCGTAAAGAAGGTATTGCTAGAGAACTGGTAAATCGTATTCAAAATTTACGCAAAGATTCAGGATTTGAAGTTACTGATAGAATTGATGTTCAGATTCAAAAAGATGAAAATATTGTTGCGGCAGTGGCTTCGAATGAAGCCTATATTAAATCTGAAACTCTAACAGAAGAATTACAAATAAAAGAAATATTAAATAATGGTATAGAAATTGCTTTTGACGACGTAAATACCAAATTGTTTATACAAAAACATTAATACATATGGCAGCAGAAACAACAAACCGTTACTCGGATAAGGACTTAGAAGAATTTAAGGTTTTAATTCAAGAAAAAATTGATAAAGCAGAGCATGATTTAGAGCTAATTAAAAGTGCTTATATGAATGACCATAATAATGGTACTGATGATACTTCGCCAACATTTAAGGCTTTTGAAGAGGGAAGCGCAACAATGAGTAAGGAAGCAAACTCAGCTTTGGCGATTCGTCAAGAGAAATTTATTCGCGATTTAAGAAATGCGATGATTCGTATTGAAAATAAAACTTATGGAGTTTGCCGTGTTACAGGCAAACTAATTAAAAAGGAACGCCTAAAACTAGTGCCTCACGCAACATTAAGTATTGAAGCTAAAAACATGCAGAAATAATACCTTTGAAAAAAGGTCTCAATTTCTGTGAGAATGAATTTTGAATACTACTAAAATCATACAGCCTTGGATTTTTTATTTCAAGGCTTTTTTAATAGTGTTATTTTCTCAATTTGTTTTTGCTCAAAACACCTCTATTAAAAAGATTGAAGCAGAAAATGTTGAAATCATTTCTATTGATGGTAATCAATTGTTTATGATTGAAGTAATGACATCGAATTTAAAGGAATTTAAAATAACTTCAATAGTTGATGGTGAATATGAAAATAATTATCAAATTATTAGTTCATTAGACGAAAATACTTTGAATATAAAACTTGAACGAGTTGCATTTGCAGAAATTGAAGATGACAAGCGAAATGCTCACAAGGTTATTGATGCAAAATTGCTTCTGGAAATACCGAAAAAAATGAACCTAAGTATTATCAGTGACATAGCTTCTGTTCAATTAGATGGCAATTACAATACAATTTCAATTCAGTTAAGACAAGGTTACTGTAATCTGAATGGCAGTTCAAAAACTACGTCAATAAATACTATAGATGGTAATATAAGTGTTATAACTGAAGAAGCTGATGTCAGGGCAATTTCTAATAAAGGAAGTGTAAACGTGTATCCATATAATTTAAAAACATCAATTTATAACTTAAGGTCTATAAATGGAGATATTTCAGTAAGAAGACCTGATTAATTTTATATGTATTAAAATGACTAATGTCTAAAAGAAAAACAATCATAGTTATTCTAATTATTTTACTAATAGATCAATTAAGTAAAATTTACATTAAGACACATTTTGTTTTAAATGATGATGTTAATGTCTTTACATGGTTTAAAATAGCCTTTGTTGAGAATGATGGTATGGCTTGGGGAACCAAACTAAGTGATTTTATTCCAGCTATATCTGATAGAAGTGCTAAATTGATACTAACCATATTTAGAATATTTGCGGTAACAGGTATTGCATTTTGGTTAATTGATGTACTAAGAAAGAATAAGTCTAAGACTTTGATTTTTGCAATTGCCATAATATTTGCAGGAGCATTGGGTAATATAATTGATTCAGTTTTTTATGGAATTTTATTTAGTGACAGCGCTACGGAAGTAGCAACCTTTTTACCTGCAAATGGAGGTTATGCAGATATTTTTCATGGTAAGGTGGTAGATATGTTACATTTTCCTATTTGGTCGGGCATATTACCAGATAATTTACCATTGTTTGGAGGTACATATTTCTCATTTTTTGATCCTGTTTTTAATGTGGCGGATGTTGCAATAAGTACAGGTATCGGTATTTTGATTGTTTTTAATAGGAAGGCATTCAAAGAAGTATCTAAAACTGAAAAATTTCAATTGGAGTCACACAATAATCCAACCTAATATCATTTTCTGAAGTATCCAAAACTTCATCTTCAGCGTCAAAAAAAGACAGCCCAATTTTTATTGTTTCTGGTTTGCATTCTTTTAAAAAGCGATCGTAAAACCCTTTACCATAACCAACTCTATTACCAGTTTTGTCAAATGCTAGAAGTGGAACAAAAACAACATCTGTTTGGGAAGCAGAAATTTCTATACCTTCGATTGGTTCAGGAATATTGTAGTCATTTTTTTTAAGTTTAGTGCCATCTGTTAGAAGATAGTGCGACATTGAAAAGTCTTCAAAATTACTTTTAGAGATTACAATGTTTTTATCTTTTCCCGCAAGAATATTTAATATATACTCTGTATTTATTTCTAGTTGTTCTTCAATAGTTAAGAACATATGATAAAAGGAATGATTCCAAATGTTTAGTTTTAAAAGTTGATTGGCTATGGCAAGGCTTAAATCTTCAATCTTATCCTTTGAAAGCTCTTTTCTAAGTGTCTTATACTTTTTTCTAAGTTCTGATTTGGTCACGATTCTAATTTTGTAGAAATATGAAAAATAGCATCTCCTTGGTAGATAATCGGAGATTCATTAACATTGAACAGGTAACCGTCATTTGGTGCTTTTACAAAATGATTAAAACTGCCATAAGGATCTGTAATGTGGCCAAGTACATCTCCTTTTTCAACCATTGTATTAACCGCAATATTAGATTTAAACATACCTGAATGGTTAGCACGCACCCATTTACTATCTAAAATTCTGATACAACTTTTTTTAGGATTAGATACTTTAAACTTACTTCTAAGCATACCCAAATGAGCCAAAACGCGTTTAATACCATTAACACCAGTATTAGTTATTGTTCTATCAATATTGAAGGATTTACCACCCTCAAATAGTAACATTGGAATTCCTAATTTATAGCAAGTATGTCTAAAGGATTTATTAAGGTTTTTTGAATAATAAATTATTGGAGCACCAAATATTTCGGCCAATTCATCTAAAACAACCTCGTTTTTTACAATTCTTATTTGAGCAGCATTAAACCGGTCTGCACCTCCAGTATGAAAATCTAAAATTAAATCTGCATGAGGTACAATTTCTGTCATAAGTTTATTTGCAACCCTACTTGCTAATGATCCACTTTTGCCACCCGGAAAAACACGATTTAAATCGCGCCCATCGGGAAATTCACGATCCATGTGAATAAACCCAAAAACATTAATTACAGGAATACAGATAATAGTTCCATTTTTTGGTTTATTAATTCCTTTTGCAATGATTTGGCGTACAATTTCTACACCATTAACCTCATCACCATGAATACCTGCAGTAATAAGTACAGTTGGCCCTGGTTTTTTGGATCTTTCAATAATAACAGGTACATCGATAGTGTTTTGGGTATGTAACTTGGCGACATTGAAACTTACTTTTGCACTTTCTCCAAGTGCTACTTTTTCACCTAAAATATGAAGTACTTCCTTTTCACTCATTTTCTGTTTCTTTCAATAAAGGTGATGATTGCTTTAGCTATATTTTTTTGGGTTGCTTTTTCAATACCTTCTAAACCAGGTGTGGAGTTAACTTCCATAATCAATGGACCTCTTTTAGATTGTAACATATCTACACCGCAAACAGGGAGTTTTAAAGCTCTTGCAGCCTTGATTGCAAGTTTTAGTTCGTCTTGAGAAAGTTTAATATAATTAGCACTACCGCCTCTGTGTAAATTAGATCTGAACTCGCCTTCTCGGCCTTGTCGCTTCATAGCTCCAACAACTTGTCCATCTACTATTAATGCTCTTAAATCTGAACCTTTTGCCTCTTCAATATATTCTTGTACTAATGCTCTAGCTTGTAAGCCATTAAACGCTTCAAGCACAGACTCTGCTGCATTTCTAGACTCTACTAAAACTACGCCTAATCCTTGTGTGCCTTCTAATAATTTAATTATTACAGGTGGTCCACCAACATGGTCTAAAACTTCTTCTACATCTCTAGAATAGTTTGTAAAAACGGTTTTTGGCATACCAATTCCTGCTTTTGATAAACGTTGAAAGCTTCTTAATTTATCTCTACTTCTAATGATAGCGTCAGAGGTAACAGTTGTAAAGACGTTCATCATTTCAAATTGTCTAACTACTGCACAGCCAAAAAAGGTTACTGAAGCACCAATTCTTGGTATAATAGCATCTACATAATCTAGATACCTATCTTTATAATAAATAGTTGGCTTTTCCTTTTCAATAATGATATCGCATTTAAGAGGGTCAATAACTTCTATATCGTGACCTCTATTTTCACCTTCATGAATGAGACGTTTTGTAGAGTAAAGATTTTCGTTTCTTGAAAGGATAACGATATTCATAATTGTACTTAAAGAGCCTAAAGTTAAGAAGTATTTAGAGTTAGTCAAACATTATAGACTTATAACTTATTGAACTTATAACTTATTACTTTTATTTACCTTTGAATTAATGTCAGAAACAGCCTTAGAGATACAAATAAAAACCTTACCTCACCAACCTGGCGTTTATCAATATTTTGATAAAGATGAGAACATTATCTATGTTGGTAAGGCAAAGGATATTAAGAAGAGGGTTAGTAGTTATTTTACTAAAAATCATGACTATGGCAAAACCAGAGTTTTAGTAAAAAAAATAATAGCAATTAAACATATTTTAGTAGAGACTGAAAATGATGCCTTATTGCTAGAAAACAATCTGATTAAGAAATATCAGCCTAAGTATAATGTGATGCTAAAGGATGATAAATCGTATCCATGGATTTGCGTTAAAAACGAAAGGTTTCCTCGAATTTTCCCCACAAGAAGAGTAATAAAAGATGGGTCTGAGTATTTTGGTCCATATACAAGTATGAAAACTGTTAAAACACTTTTGGGATTAATCAAGGGGCTTTATCAGTTAAGAACATGTAATTATGATCTTTCAGAATCTAAAATTGAAGCTGGTAAATATAAAGTATGTTTAGAATTTCATCTAGGTAATTGCAAAGGAGCTTGCGAAGGAAAAGAAACAGAAACTGAGTACCACGCTAATATTATTGCGATAAGAGAAATATTAAAAGGTAACTTTAAAGACTCTTTGCAACAATTTAGAAAACAAATGAAATTGTATGCTGATAATATGCAATTTGAGGATGCACAAAAAATAAAAGAGAAACTTGAAATATTAGAGAATTATCAATCTAAATCTACTGTTGTAAACCCAAAAATTAGTAATGTAGATGTATTCTCAATTGTAAGCGATGAAACTTATGCTTATGTTAATTTTTTACAGCTTAGTTATGGATCAATAATAAGGTCCCATACATTAGAGTTAAAAAAGAAATTACAAGAATCTGATAAAGAATTACTGGAGTTGGCTATAACGGAAATAAGACAGAGATTTAACTCAAATTCTAAAGAAATTTATGTGCCATTTAAGGTAGATTCAGGCGAAGATGTAAAGGTCACAATTCCTAAGCTAGGCGATAAAAAGAGTATTGTAGATTTATCTAAACGAAATGCCATGTACTATCGTATGGATAAGCTCAAACAAATTAAAATAGTAGATCCAGATAGACATGCTAATAGAATTATGGCTCAAATGAAGGCTGATTTACGATTGACTGAAGAGCCAAGACACATAGAATGTTTTGATAATTCTAATATACAAGGTACCAATCCAGTGGCTGCGTGTGTTGTATTTAAAAACGGAAAACCCAGCAAGAAAGATTATAGGCATTTTAATATAAAAACGGTTGAAGGACCTGATGACTTTGCATCAATGGAAGAGGTTGTGCATAGAAGGTACAAACGACTTTTGGAAGAAGATGCTTCCTTACCACAGTTGATAATTATTGATGGTGGCAAGGGTCAGCTTTCTTCAGCTCTTAAAAGTTTGGATTTGTTAGGTTTAAAAGGAAAAATTGCAATTATCGGAATTGCCAAGCGCTTAGAAGAATTATTTTATCCAGATGATCCAATTCCATTATATTTAGACAAGAAAAGTGAAACACTTAAAATAATCCAACAATTAAGAAATGAAGCACATCGTTTTGGTATTGAGCATCATAGAAATAGAAGGAGTAAAAGTGCTCTCACAACTGAGCTCGAAAACATTCCGGGTGTTGGCGAGCAGACAATAGTAGATTTAATGAAACATTTTAAGACTGTAAAACGCATAGCAAATGCTAAACTCGATGAATTAGAGAACGTTATAGGTGTTTCAAGAGCAAATAAGATTTACAATTATTATCACAAAGAATAGATTGAATATATCAATAAAATATACAACCAGAATTAATCCAATAGTTATTCTATTTATACTATTAGTTGGAGTAACTTTTTTTGATGCTGTTTATGCCCAAAAAAAGGATGAACCAAAAGTAGGATTGGTACTAAGTGGAGGAGGTGCGAAAGGATTCGCACATATTGGTGTGTTAAAAGTTATAGACAGCCTTGGTATCAAAGTAGATTATATCGCTGGTACTAGTATGGGAGCAGTTATAGGATCCTTATATGCATCAGGTTATTCAGGTGAGCAACTAGAAGCCTATTTTAATAATCAGGATTTTAATGTATTAATTAACGATGAATTTGAACGATCTTCTAAAACAATTTATGAGAGGGAAAACGCAGAAAAATATGCAGTCAGCTTGCCATTTGAAAATTTCAAAATAAGTCTTCCTTCCGCATTATCAAGGGGTCAGAACGTATATAACTTATTATATCAGTTAATGTTTCCTGTTAAGGATATTAATGATTTCAGTCAACTTCCAATCCCATTTTTTTGTATTGCAACAGATATTGAAACGGGTGAGTCCATAATAATGGATAATGGAAATCTTGCAGAAGCTGTTACGGCAAGCGGTGCCTTACCGTCATTATTTGAACCTGTTGTAATTGATGATAGAATTTTAATCGATGGTGGTGTAACCAATAATTTTCCAGTTGAAGAGCTTAGAGCTAGAGGTATGGATATAATTATTGGAGTTGACGTTCAAGATACATTAAAGGATAGAGAATCTTTAAAATCTGCACCAGATATATTATTTCAAATCAATAATTTTCGAACTATCAATGCAATGAAAGGCAAGGCGCCATTAACTGATATCTATATCAAACCTGATATTACAAATTATTCAGTCATTTCTTTTGATGAAGGTAGGGATATTATTGAAAATGGTGAATTGGCAGCAAAAGCTAAACTCAACGAATTAAAAAAAGTAAGAGATAACCAAGATTATGTTGTCCCTAGACCAAAAACATCTCCACTAGACAGCTTAAGAATAGCCTCCGTAAAAATAGATGGTTTTGAACGTTTCACCCGCTCGTACTTATTGGGTAAATTAAAATTTAAAGGCAATGAAAAAATAAGTTATTCCAAATTTAAAAAGGGGATTAATAATTTAATTGCTACTAACAATTTTGATGCTTTTAGATATCAACTAAAATCTAGTGCAGAAGATTCTACCTATTATTTAACGGGTAAAATAAGAGAATCTGAAACTACAACATTTTTAAAATTAGGTGTTCATTATGACGGCTTGTACAAAAGTGCTGCACTGGCAAATTTAACTAAGCAGCAGTTATTGTTTAAGAATGATCTGGCATCCTTAGATTTTATTTTAGGAGATAATTCTAGATATAATTTCGATTATTTTATAGACAAAGGATTTTACATCAGTATTGGTATAAAATCACGCTTCAATCATTTCAGTAAAGGTGTAAACCCAGGGATAGCTTTAGAGGATGACTCACCATTGTTGACTTCCCTTAACAAAATTGATGTGGATTTAAATGATTTTACTAACCAAGTTTATATACAAACTATATTTAGAAAAGATTTCGCACTAAGACTTGGTGGTGAGTATAAGCGCCTTAAGATTACGTCAGAAACACTTTTAGAAGAAGATCAGGACGATGAAATAACTTTTGAAAACACGGATTATTTTAGCCTATATGGTAATTTAGTTTTTGATGATTATGACAATCCTTATTTCCCAAAAAGTGGTTTTTATTTCAGTGGTGATTTTCATTGGTACGTGGGTGCTTCAGGGTTTAATACCAACTTTGAGCCTTTTTCTATTGCAAAGGCTGATATTGGCTATGCTTTCAGCTTTTCTAATAACTTGGTGTTTAAGGCAGAAACACATGGTGGATTTAAAATTGGAGATGATTCCACAAACTCATTGAATTTTGCTTTGGGTGGTTATGGAAGAAATTTTATTAATAATTTCTTTTCTTTTTATGGATATGATTATTTAGAAATTACTGGCGATAGTTATGTAAAGGCAACCTTCACTTTAGATTATGAGTTGTTTAATAACCATCATATGTTACTATCTGCTAATTATGCAAATGTTGAAAACGGACTATTTGAAACTGGCAATTGGTTATCCGCTCCCGACTTTACAGGTTATGCAATTGGGTACTCACTAGAAACTTTTTTAGGGCCTTTAGAAGGTAAGTACACATATTCTCCAGAAACAGGAGATTCTTACTGGTTTTTTAACCTTGGATTTTGGTTTTAAGTGTAAATTTTCTCAACTTTACACAACTATGAAAGTGTTTTGGGCAGATATTAAACTTCACTTACATTTCCTGATTAAGAGGAACCCAGAATAGATACGCATTTTTTGTACCTTTAATACAGTTTAAATTTACACGTTTCAGTGTATAATTAATTCAACCTTTAAACCAAAAAAGAAATGCCATTTTATCATAAGCTTGGAAAAATTCCACCAAAAAGACATACACAGTTTAAAAAGCCAAATGGAGATTTCTACTATGAGCAGTTGTTCGGTACCATTGGATTTGATGGAATGTCTACTAATAGCTATCACGAGCAGAGGCCAACACAAGTAAAAGAAATTAGATCTCAATATAGTATAGCGCCAAAGGTTGCCAAGGCTAACAACATGCAATCCTATCGTTTACATGGGTTTAAGGTTAAACCAGAAAAGGACTATTTAGATAGTAGAAAAGTGGTATTAACTAATAGTGACTGCAACATTATTTTGGCTGCACCAAAAGAATCTACCAGAGATTATTTTTATAAAAACACGGATGCAGACGAACTTATTTTTGTTCATAAGGGCACGGGGAAGCTGAGAACTATGCTTGGTAATCTAGATTTTAAATATGGTGATTATTTATTAGTGCCTCGTGGTATCATTTATAAAATGGATTTTGATACTGATGATAACAGGTTATTCATAGTTGAATCATACAGACCTATTTATACACCAAAGCGATACCGTAATTGGTTTGGTCAGCTTTTAGAGCACTCGCCATTTTGTGAACGCGATTTACGCCAGCCAAAAGAACTTGAGACCTATAATGAATCTGGCGACTTTTTAATAAAGATTAAGAAACAAGATGAAATCATAGAAATGGTTTATGCTTCTCATCCATTTGATGTGATTGGTTACGATGGATATAATTATCCATATGCATTTTCAATTCATGATTTTGAACCTATCACAGGTAGAGTTCATCAGCCACCACCAGTACATCAAACATTTGAGACTGATGCATTTGTAGTTTGTAGTTTTGTGCCTAGATTATATGATTACCATCCGCTCGCTGTACCTGCACCATACAATCACAGTAATATTGATAGTGATGAAGTATTGTATTATGTTGATGGTGATTTTATGAGTAGAAATGATATAGAAGCAGGGCATATTTCCTTGCATCCTGCAGGTATTCCTCATGGACCGCATCCCGGTGCTATGGAACGAAGTATAGGTAAAGTAAAAACCGATGAATTGGCTGTAATGGTAGATACATTCAAACCATTAAAGGTGACAGAAGAAGCATTAAAAATAGCTGATGAGGATTATTTTAAATCTTGGCTAGAATAAATAGTATCAATTTTAGAATATGAACAATAATAAGTTAGCAGCAGATCCACTAGCACTGGTTCTTGGAATTTTATCTCTTGTCTTGGGTATAGCCGGATGTTGTTGTTATGGTCTAACAGCAATAATTCCATTAGTATTAGCAATAGTGGGATTAATATCTGCAAATCGAAGCTTAAGAGAATATCGTGAAAATCCAGAAGCTTTCTCACCACAATCCGCGAGTAATGTTAATACAGCTAGAATCTTAAATATAATTGGAATTGTAATCAACGGTTTCGTAGTTTTAATATCAGTAGTAATTATTGCTTTTTATGGTACAATGTTGTCTTCTGAAATTTTTGATGAAATCCGGAATAATTCTAATACCAGTAGTTATTACGACTATGAATTTGTAATAGATTCTTCAGAAACTAGCGAAGAGGAGTATTATTTAGAGGAAGAAGATTCGGTTAATATAGATGTATTGATTGAAGATGAAACAGTAGAATTAGAACAAGAATTTAATTAATTATTATGGCAAAAGAAGTTAAAAGCGTTAACTATGGCTTAGAAAAAATATTTGATGAGGCTCAAGATTTTTTACCCCTCTTAGGGACAGATTATGTAGAGTTTTATGTTGGTAATGCAAAACAATCAGCACACTATTATAAAACTGCATTTGGATTTCAGTCTTATGCATATAAAGGATTAGAAACAGGTTCTAAGGATTCTGTGAGTTATGTGCTAAAACAAGATAAAATTAGACTTGTGCTTACAACGCCGTTAAATAGCGAATCTCCAATAAATGACCATATTGTAAAACATGGTGACGGTGTAAAAGTAATAGCGCTTTGGGTTGATGATGCGAGAAAATCTTACGAGGAAACAACCAAACGCGGTGCTAAATCATATATGGAACCTGTAGTAGAAAAAGATGAGTTTGGAGAAGTGGTAAGATCAGGTATCTATACTTATGGTGAAACTGTTCACATGTTTGTTGAACGCAAAAATTACAATGGAGTTTTTATGCCCGGTTTTGTGGAATGGAAAAGTGATTACAATCCAGAATCTGTGGGTCTTAAGTATATTGACCATATGGTAGGAAATGTAGGTTGGGGCCAAATGAACAAATGGGTAAAATGGTATGAAGATGTTATGGGTTTTGTAAATTTTCTATCTTTTGATGATAAACAAATTCATACTGAATATTCAGCCTTAATGAGTAAGGTTATGAGTAATGGAAACGGTAGAATTAAATTTCCTATTAATGAACCTGCAAAAGCGGCAAAGAAATCACAGATAGAAGAATATCTTGATTTTTACGAAGGGTCTGGCGTGCAACATATTGCAGTTGCTACTGATGATATTATTAAAACTGTAGCGCAACTTAAAGCGCGTGGTATAGAATTTTTGCCACCACCGCCACAATCCTATTATGATATGATTCCTCAAAGATTAGGTGTGCATATGGAAATGATGAAAGAAGATATTAAAGAACTTCAGAAGCTTTCAATTTTGGTTGACGCTGATGAAGAAGGTTATCTACTTCAAATTTTCACAAAACCTGTAGAAGATAGACCGACCCTATTTTTCGAAATCATTCAAAGGATGGGTGCAAAAGGATTTGGTGCTGGTAATTTTAAAGCTCTTTTTGAGTCTATAGAAAGAGAACAAGCCAAGAGAGGAACACTTTAAAATAATTATTCCGATTTTCATCTTAGTTATTGGGATGTGTTTTTATGATTTTATACTTTTGGAACAGTAATTGTAAATAGCCTAAATATAAGCTGATAAACAGTGACTATTTATTAAGATAATTGTAACACATTAAATGTGACACATTATTTACATTTACACTAAAAGAATTATGAAATACATTTTTGTAATACTGCTATTTTTTGCGGGACTGGGTTCTCCTGGAGTTCAGAAGGGCACTGCATTCCAAAAGGGAGAATGGTTTAAATTCAAAATGAGTTATAGTGGCTGGTTTAAAGCTGGTGAAGCAACCTTAAAAATAGATGAGAAGAAATTAAACGGAAAGCCTGTTTTTCATGTAGTGGGAAAAGGAAAAACCACAGGATTAATCAATGCGTTTTTTAAGGTTAGAGACCGTTATGAAAGTTATTTTGATAAAAAAACAGGCGCCCCATATAAGTTCATTAGAAAAATTGATGAAGGTGGCCATACGAAGGATATTGAGATTAATTTCAATCATCAAGAACAAAAAGCAATTGTCAATAACAAAAAACGCAAGAAGGTTACTACAATAACCACTGAGCGCGATGTACAAGATATGGTTTCTATGTATTATTACTTAAGAAATAATATCGACATCGATGCGTTGAAAGAAGGTGATGAAATTCAAACCACTATGTTTTTCGATGAGGAAAATTATGGTTTCAAACTAAAGTATTTAGGCAGAGAGACTATTAAAACTGAGGTTAATGGTTCTAGGGTGAAAGTAAAAACATTAAAATTTAGGCCTTATGTAATGGCTGGTCGTGTTTTTAAAGAAGAAGAGAGTTTAACCCTTTGGGTAAGTGCTGATAAAAATAAAATTCCTTTAAAAATTAAAGCAGACCTTGCGATAGGTTCCTTAAGAGCAGATTTAGAAGCGTTTAGAGGCCTAAAGCACTCTTTTCAGATTGAACTTGATGATTAAATTATGGAAGACCAACCCAATTATGACGATATCATAAAACAGCTTCAAGAGAAGTACGAAAAAATAGACCAAGATACAGATGACCATTTATACGGCTTGCTTTACAGCAAGCCGATTACGTATTGGGACTACATACAAACAGATGCATTATTAAACCTTCAAATTCAGCGCACTACTTTACCTGATGAGATGGTGTTTATTGCCTATCACCAGATTAATGAACTTATTTTTAAGATGATTCTTTGGGAAATGTCTCAAGTTGCAGAAAAGGAAAATTTGGATGTTACTTATTTTGAAAATAAATTAATGCGTATTAGTCGTTATTTTGATATGCTATCGACTTCATTCAATATAATGAGAGAAGGTATGGAAGTTGAGCAGTATATGAAGTTTAGATATACGCTCACACCTGCGAGCGGATTCCAAAGTGCTCAATATAGATTTATTGAATTTGCTTCTACAGAATTAATCAATCTTATAGACTATCGTTTTAGGTCTTCAATAAATAGGGACACGCCCTATACATATGCCTTTGAGCATCTTTATTGGCAAGCAGCAGGAAAAGATCATAAAACTGGTAAAAAATCCACACTTTTAATTAATTTTGAAAAGCGTTATAAAGATGAGTTCTTAAGATTTATGGAAAATTATAATACCAAAAATCTTTGGACACGTTTTAAGGAATTACCAGAAGCAGACCAAAATGATGAAGATTTGGTTAAAGCTATGAGACACTATGATTATACCGTAAATGTAACATGGGTAATGGCGCATTATAACGCTGCGGTACATTATATAGAAAGCGGATTGGGAGATGGAGAGGCAACAGGTGGTAGTGATTGGAAAAAATATATGCATCCAAAATACCAAAGACGGATTTTCTTTCCGGATTTATGGACCGAGGAAGAATTAAAAAATTGGGGAAATAACATAAAATAAGTGCATTAATGCAGTTAAAACGATTAGTAGCATTAGCCGTAGTAACTTTAGTTTTATTTAATTGTAAAAATGAAGATCCGGTAAAAGACAATCAAATTGATATAGCGGAAGTAGTTGAAGAAAAGAAAATCCTAGAATTTGGATTTAATCTCAATGACTATGTGGTTAAGCGCGATACAATAAGAAAGGGTGATAGCTTCGGACAAATTTTAGAGAAAAACAAGATTGGTTATCCTAAAATATTTGAAATTGCAGAAAAAGCGAAGGACACTTTTGATATAGCAAGACGACTCATTCCTGGTAAACCTTATACTTTATTATGCACAAAAGACAGTTTAGAAATACCAACTACCTTTATCTATCAACCAAGTATAGAAGACTACGTTGTAATTAATTTTAAAGATTCTATTGAAGCTTATACAAGTAAAAAACCGATAAAGTATATCGAAAAAACTGCAACTGGAATTATTGAAAATAATATTTCAGAAACACTTGAAGAAAAAGGATTAAGTCAAGTTTTAGCCTTTAAAATGGCAGATGACATCTACGCTTGGACCATAGATTTTAGGAGATTGCAAAAAGGTGATCGTTTTAAGGTTATTTATACAGATAAGTATATTTCGGATTCTATTTATGCTGGTGTGCACGACGTAAAAGCTGCCTATTTTGAGCATAATGGAGACTCTCTATATGCTTTTGAATTTGTAACAGATTCTGTAAAAGGGATTAAGGATTATTTTAATGATAAAGCAAAAAATTTAAGACGTGCATTTTTAAAAATGCCAGTAAAATTCGGAAGACTATCTTCTAGGTATAATCTTAAGCGTCGTATTGCTTATTATGGTTATAAAGTGAGACCTCATAAAGGTACTGATTTTGCAGCACCTGTTGGAACACCAATTATGGCTACAGCAAATGGTACAGTTGTAGAATCCACTAGTCGAGGTGGTAATGGTAAGTATGTGAAAATTCGTCATAATGATACTTATACTACACAGTACTTGCATATGAGTCGTCAGGCAGTTAAGAAAGGAGAATTTGTTAAACAGGGTGACATCATTGGATACGTTGGTATGACAGGAAATTCTGGTGGTCCTCATGTTTGTTATCGCTTCTGGAAAAATGGTAGGCAGGTAGATCCATTTAGACAAAAATTACCTGAAGCAAAACCGATATCAGACAGCCTTAAAATAAGATATTTAGAACATATAAAACCTATTAAACGGCAATTGGATAATATATTCTTCTTAGAGGCAGAGCCTAAGAAAGTTGAAACTACAATTACTGAAGATCCAATTTTATAAATCATGGCATTAAAATCGACCAATCCGACTACCACAAATTCGTGGAATAAGTTACAATCTCATTTTAAAAATATAGAACATAGTCATCTTAGAGATTTATTTAATTCTGATATTAATAGAGCTAAAGATTTAACCATTCAATGGGAGGATTTTTATGTAGATTTTTCAAAAAATAGAGTTACGCAAGAAACTTTGAATCTTCTAGTAGAGTTGGCAAATGAAGTTGACTTAAAAGATGCAATTTCAAGATATTTTGAAGGAGACGTAATAAATGTTACAGAGGGTAGAGCTGTTTTGCATACTGCCTTAAGAACTGCGAAAGATTCTGAAGTATTTGTTGATAGCGAAAATGTTGTACCAGGTGTTTTTGAGGTAAAACAAAAGATAAAAAACTTTACAGATAATGTTTCTTCTGGAGAGCATAAAGGATTTACTGGAAAGGCCATAACCGATGTTGTTAATATTGGTATTGGTGGCTCCGATTTAGGACCTGCAATGGTTGTTGATTCATTACAGTTTTACAAAAATTATCTAAATACACACTTTGTCAGTAATGTTGATGGAGATCACCACAAGGAAATAATTAAAAATCTTAACCCTGAAACTACGTTATTTGTAATTGTTTCAAAAACATTTACTACACAAGAGACATTATCTAATGCAAACTCTATTAGATCTTGGTTTTTAGAGTCGTTACCACAAGATGCTATATCTAAACATTTTGTTGCGGTATCAACAAATATAAATAGTGTCAAAGCTTTTGGTATAGACGAAAACAACATCTTTCCTATGAAGGATTGGGTTGGTGGACGTTTTTCGCTTTGGAGTGCAGTTGGGTTATCAATAAGTTTAGCACTGGGTTATGATCATTATGAAAGTCTTCTTAATGGCGCTTACAAAATGGATGAGCATTTTAAAACAGCAAGTTTTAATGAGAATATACCCGTAATTGCAGCACTACTTACTATATGGTATAATAACTTCTTTAATGCAGAAAGCGAAGTAATAATTCCATATACACAGTATTTAAATCAATTTGCAACCTACCTTCAACAAGGTATCATGGAGAGTAATGGAAAAAGTGTGGATAGAGATGGTAACTCTGTTTCGTATCAAACAGGTACAATAATTTGGGGTGAGCCTGGCACAAATTCTCAGCATGCATTTTTTCAATTAATCCATCAAGGGACAAAATTAATTCCTGCTGACTTTATTGGCTTCGTAAAATCATTGCATGGTAATAGTGATCATCATGATAAATTGATGTCTAATTATTTTGCGCAGACCGAAGCATTAATGAATGGAAAGACCAAAAAAGAAGTTTTACAGGAGTTACAAGGGCAAGGTCTTTCTGATAATAAAATAAAGGCATTACTTCCCTTTAAAATATTTGAAGGGAATAAGCCTACAACATCAATTCTTATTGATAAACTTACACCTGCGAGCCTAGGTAAATTAATAGCCATGTATGAGCATAAAATATTTGTTCAAGGTGTTATTTGGAATATTTATAGTTATGACCAATTCGGTGTAGAATTAGGGAAACAGCTAGCTAAGACCATTCTAAATGAGCTAAATGATAAGTCAAAATCTAATCCTCACGATGCTTCTACACAGGGATTGGTAGATTTCTATAGAAAGAATAGCTAAAACCTGTTAAAATATTTCAGATATTTTAATTGTGCGCGCATAATATTGTTATTTCTCTAAATTAAAGCCAATGTTAAAAATTTTAACATTCAGTTAATGTTTTAACAATAGATATATGTAATTTTGCACCACTAAAAGAAACCAATTAACTTAAATTTTATATGAAAAAATTTAACTATTTTTTATTTGCAACTGTATTAACCTTATTTACTACAGTAGCATTTGCTCAGAGTACACTTACTGGTAAAGTAATTGACGGAGAGATGAATGCACCACTTCCAGGAGCAAACGTAATTGTAAATGGAACTACTAATGGTGCAACAACAGACTTTGAGGGTAATTTCACAATTACTGCTCAATCAGATTCTGGTGAAATTGTAATTTCATATGTTGGATTCGAATCTAAGACTCTTTCTTTTAATGGAGATACAGATTTTGGTTCAATTGTATTGAATTTAGACAATACCTTAGATGAGGTTGTTGTTGTAGGTACAGGGATTATCGATTTAGCTGAGGGTAGAAAAACACCTGTGGCAGTATCGACAATTACAGGTAGAGACATTCAACTTAAGGCTTCAGGTAACGTAGAATTTGGTGAGTCAATGAAAAACACACCTTCTGTATACGTTTCTAACCAGGCAGGTGGTTTTGGTGATAGCCAGATATTCTTAAGAGGTTTTGACCAAACAAATACAGCTTACTTATTAAATGGTCAACCAATTAATGGTATGGAAGATGGCAGAATGTACTGGTCTAACTGGTCTGGTATGTCAGATGTTGCTAACGCAGTACAGGTTCAAAGAGGTTTAGGATCTTCTAAGCTTGCTATCTCATCTGTTGGTGGTACAGTTAACATTGTCTCTAAATCGACTGAAAAAAGAAAAGGTGGTTTTGTACGATTCTTAACAGGTAACGACAGTTATATGAAAGGAACTATTAACTATAATTCTGGTATAAATGATAAAGGCTGGGCATTTTCTGTATTAGTTGATCACTGGCAAGCACACAGAAAGTACTCAATTGGTACTGCTGGTCAAGGACAAAACTATATGATATCAGTTGGTTACAAGCCAAATGAAAATAATACATTCAACTTCTTATTAACTGGTGCACCACAATGGCACGACCAAAATTTCTCAGAAGATTTAGAATTTTATGAGGCATATGGTGAAAAAGCTAACGATAATTCTGGTTTTTACGAAGGTGAACGTTTTACTGAAAGACGTAATTACTACCACAAGCCAGTAGCCAACTTAAACTGGGACTGGAAAATCAAAGAAGGTTTAGATTTATCTACTGTATTATATGCGTCTTGGGGACGTGGAGGTGGAACAGGAAATCTTGGTCGTGGTCGTATAAGAAACGAAGACGTAGGTGTTTTTGGTCTTAACGAAAGAGAAATTAACTTCGATGCTATAGAGGAAAACAATATCGCAACTTCAGATGCCAATGGTAATGGTAGTTTTGGGGACTCTTACCTAAGAAGATCTTCTGTAAACAACCATAACTGGTATGGGATATTATCAAATTTAAATATTGAAACAAGTGAAAACTGGACATTTAATGTTGGGTTTGATGGAAGAACGTATAATGGTATACACTTTAGACAATTAAATGAGAAATTTGGTCTTAATGGATATGTGGACAATTTTAGAATTCCTGAGCGTCCAGATGATTATGTGATTTCAGAAACATTTGAAGCAAATCCATGGTCATCATTATTTGACTTTGCTGATGACGATCAGAGATATGACAGAAACTATGAAGAAGTAATTAATTACCTTGGTGCGTTTGGACAAGCAGAATTCTCTCAAGACAATTTCTCTGCTTTCATACAAGCTGCTATCTCAACTCAATCTTATCAAAGAGAAGGTTTCTTCGGAGGTTCAACTTCTACAATATATGAAGGGACATCAGCAGAGACAACGATTGATGGTTTAGGGAAATCTACAAAAGTAAATAAAACAGGTTACCAAATTAAAGGTGGTGCTTCTTATAATATTAATGAGAATCACTCAGTATTTGCTAATGCAGGTACGTTTTCTCGTCAACCTTTCTTAGATAATGTTTTTGCAAATATCCGTTATTCAAATGAATTAGTAGATACTAACAAAAATAATGCTAAAGACGACTTAATAGATAATGAAGAAATATTAGGTTTAGAAGCAGGTTATAGATTTAAAAATCAAACTTTAAGAATTAACCTTGATGTTTACAGAACAGAATGGGGTAATAGGTTCTTATCTTTTGGTACTAATCTTCCATTAGACGAGTTTGGTATTTATAGATTTACTGATGTAACTCAAATTCACCAAGGTGTGGAATTTGATTTTGAATATAGACCAATTGCTGCTGGATGGAGTTTAAGGGGTTATGGTTCATTCGGTAATTGGAAATATGAAGGAAGCACACCTTATACATTACAAAACGATGACACTGGTGATTTCTTAGTTACTGATGGTAATGTTGAATTAACAGATGTAAAAGTTGGTAATGCACCACAAACATCTTTTGGTGTTGGATTTAGAGCAGATATTTGTGAGGGTCTTTCTTTTGATATGGACTATAACTTATATACTGATTTATATGAGTTTGTTGATGTGGAGGATGTTGTCGACGCTGCATTAAATAATCAAAAGTATGAATCAGTGAGATTACCTGCATATACTTTAGCAGATGCTGGTATTACTTATAGATTCTCATTAGGTGATAATCCTATGGTATTTAGAGCTAACGTTTATAACTTATTTAACGAAGCTTATATAAACCAAACGGATAATTTTGGTACTTACTTAGGTATTGGAAGAACCTTCAACGCGAGTATCCGTTACAACTTTTAAAATTAATACCTTAAATAAACAAAAAGGCAACCTTGTTAAAAGGTTGCTTTTTTTATGAGTAAACTTTAAAGATTTATTCTTTCCATTTAAGCGATTCCATAAGACGTTCAATATCCTTTTTTAAGTATTCTGAAGCAGGATAGATGGAATCGTAGTTTGGTTTAGCATAGAAATATAATGAACCACTAATAAAATGGTTTATGCTGTCTGTAAGGTAAAATTGAGATTGCGAAGCTGCATCGCCACCAATTTCATATAACATACCATATGTGTTTGACTTTTTATTTTCAAATAAATTACTAGCTATTTCATCGGCTTTGATAGTGTGTTTTTGAGTTAAGTTTTGAGCATCCCTCAACAAACTGTCTAAGTTGTTATTTCTTATTTTTTGATAAGTGAGATAGATAGTAGCTTTCATTGAAGGATATTGAATATCAATTCCCTTAACTGCACCTGAAGACTTTATATTTTTTACAGGTGAAGTAGTTTTATTCTTATCAAAAGTAAAAGGTAAAGGAATATTAACCTTTGTATACTTAGCCTCTGGATACTGTAATCTTAAATAACCTTTGGGTTTAGGTAGCGGTTCGTCACCACAACCAATGAATAAAAGAGTCATTAATGGTATAATTATCTTTTTCATTCTAATGGTTTAATTAAGGTTAGTTTTATTTGTTTTATACGTTTACGCTCTAAAGCCTCTACAGTAAAAACGTAGGTTTTAAAATTTATTTTACTTCCAATTCTAGGAAACCCACCAGAAATCTCTAAAACAAATCCAGCTAAAGTCTCTGCGTCTCCTTTTTTGGATTCAAAATCTTCAATATCTTCTTCAATACCAACAATTTTATAAACATCTTTTAAAGGCGTCTTTCCTTCAAAACTATAGTTGTTATCATCGAGCTTAGTATATACTAAGTCCTCGTCATCATATTCATCACTAATATCTCCTACAATCTCTTCAATGATATCTTCTAGAGATACTAAACCAGAGGTACCACCATATTCATCTACAACCACGGCCAAATGCACTTTTTTAGTTTGAAACTCTACCATTAAATCATCTAGCTTTTTGTTTTCAGGCACAAAAAATGGTTCGCGTAATATTTTAGTCCAATCGAATTTATTTTTATTAAGATGTGGCAAGAGGTCTTTAACATAAAGTACTCCTTTAATAGTATCAATAGATTCCTCATATACAGGGATTCTTGAATAACCATTTTTGATTATTTCTTTTATTATTGTTTCAAAAGGTGTGTTTAAATCCAATGCAAACAAGTCCATTCTAGGACGCATTACTTGTTTGGTGTCAGTATTGCCAAAAGAGACGATACCTTGAAGCAATTTATGCTCTTCTTGTGTTGTGTCTTCATCATTTGTGAGCTCTAGTGCTTGCGATAATTGATCAACACTTAAGTTGGATTTTTGCTTTCCAAATGTATTCTGAATTTTCATTGTTACATATCTCATGGGAAGACTTATAGGAGAAAATAAAACATCTAATACTTTTAAAGGTCTCGCCATAAATGAAGAGAATTGTATACTATTTCTGCTTGCATAAATTTTTGGAATTATTTCTCCAAAAAGTAAGATTAGGAAAGTGGCACAGACAACCTCTAATAAAAATCTCATTATACTGTTAGTGACATTACTAAACAATGTTTCACCTATGTACGCAAATAATAATACAATTGCGATATTAATAAAGTTATTAGCCACAAGAATTGTAGCTAGGAGTTTTTTTGGGCGCTCTAATAGCACAGAGATAATCTGCATTTTTACAGATTTATCATCAATACCTTCGTCTATATTAGACTTTGTTAAGGAAAATATTGCCACTTCAGCACCAGAGATCATTGCGGAGCAAGCAAGTAAAATTATTAGTAATACAATACTTGTTATGAATGATGTATTTATTGCTAGAAAAGTTGAAATTAAAACCGAGGGCTCTGGATCCAAATTAGTCTTATTTTATTGTTTAGAATGGTAAATCATCATCCTCATCAGGTACAACACTCTTCTGTTCCGTCTGTTGAGGTTGTGCACTAGATACTGGTACGCTTGGCTGTTGTGTTTGTTGTTCATTTTTATTGGTTAAAAATGTAAAATCTGTACACTGTATTTCTGTAGAGTAGCGTTCCATACCTTTATCATCAGTCCATTTACGTGTTTTAATTCGTCCTTCAATATAGACTTTGTCCCCTTTAGTGAGGTATTTTTCACATATTTCTGCAGCTTTATTTCTAACTACAATATTGTGCCACTCAGTATTTGAAACTCGCTCATTAGTGGTTTTGTTTGTATAGGTCTCATTAGTTGCCAATGGAAAACGACCGACACAATTTTTATCATCAAAATAATGCATTTTCACTTCATCTCCTAAATGCCCTATAAGCATTACTTTATTTAACGTTCCTGACATATTAATTATATTTTATTGCAAAGTTAGTGTTTTATATACTCTATTAAAGGTAATAAATTTTTGTGATTCTTAAACTGCTTCAAAATTGAATTCGTCAATAAAGTTACTTATTAAGACAGGTGCAGGATAAGCCTTTAACTTCTCAATAGAAATACTTTCTCGAGGTAATTGATCTATCTCAATTATCCAAAATTTGGTATATAAATGTTGATGTGATAATTTATGAATCTTATCAGTTGCATTATAGAGTGAATGATCAAAATTAGAATTCTCTATAACTGTGTTTTTTAAATTTAACTGGTTAAACTCGTCTGCACTTAAACTTCTGTTAGACTCTATTAATGGGAACTGATAGAGGTTCTGCCAAATTCCCTTACCCGTTCTTTTTTCTAACAGGATATTCTTTTTTTTATCTATACATACCAAGAAGTTGAAATACTTAGTGGTAACTTTGGTTTTCTTCAATTTTACGGGAAGTTGATCTACCAATTTATTTTGATTTGCGTAGCAACTATTCACTATTGGACAAGAAGTACAATCTGGACTTTTAGGTCTGCACTGTCGTGCTCCAAATTCCATTATAGCCTGGTTATAATTTCCCGGTTGTTTCTTGTCTATTAAGGTTGAAGCTAATTCTTTAAATTCCTTAATTCCTTTTGTGCTATTTATTGGCGTATCTAAACCAAAGAATCTAGAAAGAACGCGATAAACGTTTCCATCTACAACTGCTGTCGCTTCGTTATAAGAAATGGACGCAATGGCACTCGCTGTATAATCACCAACACCTTTGAGTGTTTTTAAGTCTTTATAGTTATCTGGAAATACACCATTTAAATTAAATGCAATATGTTTTGCTGTAGTATGCAAATTTCTTGCTCTAGAATAATAACCAAGTCCTTGCCAAAGTTTAAGAACTTGTTCTTCTGACGCATTTGCAAGGTCAAAAACAGTTGGAAATTCCTTAACAAAAGAAAGATAATAAGGCAGACCTTGTTTAACCTGAGTTTGTTGAAGAATTATTTCCGATAACCAAATATTATAGGGATTTTTTGTAGCTCTCCACGGCAAATCTCTTTTATGACTTGAATACCAGCTAGTTAATTGCTTTTTAAAATTCATTAATTTAAAATCCAGTTTCGCAAAATTAAATCTTTATAGTGTTAAATTTTAATTAATTACGCTTGAAATATTGAAATTAAATTACCTATATTTGCATCCCTTAGAATTTATAATAACCCTAAAACTAATAACAATGACAAAAGCTGATTTAGTAGCTAAGATATCTGATAAGCTAGGAATAGAAAAAGGAGATGTACAAGCTACAGTAGAAACCTTTATGGAAGAAGTAAAATCCTCATTAGAAGGTGGAGATAACGTGTATTTAAGAGGTTTCGGAAGTTTTATTATTAAAACTAGAGCTGAAAAAACTGGTCGTAACATTTCAAAGAATACTACGATTAAGATACCGGCTCACAACATACCTGCTTTTAAGCCGGCTAAAGTATTTTTAGAAGGTGTAAAATCTAATGTTGAGGTTAACTAAAAAGAAACAAAAAATATATTAACTAAAAGCATTAATAACTATGCCAAGTGGTAAAAAGAGAAAAAGACACAAGGTAGCGACGCATAAGCGTAAAAAACGTAGACGCGCTAATCGTCACAAAAAGAAATAAACTGAAAAAAGTAGTTTTTAAACTACTTTTTTCAGTTTTAAAAAAACGTTCTTTGATATAGAATTTAAGAAGCATTTAATAGAGTGCACTTAAGTTTGTTGGATATTAAATCCTGTGTCAAATAATTTAGTAAAATCCATCTAACTCAATTAAGAGCTAGATTTAAATTAACATTATGAACAAAGAATTAATCGTAAGATCGAGTTCTGATATTGTTGATTTTGCCTTATTAAAAGATGGAAAACTTATTGAATTACATAAAGATGAAGAAGACAATAACTTTGCAGTAGGTGATATTTTTATTGCCAAAATTCGCAAGGTTGTACCAGGTCTAAATGCCGCGTTTGTTAACGTTGGTTACGAAAAAGATGGTTTTTTACACTATCATGATTTAGGACCTCAGTTACCTTCACTTTTAAAATTCATTAAACGTGTAAGCACAGGGAAATTAAGAGATTATAGACTCAAAGACTTTCCATTAGAGAAAGATTTAAATAAGCACGGCAAAATTGCTGATGCTATTAAATCTAATCAATCAATTTTAGTACAAGTAGTAAAAGAACCTATTTCCACTAAAGGGCCACGCATTAGTTCAGAATTATCTATTGCTGGTAGATACATTGTCCTAGTTCCTTTTTCTAATCGCATTTCAATTTCTCAAAAAATTGAAACTCAAGAGGAAAAAGACAGACTAAAAAGACTAGTAAAAAGTATCACACCTAAAGGATTTGGTGTTATTATTCGTACTGTAGCAGAAGGCAAAAAAGTTGCCGAGCTAGATAATGATTTACAGAATTTGCTGGGTAGATGGACCGCAATGTGTAAAAAATTGTACAAAGCTCATCATCCTACTAAAGTACTAGGTGAAATGAATAAAGCATCCTCAATTTTGAGAGACATATTTAATGATTCATTTTCTGGTATTGTTGTAGATGACGAAGAATTGTACATTCAAGTAAAAGATTACGTGCAACAAATTGCACCGAAAAAGGAGTCTATTGTAAAGTATTATAAAAATGGAGTGCCAATATTTGAAAAATTTGGTATAGAACGCCAAATAAAAACATCATTTGGTCGTACTGTTTCAATGGCAAAAGGCGCTTACTTGGTAATAGAACATACAGAAGCTATGCATGTTATTGATGTAAATAGCGGTAATCGTTCTAATAAAGAAAAAAACCAAGAAGACACTGCTCTAGAAGTAAATTTAATCTCTGCCTCAGAAACTGCCCGCCAATTACGTTTGCGTGATATGGGTGGTATTATCGTTATCGACTTTATTGATATGGGTAGAGCAGAGAACAGAAAAAAACTTTACAATCATCTTAGAGATGAGATGAAAGATGACAAAGCAAAGCATAAAATATTGCCGCCGAGTAAGTTTGGTTTAGTGCAAATTACCAGACAACGCGTTAGGCCAGAACGCAATATTAAAACAAAAGAAGAAAATCCTAACCTTGTAGGTGGAGATGAAATCGAAGCACCAATTAAAGTGGTGGAACGTATTAACCAAGACCTAGAACGGATTTTTAAAAGAGACTATAAAAAGGTAACACTAAATGCACATCCTTTTATAGCAGCCTTTCTAACCAAAGGGTTTCCATCAGTACGTTCAAAGTGGTTTTTTGAACACAAAAAATGGGTAAAAGTCTTACCTAGAGATGCTTACACTTATCTTGAATATCATTTTTTTGACAAAAATGGTAACAAAATCAAATAATATCTATTAGAAAAAGCCCTTCCATATATGGAAGGGCTTTTTTATTGTCTTTATTTTTAATTATGGTGCTGGGTTAGGTACTTCAGCATGTACTGCATTGATAGCGTTCATCACATCATCAGAAAGAGAAATATTAATACTATTAATATTTTCTTCTAATTGCTCAAGATTTGTTGCACCAATAATATTACTTGTTAAGAATGGTCTTTCATTTACAAATGCCAATGACATTTGTGCCAAGGTCATATCATACTCTTCGGCAATTTTTAAATAACGTTTTGTTGCTTCCGTGGACTGCGCACTACTGTAACGTGCAAACCTTGGGAACGCCTTTAAACGCGCATTTTTTCTGGCGGTACCCTTTATGTATTTACCAGAAAGTACACCAAATGCCATTGGCGAGTACGCTAATAAACCAATATTTTCCCTAATTGCAATTTCTGCAAGATCACCTTCAAACGGTCTGCATAATAAAGAGTAGGCATTTTGAATGGTTACCATTCTAGGTAAATTATGAGCTTTAGATTCTTCTAAATATCGCATGGTTCCCCAAGCACCCTCATTAGAAATACCAACTTGTCTTATTTTACCTGATTTTATTATTTCATCTAGATTGTGAAGAATCTCATTAAAATTATCTTGCCAAGGGTCATTAGGATTATGAGTATAGTCTCTAACTCCGAAAGTGTTGGTTTGACGCTCTGGCCAGTGTAATTGGTATAAATCTATGTAATCTGTTTTTAGACGTTTTAAGCTGTTATCTACTGCTTCATTCAGTGCATCTTTGCTAAAACCAGTTGTTCTAATGTGAGCTGTATAATCTCCAGGGCCAGCTATTTTGGTAGCTAAGACTACTTTATCCCTGTTACCAGTTTCTGTAAACCAATTTCCTATAATACGTTCCGTTTCGGCATAAGTTTCAGCAACTGCTGGTACAGGATACAACTCGGCAACATCAAAGAAATTAACGCCTTTATCAAGTGCCATATCCATTTGAGCAAATCCTTCTTCTTGAGTGTTTTGATTTCCCCAAGTCATGGTACCGAGACAAATCTTACTTACTTTAATATCTGTATTGGGTAGTTTAGTGTATTTCATCTTGCTTTTTAAGTAATTTCTTGTAAAAATAAGAAGACCCTTCAGGTTCATAAAACTTGAAAGGTCTAAATCTATGTTAAGTTTTTATTTAAATGTCATTCAATAGTTTAGAAATCTCATCTAATTTAGGTGTCAATATAACCTCAATTCTTCTGTTTTTAGCTTTTCCTTCTGAGCTGCCATTGGACGCTATTGGTGCATATTCTCCACGACCAGCTGCAGTTAAATTTTCTGGATTAATAGACTCATTTTCTCTAAGAATATTTACAATAGCAGTAGCACGTTTTGTAGATAGATCCCAATTACCGCTTAACTGTGCATTGCCCTTGTAAGGAACATTATCTGTATGTCCCTCAATTAGTATGGCTATGTCTGGGTTTTCTGCAAGTACACTTGCCAATTGCTGTACAGCCTTGCTTCCTTCTGAACCTACAGACCAGCTCCCAGATTGAAATAGTAACTTATTCTCCATTGATACATATACTTTGCCATCACGTTGCTCAACAGTTAATCCTTTACCTTCAAAATTGGTGAGCGCTTTTGATATGGCATCTTTTAAAGCTTTCATGCTAGCGTCTTTTGTAGCTATAACATTCTCTAATTCCGCAACTCTTTTGGATCTGTTCTCTAATTCTTTTTTTAGTTTTTCTAGTCTTGCATTTTCAGTTGCTAATGCCTGTTCTTTAGCCTCAAGTTGTGCTAATAATTCTCTATTTTTTTTAGAATTTTTTGCTATTTCTGCTGAGCTATTTTTTTCTAACGCCTCATAAGATGCTTTGAGATTATCAAGATTAGATTTAGTTGCGGCTATTTCTGATTTTAATTGATTTAATTCATCTATAGCTTTATCATATTCTGTAGTTAGCATATCAAGATCATTTTTTAAAGACGTCTTTTCACCTGAAAGTTTTTCAACCTCATCATTTAAACTCCTATTTTCTTTTTTGAGCGTTGCATATTTATCTTCTAAGTCGGTATATATTTTTTTTGATACACAAGAACTGAAAAGTCCTAAAGTGATTACTAACAAGGAAATTTTTTTTATCATTTTTTAATAGTTATTATTTTATTAAATATCCAATTCTAAAAGAATTGGGCAGTGGTCACTATGTACTGCTTCGGTAAGTATAACGCTTCGTTTTATCTTTTCTTGTAATGGTTTGCTTACCATGGCATAATCTAAGCGCCAACCTTTGTTATTAGCTCTTGAATTTGCTCTGTAACTCCACCATGAAAATTCTTGTTTTTCTGGATGTAAATACCTGAAACTATCTATAAAACCACTATCAATAAAATTGCCAAGCCACTCGCGTTCTTCAGGTAAAAACCCTGAAACGCCTTTCATTTTTGGATTGTGAATGTCTATAGGCTCATGACAAATATTATAATCACCACAAACTACAAGATTTGTAATTTTTTTTTGAAGAATATTTAGATATTCATGAATTAAATCCATGTATTCAAATTTATGTTCTAATCTAGCATTGTTGGTGCCTGAAGGAAGATACATACTCATTACAGAAACATTGTCGTAATCTACTCTGATGTTTCGGCCTTCAAAATCCATTGATTCTATACCAGTACCAAACTCAATATGATTTGGCTCTTTTTTACAAAGCAACGCTACGCCACTATAGCCTTTTTTTTGAGCGCTAAACCAATAGTTATAATCGTAACCAATCTGACTAAACAAATTTAAATCCAATTGCTCTTCTAAGGCTTTAATTTCTTGAAGACAGATAACATCAGGATTGGTAGCTTCAAGCCACTGAATAAATCCTTTATTTATTGCTGCTCTAATTCCATTTACATTATAGGATGCGATTTTCATAATTGAATTCTAAGGTTTAAGCTAAATTAAATAATACCCTACTTTTACACTATAATTTTGCACCTATTTTAACAATAAAATATTTTAAGTTATAATCAGTTATTAGTCTACATGAAACAAGCGTTTGTCTTAATCTTATTATTGTATTCTTTATTGGGTTTTTCCCAAGAAGAAAAAAGTAATTATAGGACAAAACGTATAGCATTTAATGATTCTATTAGAATAGATACTGTAAGTATAAATCCTTCACGATTTATTGTAAAATATAAAACGGGGAAAATCTTAGATTCTAGTTTTTATAGTATTGATTTTATGAAATCAATTTTAACGTTCAGAAGAAGGGTTAAAACCGATACTATTGAGGTTGACTATTTAAGTTATCCTGATTTTTTAACGAAGGTATACAAACAGTTAGATGACGATATCATTGTAAATAGAAGTTCTAGCCTACAGAAGTTATATCAATTAGAAAACACGACTAGAAAAAATGGATTCACTCCATTTGATGGGTTAACAACTTCGGGAAGTATATCTAGAGGAGTTACCATAGGGAATAATCAAAATTCGGTATTAAACAGTGAACTAGATCTTCAAATTTCAGGTAAACTTAGTGATAAGGTATCGTTAAGAGCTTCTATACAAGATGCGAATATTCCGTTACAAGAAAGTGGGTACTCCCAGAGGTTAGACGAATTTGACCAAGTCTTTATTGAATTGTTTAGTGATAATTGGAATATTAGAGCTGGTGATATTGACCTTGTAAATACTCAGAGTTATTTTGCCAATTTCACAAAAAGAGTGCAAGGACTTTTGGTAAGTGCCGACCTAAGTGATAAGACCAATGTATTTGCTTCAGGCGCTCTAGTTAGAGGTCAATTTACTACTACTCAATTTACTGCACAAGAAGGAAATCAAGGACCTTATAAATTGAGAGGACCAAATAACGAATTGTTTGTTTTAATAGTTTCTGGAAGCGAAACCGTTTATGTAAACGGAGTACCCTTGGAGCGTGGTGAGAATAGGGATTATATTATAGATTATAATGCAGGCGAAATAATTTTTAATTCTACATTCCCAATTACTTCAGAAATGAGGATTACTGTAGATTATCAATTTAGTGAACGAAACTATAGCAGATTTACGGTTTTTGGTGGCGGGAGCTATAAGACGGAAAAGTTTAAATTAAATGCCTCTGTATATTCTGAGAGTGATGCTAAGAATCAGCCATTGCAACAAAATTTATCTTCTGAGCAAACTCAAATATTAGCAGATGCAGGTGATGATAGAAGTTTAATGACTGCGCCTTCAGCAACTGCCGAATCCTTCTCCGAAAATAGGATTTTATACCGTAAAGAAATTATCGGTACTGAAGAGGTTTTTGTTTTCTCTAATGACCCAAATGATGAGTTGTTTAGTGTAAGCTTTACTTTGGTAGGCCCAAATCAGGGGAATTATATATTGAGTGATGATAATGCCGTGAGCAATATCTATGAGTATATAGCACCAATTGGAGGAGTATCTCAAGGTAATTACGAGCCTATTGTACAATTAGTAGCTCCAGAACGATTGCAGATTGCAGTTATAAATGGTCGTTATAAACCTACAGAAAAAACTGATGTGTTTTTTGAACTTGCAGGAAGTAAAAATGATCTCAATTTATTTTCAAGTTTAGATGACAATGACAATGATGGTTTTGCTGGCAAGATCAAAGTAAATCAACAAATCATAAAATCTGATAGTTTATGGAATTTATCTGCTTTGATTGATGCAGATTTTATTCAGAAGGATTTTAGAACCATACAGCGATTATATAGAGCAGAATTTAATAGAGATTGGAACTTGGAAGATGATAGAGATGACCAAGGTAATTTTAATTTTGGTAATCAATTACTCTTTACATCTGGCCTAATGTTATCCCATGCCAAAAAGGGAGTTGTATCATATAATTTTGAGTATTTGGATTACTCTGCTAACTTTAATGGAAGCAGACATAATGCATTGGCCAATTTAAGATTTGGTGATTTTTCAGTATTCTCTAATACTAGTTATCTAAATAGTGAAAGCACTGTAAATAATTCTACCTTCTTAAGGTCTTTCAATCGTGTTGTATATGGTAAAAACGATAAATGGGCTGGAGTTAAAATAGCACTAGAGGATAATGAACAACGTGTAATTACAACAGATTCCTTAACACCTCTGAGTCAAAAATTTAATTCTTATGAAGCTTTTGTCGGTGTTGGTGATAGTACCAAAGTATTTGTAGAATTAGGTTATATCAATAGAGTTAATGATAGTGTGCGAAACAATTTTGTAGAACGTGTAAATATATCTAACACTTATTATTTGAAGTCGAGATTAATACAAAATAAAGCCACTAATTTGCAATTGTTTGTCAATTACAGAAATCTGAAGGCAGAAGTAGAAGATTCTCAAAATGAGCAAAGTTTAAATAGTCGTTTAAACTTCAATCAGAAACTGTTTAATAATATCCTTATTTGGAATACAAATTTTGAAACCAATTCTGGAAGTTTACCACAGCAAGACTTCACTTATGTCGAAGTAGAGGCAGGTCAAGGTGCTTACACTTGGATAGATTACAATGAAAATGGAATACAAGAATTAAATGAATTTGAACTTGCTCAATTTCAAGATCAAGGAAATTATATAAGGGTATTATTGCCAAATCAGGTTTTTGTGAGAACGCATCAAAATAGATTGAGCCAAACAATAACATTTAATTTTCAACAGTTAAGTACGTCTAAGGATAAGTGGGATAAGTTTTTTTCACATTTCTATAATCAGACGTCTTTTTTAATTGATAGAAAAGTAAGGCGCGATGGTAACAACTTTAATCTTAACCCTTTTGAAGAGGATGAAGAAAATGAATTAGCATTAAATAATAGTATTAGAAATGTTTTGTTTTATAATAGGGGTAAGCAACGCTATACAACTTCTTATACTATTCTCACTAATACAAGTCGCAATCTATTATCTATCGGTTTTCAAGAAAATAAATTGACAAACCATCAATTTAATTTTAATCATAAGTTTGCTACTAATTGGCTTATAAATGCATTGGGTAGTTTTGGTACAGAAGAAAGTTTAAGCGAAAATTTTGCCAATAGGAACTTTAAAATAGACGAAGAAAGATTTCAACCTAAACTCTCCTATTTATTTAATGAAAATGCACAGTTTGATGTGTTCTATCAATATACATCCAAATCTAATATGATTGGAAATTTAGAGTCTTTAGCACAGAATAACTATGGATTATCCTTTACCTATAATAATGCCCAGAAAATTGCTTTAAATGGCGAATTTAATTTCTTTCAAAACCAATTTGAAGGGAATCCAAACACACCAGTTGCATACCAAATGTTAGAAGGTCTTCAACCAGGAAAAAACTTCACGTGGAATTTGCTCGCTCAAAAGAAACTGACTAAGTTTTTAGATTTGAATCTTTCATATTTTGGAAGAAAGACCGAAACTTCTAAAACGATTCACACAGGTACTATTCAATTAAAGGCATATTTTTAAATAAGGTAATTTCTTACGCAACCTTTTGACTTTTTTCTCATCTATTGGTATAATTGTTGTTGAACAAACACATTAAATCAATCACTAATGAAAAAATTATTTTTTGTATTACTATTATTAAATCTCAGTTTCACTATTTCTTCACAAGAAACTACAAACGATGAAAAACCAACCATTTTTGAGCGGAAGCACGAAGTTAGACTTGGAGCGATAAAACTATTGGCAGGCCCTATTTTTGAAGGTTCTTATGAGTATATAGTCAGTAGTAATCAAGGATTCGGTGCATATGCATTGGTTAACTTGGATTCGAGTAATGACTGGTTCGAAAATTACTCTTTGACACCTTACTATAGAATGTATTTTCAGACTAATGAAGATTATGGAGCTAAAGGTTTTTTCGTTGAAGGATTTACTTCATTTTTTTCGAGTGATTTTAATTTAGAAGATGAGATAAATGGTCAAGAAAGCAATGACGATGTTTTTGATATATCAATTGGACTCTCACTAGGAAAAAAATGGATAAATACTTCGGGTTTTGTTTTTGAATTTAAGATTGGTGCGGGAAGGAATTTACTAGGTAATGCAGATTCAGATGCAATTATTAAAGGCGATTTTTATATTGGCTATCGCTTTTAGAAATTATAGCATAAAAAAACCCAAGTAGAAGGCTTGGGTTTTTTATTTATGTTCCAATTATTTTATTTCATTCGCATTAACCACTCTCTAACATCAACTTCTTTTTTAATGATGTTTCTGAGCTCCTCTATCTTTACACGTTTTTGATCCATAGTATCCCTATGACGTATAGTTACTGTATTATCTTCTAATGTATCATGATCTATAGTAATACAGTATGGTGTACCAACTGCATCTTGTCTTCTGTAACGCCTACCTACAGCATCCTTTTCATCATAAACAACATTAAAATCCCATTTAAGGTCTTCAACAATTTGCTTGGCGATGTCTGGTAACCCATCCTTTTTTACTAATGGAAGAATAGCGGCCTTTGTTGGCGCTAATACTGCTGGCAATTTTAAGACTGTACGTGTTGTACCATTCTCTAATTCTTCTTCTTGTAGTGAATTAGAAAATACGGCAAGGAACATACGATCTAAACCGATAGATGTTTCTAATACATAAGGTGTGTAACTTGCATTGTCTTCGTGATCAAAATATTGCAGTTTTTTGCCAGAGTACTCTTCGTGCTGACTTAAGTCAAAATCCGTACGAGAATGTATGCCTTCTAGTTCCTTAAATCCGAATGGGAAATTAAATTCAATATCTGTTGCCGCATCAGCATAATGAGCTAACTTCTCATGGTCGTGAAAACGATAGTTGTCAGCTCCCATACCTAAGGATTTATGCCAATTTAATCTATGTTCTTTCCAATACTCAAACCATTCTTTTTGAGTGCCTGGTTTAATGAAAAACTGCATTTCCATTTGTTCAAACTCACGCATTCTAAAAATGAACTGTCTTGCAACAATCTCATTTCTGAAGGCTTTACCTGTTTGTGCAATACCGAATGGAATTTTCATTCTACCAGTTTTTTGCACATTTAAAAAGTTAACAAAAATACCTTGAGCAGTTTCTGGTCTTAAGTATAAATCCATGGCAGAATCAGCAGAAGCACCTAATTTGGTGCCAAACATTAGATTAAATTGCTTTACATCTGTCCAATTACGACTACCTGATAAAGGATCAGCTATTTCAAGCTCTTCAATTAGCGCTTTTACATCAGCTAAATCTTCATTTTCTAAAGATTTACCGAGGCGTTTGAGTGTCGTATCAATTTTTTCTTGATAACCTAAAACACGACCATTAGTAGAAATAAATTCTTCTTTATTAAAAGCATCACCAAATCTTTTCGTGGCCTTGGCAACTTCCTTATTTATTTTTGCTTCTAGTTTTGCACAGTAATCTTCCACTAAAACGTCAGCCCTGTACCGTTTTTTAGAATCTTTATTATCTATTAAAGGATCGTTAAATGCATCTACGTGTCCAGAGGCTTTCCATGTGGTTGGATGCATAAATATTGCAGCATCAATACCAACAATATTTTCGTGCATTTGCACCATTGCTTTCCACCAATAATTGCGAATATTATTCTTTAATTCGGCACCATTCTGTGCATAATCATATACAGCACTTAGGCCATCATATATCTCGCTACTCTGAAATACGTAACCGTACTCCTTTGCATGAGAGATTACCTTTTTAAATTTATCGTCGTTTGCCATGGCACAAAAATAAAAAACCGCTCTAATTAATAGACCGGTTTTAAAAAAATTATGTGATTGTAATTACTTAAATGTTACAGTAGTGCTTCCAAGCTTAATATTTTTGTGGAATACGTTAATAAAATAGTCCCCTTTTTGAAATGGCTTATCATCTTCATCGGCAATTATTGCTACACAAATTTCAAGATTTTCATTATCATAACTTATAACCTCTTTTTTGCTATAGATTAATGAAAATTCACCAAATACAACCTCGCCTTTATCAGCAACTATATTACCATCTGGGCTAACAATCTGTATATATATATCTTTGCGTCCTTTTTCAGTCAATGGATTTTCAGCCAATAAAACACAAACGTCTATGGCATTTGCCCGTCTTGCTCTTGTTGTGTATTTTTTTCTTGAGCCACTAAGCTTATATGACTTTGCTTTTACATCACCTGCCTTAAGTATTGCCGCATTATCAATGGCTTTATTTAAAAGATTATTTTTTGTTGCCAGGTCATTAATCGTGAAACTCTTTTTCTCAATGGTATTGAGTGCATCTCGATTTTCTTTTTGGAGTTGCTCGTTGGCAATGTTCAAAGAATCAATAGTACTTAGAAGTACTTTGCTTTTAGATTTTAGAATTATAAGTTGCTCCTTAAACTTTGTGATAATAGATAAATCACTTTTTAATAATCTTAAAGAATCTAAGGCATTCTTAGTTTCTAATTTTGCCTCTTGGAGCTGAGAAGCCATAAGATCATAGTCTTGGCTTAGTTCGTCATAACTTTCTAACATCTCTGATAGCTCTTGTTCTATCAAAAACTTTTCCTGCTTTAGGAATTCTTCGTAGGATTTAATGGATTTATAATTTGTAAAGCTATAAATGCCTAAAGCGGTTAAAACGACCAATAAAGAACCTATAATTAATCTGTAGTTAAATAATTGAGGGTTAACTATCATAATTAATTGCTAATTTGGGTTAAAATTAGAGCTAATTAAATGACCAATTTATTTTATTCGATTAAGTGGTAATAAATTTGTTAAACTTGTTCTTCCCTCAAGTCTGTGAAGCATGTAATAATGTTTTAAAGGATAAGGAATTTGTAATCTGCATTTCTTGTAGACATCAATTACCAGTAACTAATTTTCATTTTGAAAACTCAGATGCTGTAAAAAAGACCCTTTATGGCAGAGTTAAACTTGAAAATGCAACCTCATTATTACATTTTGCAAAAAAAGGAATTGTACAGCAATTATTGCACAATCTAAAATATAGAGGACACGAACATATCAGCGAATTCTTTGGTAAGTGGCTGGGCGAGGAGCTAAAATCTATTGAAGCTTATCAAAACATTGACGTTGTTGTACCTGTTCCTCTTTATAAAACCAAATTAAGAAAAAGAGGGTTCAACCAAGTATCAAAATTCGGGATTGAAATAGCAAAAGCTTTGCAAGCTGAATATAACGATGCTGTATTGGTTAAAACAAAGGCTACTAAAACACAAGTGTTTAAAGATAGACTAAAACGTGTAGATACAGATAATAGTTTATTTGATATATCAGATAGAACTTCCCTTAGAGGCAAGCATATTTTGCTGGTTGATGATATAATTACTACTGGTGCAACAGTAGAATCTTGTGCTTCAGTTTTGTTAAATATTGATAATATTAAGTTAAGTCTTGTTACAATGGCAATTGCAGATTAATTTTTTCGTTACTAACTATTAAAATTGTTTCTTTGTTCTAAATTATTCTTGCTGAATGTATTCATATTTACAGAGATTTTTTATTGGCCTATTTTTGATCGCTCTTATTGTAGGCTGTGCCAATCGTGGCACACCATCTGGAGGTGAAAAAGATACTGAACCACCTATTATTTTAAAATCTGAACCTGAGAATTTTTCGACAAATTTTAAGGGTGACGAAATCAAGATTTACTTCGATGAATATGTGAAGATTAAGGATCTTAGAAAACAGTTGATTATTTCTCCTCCAATGGACACAGACCCCTCTATAATTCCAATGGGAGGAGCAAGTAAATATATTTCTATAAAAATTAAGGACACTCTTGAAGCTAATACTACCTATGCATTTAATTTTGGAGAAAGCATTGTAGACAATAATGAAGAAAACCCATATCCATACTATAGATATGTGTTTTCAACAGGAGACACTATAGATTCACTATCTGTTAAGGGTTATGTGGAAGATGCGATATTAGAGGAACCAGACACTTTTGTTTCTGTAATGTTATACGAAGTAGATTCTTCTTATACTGACTCTATTGTTTTCAAAGAAAAACCAAGATACATCACTAACACATTAGATAGTTTAACAACTTTTAGTATTGATAACATTAAGGAAGGCAAGTATAAATTAATAGCAATAAAAGATAAAAACAGTAATTTTTTATTTAATCAGAAAGATGATAAAATCGCTTTTAAAGAGGGTTTTATAACTGTGCCTACAGATTCTTCATATGGATTAACCTTATTTCAAGAAGAACCTAATTTTAAAGCATTTAAGCCAAAGCAAGATGGAGAACAAAGAATTCTCTTCCCATATGAAGGTGATTATAAAACCATTCAAATTGAGTTGTTGGGTGAGAAACCAGAGGGTTTTGAAACTAGATTAACTAAGAACAAGCAAACAGACAGTTTATATTATTGGTATAAACCAAAATTTGAAGTAGACACGGTTAATTTCATTGTTAGAAATGAGAAGTATTTAGATACATTTAAACACAGATTTAGAGCAATGGAGACAGATTCATTAGAGATTAAAGCATTAGTCTCTGGGACTGTGAATTTTGATCAAGACTTTAGCTTGGAGGGAAATATACCTTTTACCAAAATAGATAAATCAAAAATCAGTCTTATAAACAAAGATTCAGTTTTTGTTGATTTTCAAATTGAATATGATTCAATTTATAATAAATACACCTTCCCAGTTGAGAAAGAAGAGGGTCAGAGCTATGTGATTACAATGATGCCTGAAACCTTTGAAGGCTTTTATGGAGGTGTCAATAAAGATACACTTAATTATTCCTTTAGAACAAAAATGAAATCTGAATATGGGAACTTAAGAGTTCAACTGAGGAATGCAAAATTTCCATTAATTGTCCAACTGGTAAATGATACAGGTGTGGTGATATATGAACGCTATACTACTGAGAATCCATTAGTAGATTTTACGGATATAGCACCTCGTAAGTATGCCTTAAGAGTTATTTACGATACCAATGGAAATGGTAAATATGATACTGGTAATTTTCTGCTTGGAACACAACCAGAAAGAGTTAGTTATGCACCTACAGGTGATGTAGAAGAAGTGAGAGCAAGCTTTGATTTTATAATTGACTTTACACTTTTAGATTAAAGTTATCTCTATCGTTAAGAAAATTTAGTTTAGCTCTGTATTTGCTTATCATTGATTTATCAAGAGATATTATTTCAACTTTTTCTTCATTTTCACTAATAGAATCTAAACGGTTACCCAGAACATCATATGCTCCCGAGTGACCAGAATATTCATAGTTTAGACCATCTAAACCAATTCTATTAACACCAATACAATAACACATGTTCTCTATAGCTCTTGCCTTGAGTAAGGCATCCCAAGCATTTATTCTTGGTTTTGGCCAATTAGCAACATAGAGTAATACATCATAGTCCTCCGTATTTCTTGCCCAAACAGGAAAGCGAAGATCGTAACAAATTAGTGGGCAAATATTCCAACCTAAATAATTGAATATTACTTTTTCAGTACCTGCAGTATATACATTATGTTCGCCTGCTAATGTAAATGTGTGCCTTTTGTCATATTGAATTAAGTCACCTGAAGGTTTGGCACAAATTAAGCGATTGTAGTAGTTATTATTTTCTGTTATGACTAAACTACCAATAATAGCAACATCCTTATCTTTTGCTATGGACTTAAGCCAATTTATGGTTGCACCATGCATAGTTTCCGCAATCTTTAAGGCGTTCATGGTAAATCCTGAAGTAAACATCTCTGGCAGTATTATCATATCTACCTCATTAGATATGGTATTTATTCTTTCTTCGAAATGTTTACGATTTGCTTGGGGATCTTCCCATATCAAATGCGTTTGAATAATTGCTATTTTAAGGGTATTTTGCATAGTTACATTTTACTGTTTGATTTCTTAACCTTAAATTCTAGTTCTAATATATTGACAACAAAATTTATAAAATACAAAAAGTAACTTAAATTTTACAGAGAATTTCTGATGCTCTAATCAAAGTCTCTTCTGTTTTGGCAAAGCAGAATCTTAAAACCTTATCATCTTTGTTTTTGTCATAAAATACGGATAAGGGAATAGAAGCAATTTTAGATTCAATAGTTAATCGTTTTGCAAATTCCACATCGTGTTCTTCCGTGATATCAGAATAATCTAAAACCTGAAAATAAGTTCCTTGTGAGGGTTTGAATTTAAATCGTGATTCGGAGATTAAATTCAGAAATAAATCTCGTTTACGTTGAAAAAACTCTGAAAGACCAATATAGGTTTTGGGATTCTGCATATAGTCGGCAATACCTTTTTGAACAGGATGATTTACAGAGAATACATTAAATTGATGCACTTTTCTAAATTCAGCCATTAAATAATTTGGCGCACAGCAGTAACCAATTTTCCAACCAGTATTATGAAAGGTTTTTCCAAAAGAGGCAGTAATAAATGACCTTTGTTTTAGATCATTAAATAAACAAACACTAAAATGTTTAGCATCGTCAAAAACGATGTGCTCATAAACTTCATCACTCAAAACAATAATATTGGTATTCTTAGTTAAGTTTTGAAGTTTAAGCATGTCTTCTTTAGACCAAATTGTACCAGTAGGATTATGTGGCGTATTAATAATTATCATTTTGGTCCTTGAAGTAATTTTTGATGACACCTCTTCCCAATTTACCTTATAATTGGGTGCTGACAATTGTACACTTAATGGTTTGCCACCATTTAAGATCACAGCAGGCTCATAGCAATCATAAGCAGGTTTAAATATTATTACTTCGTCATCTTTATGGATAAATGCAGAAATAATAGTATAAATGGCCTGCGTGGCACCAGCAGTTACAGTGATTTCATTTTCAGGATGATAAGTGCTTTTATATAGCAATTCATATTTATGAGAGATTGCTAGTCTTAAATCTAAATTCCCAGCCATTGGTGCATACTGGTTATAACCATTGTTCATTGCTTGAGTAACCAAATCATTTAATTTTTGATCACTAGTGTAATTAGGAAAACCTTGAGATAGATTGAGTGCATTATGCTCATTTGCCAGAGCACTCATCACAGTGAAAATTGTGGTACCTACATTTGGTAGTTTTGATTGGTGTTGCATTTTATAACTAACACTGTTATTGCAAGATGTCTTTAATTATTTTTAGATGATGGTTTGTATGCACTTCTAAAAACCTGATGGTTTGGGCTCTATTAAGACTGCCAAAGACAAAGTGTTTGAAGTATGAATTTTCATCTAATAATTTCAATTTGATAATATTTTCTTTTGCTTCTTTAATCTGAGCATAAATATCTTCGGTATAAATTACTTCAGGTGGTTTTACAATATCTGGTGATTGTGCGCGACCCCTTGGAATATAGCCTGATGTCATTGTAATAATTCTCATGGCATTTAAAGAAGAACTGTATTCTTTTGGATTGGATTTTTCCAATGCTTCAAAAATTCTATTGATTGTTTTTAGAATATGATCTAATTGCCAAGCAACATCAGCTTTTGATACATCTAATTTAATACTATCTCTTTGAGGTATATAGTTTTCAACCTTCTCAATTAAAGGGGATAGTACATCTGGATTGTCTTGACTCATCTTGTATCTTGAATAAATAAAAACCATAATTATCAAAACTAATACTATGATTATCCTTTTTTTCATAATAGAAAGGTAGTTAATTTTTTGATAGAAATTATCTAATATTCAATCCAGATAAATGTAAATAAATCATGACATCGTTTATGCAAATATTGAGATTGTCTTTAACCTCGTGCGCCCAAAACCGAAATACAGTAAAGCCCAATTCATTGAGTTTTTGATTAACCTCAAGATCTCGTTGCATATTACGCTCAATTTTAGGGATCCAAAACCTGCGATTAGTTTTCAATTTTGGTTTGCGCTCATCCCAGTCATAGCCATGCCAATATTCACCATCGATAAAAATAGCCAGTTTGTATTTTTTAATGCTTATATCGGGTTTACCAGGTAATTGTTTGCTGTTTATACGATAGCGAACACCTTTTCTCCATAAGGCTTTACGAAAAAGTAATTCTGGTTTGGTATTCTTACCGCGTATTTTGCTCATCATTTTTGAGCGTTTTATTGTGGTGTAGAATCCTTCTTCTTCACTAAAGCGTGGGACTTTTATTTTTTTGTTTGTATGGTACATTACAGTATTAAAATAAAAAAACCCTTTCATTTCTGAAAGGGCTTCCTTAATAAATTTGAGATTCTTTGCTTTCGCAATGAAAGTCAATTAGTATCTATAATGTTCTGGTTTATAAGGGCCTTCAACTGTTACGCCAATATAATCTGCTTGATAACCTTCAAGTTCAGTCAACTCAACACCAATTTTTTCTAAGTGTAATTTTGCTACTTTTTCATCTAAATGTTTTGGTAGCATGTATACTTTATTTTCGTAATTATCAGAGTTTTTCCAAAGTTCAATTTGTGCCAAGGTTTGGTTTGTAAATGAATTACTCATTACAAAACTTGGGTGACCTGTAGCACAACCTAAGTTTACTAAACGACCTTCAGCTAAAATGATAATGTCTTTACCGTCAATAGTATATTTATCAACCTGTGGCTTAATGGTATTTTTAGTATTACCGTAATTCTCGTTTAACCAAGCCATTTGTATCTCATTGTCAAAATGGCCAATGTTACAAACTATGGTTTTGTCTTTCATAGCTTTAAAATGCTCTGCTCTTACAATATCTTTATTTCCAGTAGAAGTAATGATAATATCAGAATTACCAACTACAGTTTCTAAGCGTTTTACTTCAAATCCGTCCATGGCTGCCTGTAAGGCACATATAGGATCAATCTCAGTTACGGTTACAATACTTCCAGCTCCTTTAAAAGAGGCAGCAGTTCCTTTACCTACATCACCATAGCCGCATACCGTTACACGCTTGCCTGCTAACATGATATCAGTAGCACGACGAATAGCATCAACAGCCGATTCTTTACAACCGTATTTATTATCAAACTTTGACTTAGTTACAGAATCATTTACGTTAATTGCTGGCATTGGTAATGTTCCGTTTTTAAAACGTTCATATAAACGGTGAACACCAGTGGTTGTCTCTTCAGATAAGCCTTTAATACCAGAAGTTAATTCTGGGTATTTATCTAATACCATATTGGTTAAATCGCCACCATCATCTAAAATCATGTTTAATGGTTTTCTGTCTTCACCAAAAAACAACGTTTGTTCTATACACCAGTCAAATTCTTCTTCTGTCATGTTTTTCCATGCGTATACTGCTGTACCAACATCTGCAATAGCAGCTGCTGCTTGGTCTTGAGTTGAAAAAATATTACAAGAACTCCAAGTGACCTCTGCACCTAGTGCTTGTAAGGTCTCAATTAATACAGCAGTTTGAATAGTCATATGCAAACAGCCAGCAATGCGCGCACCCTTAAGTGGTTGCTCATCTTTATATTCTTCACGTAGGCTCATTAGGCCAGGCATTTCTGCCTCAGCTAATTCAATCTCTTTTCTTCCCCAAGATGCAAGTGACATATCTTTCACTTTATAAGGGGTATAAGCAATTTTTGTACTCATTTTATAGTTCTTTTTTTAAATGACTGCCTTTGGGATTCTCACGTAATTGGTTAAATTCGTCATTCATTACGTGCCAAATCTGTTTAAGGCAGTGCAAAGATAAACATTACCATTTAGAATATTAAATGCCACTTTACAATTCGATTAGTGTAAACTCACAAACTACTGTTAAAATCTGGAAGATTGAGGAGTCTTATTCTGATCTTTTAAAGCCTTTGGATTTAAAACCAAATAGCTTAGAGCGTGTTTTAGGCATGAAAAGTGAACTGCATCAACGTGGGTTTTTAAGTGTAAGGCACTTACTTAGAGAGTTTGGGTATACCGATCAGGATTTACATTATGATGACTATGGTAAGCCACACCTAAAGGATGGAAAGCACATTTCAATTACGCATTCATTCACATTTTCTGGTGTAATAGTAAGTGATAAGGAAGTTGGAATTGATATTGAAAAACAACGCGATAAAATTGCAATCATTGCAAAAAAGTTTGTGGATTATGAATTTAATTATCTCAATATTAGTGCAGATGATTATATAAATAAATTAACCGTAATTTGGGGTATTAAAGAATCCTTATATAAACTATTTGCGACACCAGGAATGCTATTCAAAGATCATTTTTTAGTCATTCCTTTTATGATTGAAGATGGTAATACTGTTGCATGGATAGACTATAAAAATAAAAAGTATAGGTACAATACAGCTTTTTTAGAATTTGAAGGCTTTACATGTGCTTATGTGGTACCATAATGAAAGGCTTATATAAAAATATTATAATTAATTCTGAGATTGACAAAACTCAATTGGCCGTTTTAATTGATCCCGATAAAATGAAGCTTAAAAATGTTTCAACATTTATCGAAAAAGTCAAAAGATCAATTGCAACACACATTTTAATTGGTGGAAGTGAGGTTAAAGAAAATATTGTAGATGCATTTATAACGGAAATAAAATCACACACAAACTTACCTGTAATATTGTTTCCTGGTGACATTAATCAGATTGCAAGGAATGCGGATGGTATTTTGTTTTTATCATTAATTTCTGGGCGAAATCCAGAATATTTAATAGGAAAACAGATAGAGGCTGTTCCTAAATTAGCAAATACAAGTCTTGAGATTATACCAACAGGCTACATTCTGATTGAAAATGGTAAGAAAACTTCAGTAGAGAGAGTGAGTGAAACCATACCAATGTCTAGATCTAATATTGACCTTATTTGTGATACAGCAAAAGCAGGTGAGTTTTTAGGCATGAAACTTATTTATCTCGAAGCTGGTAGCGGAGCGACACATCCAATTGAGCCAACGATTATTTCTAAGGTAAAATCAACTTTAAATATTCCTTTGATTGTAGGTGGTGGTATTAGAACAAAAATGGACTTAGATAAAGCCATTATCGCTGGTGCTGATTTAGTAGTTATTGGTACTGCTTTTGAGGAAGATGAAACATTCTTTGAAGAATTGTTAAAGCCAGAATTAAAAATAACTGCCAATTAATAAATTCAATGAAAATATCCGTAGAGCTTACTCTAACGCCCTTAAAAGATGATTACGAATCTCATATTATCGAATTTATCAAAGAACTAAGAAAATCTGAATTTAAAGTTCTTGAAAATCCATTAAGCACACAAATTTATGGAGAATATGATGCTTTAATGACTTTTTTAACTAGAACCATTAAACAATCTTTTCTAGATATAGATATTGCCGTATTAAACATGAAAGTTGTAAAGACAGACCGAAGCGATTATGAACCAGATTTTTGATTTCTTTTTTGGTCAGTATTCAGACTATCAAACTATGGATATTGTATTAGAGATAGTTGCCGTAGTCTTTGGATTTCTATCCGTATGGTTTTCCAAGCAAAACAATATTTTAGTATTTCCAACAGGTATGATAAGTACCTCGATTTTTGTGTATTTACTGTTTAAATGGGAATTACTCGGCGACATGATGATTAACGGTTATTACTTTGCTATGAGTGTTTATGGCTGGTATATTTGGACGCGTAAAGTAGATGCCACACATGTAACGCCTATATCGACAACTACCCAAAAGGAAAAACAGATTAGCATTGGTATTTTCTTGGCTACTTTACTAATTGTTTTTGTGGTGTACAAGGCATTTGACAAATGGACAAGTTGGGTTGCCTACGCAGATACGTTAACAACTGCAATATTCTTTGTAGGCATGTGGCTTATGGCAAGACGTAAAATAGAAAACTGGATATTTTGGATTATTGGAGATGTCATATCTGTACCTTTGTATCTATATAAAGGTTTTACTTTTACTAGTTTTCAATATTTAGGATTTACAATTATTGCCATTTATGGCTATTTAGCATGGAAGAAGCACTTAAACAACAACCTTCAAATTGTATAAGAGTAGTTTTATTTGGACCCGAATCTACTGGAAAAACTACACTATCAAGGCAACTTGCTAGACATTATAATTCCGTTTGGGTACCTGAGTACGCAAGAGAATATCTTCAGAATAAATGGAATAATGAACGCAAAACTTGCGAGCCCAAGGACCTGTTGCCCATAGCTATTGGCCAAATGAAGCTTGAAAATGAATTGGCACAAAAAACAGATACAGTTTTAATTTGTGATACGGATCTTCTAGAAACCAAAGTTTACAGTGAAGCCTATTACTCTGGTACTTGTGACCCGATTTTAGAGACCAATGCTCTAAAAAATTCGTATGACATTTATTTTTTAACTTATATTGACACCCCTTGGGAAGCTGATGACCTAAGAGATAAACCCAATGAAAGAGAACGTATGTTTAGGGCTTTTGAAGAAGCCCTTATTAAGTACAATAAGTCGTATGTTTTACTCAAAGGTAATAAGCAAGAACGATTAAAATTAGCTATTAAACATATAGATAACCTACTAAAAAAACCATAATGAGCTTTACAGAAACCGATATTAGACAAATAGAGTCTAAAGGATTAACATTAGAGCAAGTACAAGCACAAATTAATTTATTTAGAACCGGTATACCGTTTACACATATCGTTGAGGCAGCAACAATTGATAATGGGATTATTAAATTAGATAACCAAATCATTAATAAGTATATCTCTAATTTTGATTCTCATAGAAACAAATTATCTCTAATAAAGTTTGTGCCAGCATCCGGTGCAGCTACCAGGATGTTTAAGTTTTTATTTAAATTCATTAAGGAGTATAATCCAAAAAATCAATCTATAAATTCATTTATCAATAAAAATAATTCAAAGGATTTGTCCTTATTTCTGGTTGGGTTAGAGAAATTCCCATTTTATAAAGAAGTAATATCAGAATTAAAGGCCAATAATATTGATTTTGATGAATTGTCTTCAGGTGAGAAAGCTTTTGAATTTGTTTATGCAATGCTATTAGAATCACATCTTAATTTTGGTAACTCACCAAAAGGGCTGTTGCCATTTCATGAATATAAAAACAACCATATATCTACGGCTTTTGAGGAGCATTTATATGAAGCGGCATTATATGCATCCGACAATAATGAGGCGAAATTACATTTTACTATCTCAGAAAAATATAAAGATAGATTTGATGAGGAATTTAAGAATATTGAAGAATATGTTGAGAAAAGAACAGGTATTTCGTTTGACATTTCCTTTTCATATCAACATGAATCAACAGATACAATAGCTGTTGATTTAAATGACGAGCCTTTTAGAGAAGATGATGGTTCGCTTTTATTTAGGCCATCAGGTCATGGCGCCTTACTTAAAAACCTTGATATATTGGACGCTGATATCATATTCATAAAAAACATAGATAATGTTGTTGTAAAACAATATAAGGATGAGGTTGCCAAGTATAAAAAAGTTTTAGCAGGTATATTGCTCGACGTACAAGAGAAAGCTTATAATTTTTTGAGAGATTTAGATACAAATGAAATTAATGAAGATCATTTAACAACAATCGCAGAATTTCTAACAAGACAACTCAACGTTAAGATTTCTGATGAGTTTGAAAAATATTCTGAAAAGTATAAGATTGAATATTTAAGAGAAAAATTGAATCGTCCAATAAGAGTTTGTGGTATGGTGAAAAATGAAGGAGAGCCTGGTGGAGGACCATTTTGGGTAAAGGATCAAAACTCTAATGTCTCATTACAAATTGTAGAATCTGCTCAGATTAATCAAGAGAACATAGAACAAAAAAACATCTTGAAAAATGCTACACATTTTAACCCTGTGGATTTAGTTTGTGGCATTAGAAATTATAAAGGTGAAAAATTTAACCTTGATGATTTTGTTGACCATAAGGCGGCTTTTATTACTATGAAAACCAAGGTTGGTAAAGATTTAAAGGCTCTAGAATTACCAGGGCTTTGGAATGGAAGTATGGCCTTTTGGAATACCATTTTCGTTGAGGTGCCAATCCTTACTTTTAATCCCGTTAAAACAGTAAATGATTTGCTGAAAGACACGCATCAAATAAACTAATTGTGGATGCTGAAAGTTTAATTTCTGAATTAACGTATAAGGCTGTTAGAAGTTCAGGTAGTGGAGGTCAACATGTCAATAAAGTATCTACGAAAGTTGTGCTCCATTTTGACGTTTTAAATTCTAAATATTTAAGTGAGGAAGATAAAATAAAGCTTAATTCCTTTTTAAAGAATAGAATAAATAAAGCAGGAATTTTAGTTTTAAGCTCGGACCAAAATAGGAGTCAATTAAAAAATAAAGCAGATGTTACTAAGCGTTTTTTAAATCTCATTAAGCTTGGATTAAAAGAAGAAAAAGAAAGAAAGCAAACCAAAATACCAAAAGCCGTAAAGCGTAAACGAATAGAAAATAAGCGTAAAATTTCAGAGAAGAAATCCAATAGACGACCTCCTAAGGTTAACTAATAAATATTTTAAAATTCATTAGTCCTCAATTATCATTTGTTATTATCTTAGCAGCGTTCTCAAAAAAGGGGTGCCAATAAGAGCTGAGATCATACCCATTGAACCTGAGCAGGTAATGCTGCTAAGGAATTAAACGAATTTGTTGTTTTATTTTTTACAATAAGTTCAAAATTAATCAATTACTAACAAAGAATAATTACCTCTTTTTATTCGATTATTATTTATAGTCGTATGAAAATTTTGTTCAAAAAACACTTTCAAAAATTCAAACCGAATTTACTGTTTATTTTATGTTTTTCATTTGGGACAATCTTCGCCCAGGAAAAACAGCAAGATTCTTCAAAAGTTCAAAAACTAGATGAAGTTTTGGTAAAATCAGTACGTGTAGATGCCAAATCGCCTATTACACATTCTAATGTTTCAAAAAAGGAAATAGCAAAAAGAAATTTAGGTCAAGACATTCCTGTCTTATTAAATTTTTTACCCTCTGTTGTTACCACTACAGATGCTGGAGCTGGTGTTGGCTATACAGGTATAAGAGTAAGAGGTGTAAGTCCACAATCTACCAATATTACTATAAATGGAATCCCCTATAATGATGCTGAATCCTTAGGTACTTTTTGGGTAAATCTTGGCGATTTTGCTTCATCAGTAGAAAGTCTTCAACTACAGCGCGGTGTAGGTACTTCTACTAATGGATCTGGTGCTTTTGGTGCGAGTATTAATGTACTTACTGATGCTATTTCAAAAGATGCCTCAGGCGAAATTTCCAATTCTATTGGTAGTTTTAATACAAGAAAACATACTTTAAAGTTTAGTACAGGTTTATTGAACGATCATTTTGAAATTGCTGGTCGTTTATCTAATATTTCATCAGATGGTTATATTGACAGAGCTTCTGCAGACTTAAAATCTTACTTTTTACAGGGTGCTTATGTTGATGATAATACACTGATAAAAGCTGTTGTTTTTGGTGGTAATGAAGTAACATATCAAGCTTGGTATGGTATTGATGCGCAAACACTAGCTGATGACAGAACTTTTAATTTTGCAGGTATATTTACTGACGATGATGGTAATACTCAATTTTATGATAATGAAGTTGATAATTATAGTCAGGACCATTATCAATTGCATTGGAATCAACGCTATAATAACTACTGGTCAACAACTGTTGGACTCAATTACACATATGGTCGTGGATATTTTGAACAGTTTAGGGAAGATGATGATTTTTCAACTTACGGTTTTGAAGAATTAAACGTCAATGGAGAAACTGTAAATACTACAGATTTAATCCGACGTCGTTGGTTAGACAATGATTTTTATGTCATCAATGCCAGTGCCAATTATAAAAACAACGGATTAGATATGATTTTTGGTGGTTCTTTTAGTCATTATGACGGTGATCATTATGGCGAAGTTATTTGGGCGGAGTTTGCAAGTCAAAGTGATATCAGAGACCGCTATTATGATGGTAATAGCTTAAAAAATGATTTATCGTTATTTACTAAGGCTAATTATAAACTTAACGACAAAGTGAGTTTATATGGTGATTTGCAAGTTCGAAATGTAACCTATAAGACTTATGGAAATACTTCTGATTTGGTAACTTTTGAGGTTGATAAAGATTTCACTTTCTTTAACCCAAAGGCTGGTATAAATTACGATTTAGACAATGCAAACAGCCTTTATTTCTCATATGCCAGAGCAAATAGAGAACCCAATAGAACTGATTTTGAAAGTAATACTGACATTGAACCTGAGCAACTTAATGATTTTGAGTTAGGTTATAGACATGGAAAGGGTAACTTCCGTTTCAATGCGAATGCTTATTACATGCTTTATAATGAACAACTGGTTTTATCTGGGCGATTAGATGATGTAGGAAACCCAATAAGAACTAATAGTGGAGAAAGTTATCGCCTAGGATTAGAGTTAGAGGCACTGATTCCGGTATCATCTAAATTAACATTGCAACCAAATATGACTGTCAGTACTAATAAGAATAAAGAAACAATTGTATCACTTAATGGAGAATTACAAAACTTAGGAAAAACAGATATTTCTTTCTCTCCAGATTTAGTTGCTGCAAATGCTATTGTATATCAACCAATTGAAAATTTACAACTGTCATTATTAAGTAAATATGTAGGTGAACAGTATATGGGTAATACAGAGAATACAGAATCAAAGTTGGATAGTTTTTTTGTAAATGATTTTAATATTAACTATACATTAAAAACGAATTCAGTTTTTGATTCGGTAGTATTTACTGGATTAGTAAACAACATTTTTAATGAAAAATATGTTTCTAATGGGTATTTTGGGTCGTTTGATTTTGATGACACAAGCAGTCCAACAGGAATTTCAACCGGATTTTTCTCAGGATTTTATCCACAAGCAACAACGAATTTTTTACTTGGTGTAACTTTAAATTTCTAATTGGTTACCAAATAGGTGTTATTTCCTAATGATTCAACCCTGTATGGTTTTAATGTACAGGGCTGATTGGTTTGGCTAACTAATTGGCCTGTAACCAAATTATATATATTTCCATCTTCACAGCCACATTCTGCATCAATACCGTTTAGTTGTAATGCCGAGCATGGTCCAGGTGTATGGTTCGGATCTGCTCCATCCCATGCAAGGATATTGTCACCAATACCTCTTATTAAAATAAGTCCTTCATTACCTTGTCCTTCAACTCTAACAGGATTATTGGCAAATTGAAGCTGACTAAATTGTGGTAAATTAGTGTTTACTGTTAGGTTAACACCAACGTTAAGAAGAAAGTTACAATTATTGTTATCATCGTTTTTATTACATCCTAATAAAAGCACAAAAACAAGTAGTAAGGACAATTTTTTCATCATAGAATTTTATGTGGCAATTTACAATTATTTCAACTATACCGTAAATATTTTATATATTTGCATACACGTCTTATTAAAAAGAGATGTATTAACGCTGAACATGGTTCGGCGTCTTTTTGTATATACAAAAACGATTGAATTATGAGTAAAGTATCTTATTATACAGAAGAAGGACTAAAAAAATTACGAGAGGAATTAAACCATCTCAAAGATGTTGAACGTCCTAAAGCATCACAAGCAATTGCTGAGGCAAGAGATAAAGGCGATTTAAGTGAGAATGCTGAATATGATGCAGCAAAAGAGGCACAAGGAATGTTAGAAATGAAAATTTCTAAAATGGAAGAAACCTTAGCCAATGCAAGAGTGATTGATGAGTCTCAATTAGATACATCTAAAGTATTAGCACTTTCTATAGTAAAAATAAAGAACCAAGTTAATGGAATGGAAATGACTTACACTTTGGTAGCCGAGAGTGAAGCAAATTTAGCTGCTGGTAAGATTTCAGTAAACTCGCCAATAGGACAGGGTTTACTGGGTAAATCTGTTGGTGATGTTGCCGAAATACAAGTACCAAGTGGTATTATGAAATTTGACATCTTGGAAATTTCTAGATAGAAAGTTTCTGCTAAAACAATAATCTTATTTATATTTTAAAGATTCCTTTATCGAGGAATCTTTTTATATTTATAATATGGCAACATTATTTACAAAGATTATCCAAGGAGAAATCCCTTCCTATAAAGTGGCAGAAACTGAGGATTTTTATGCGTTTTTAGATATTAATCCCAATACCAAAGGGCACACCTTATGTATCCCAAAAGCAGAAGTGGATAAAATATTTGACTTAGATAAAGAAACTTACTTGGGTTTAATGGAGTTTTCTAGAAAGGTAGCCATTGCAATAGAGAAGGCAGTACCTTGTGAACGAATTGGTATGTCTGTGATAGGTCTAGAAGTACCGCACGTACATGTACATTTAATACCATTACACAATATGGAAAATGCGCGTTTTACAACAAAGCAAAAATTATCACCAGCTGAATTTAAAGAGGTTGCAGGTTTAATTGTAAAGTATTACAATGACGATAATTAAATAGTCTTAAGTAATATTTGTATTGTGGTACCCTTACCAATGTCTGATTGAAGTACCTTTATTTTTCCATTGTGATAATCTTCAATAATTCGTTTAGCTAATGAAAGTCCTAATCCCCATCCACGCTTTTTAGTAGTATAACCAGGTTCAAAAATTTTCTGAAATTGATTCTTTGGTATTCCTTTTCCTGTATCCGAAATATTTATTAAGACTTGTTTTTCATTTTGAGAGACTTCAAGTTTTAAGTCACCCTTTCCTTTCATAGCGTCAATGGCATTCTTTACAAGGTTTTCTATAGTCCAACTAAAGAGTTGTGGATTAAGATTAACAAAGATTTCATTATCTAAATTTTTAAGTTCAAAATTAACGAGTTTAGAAGAACGTGATTGCAGATATTGAAATGATGTATTGGTAACTTCAATAATATCGGTTTTTTGTAATGTAGGAGCAGAACCAATCTTGCTAAACCGTTCGGTAATAGTTTGCAACCTATCAATATCTTTTTCAATTTCGGTAATGTATTCAGGATTTACATTTTCTGTTTTCAGAATTTCAGCCCAACCGACAAGAGATGACAATGGTGTGCCAATCTGGTGTGCCGTTTCTTTAGCCATACCTGTCCAAAGTTTATTTTGCGCTGCATTTTTAGAACTTCGGTAAAAGAAATAGACCACAGCGGCAAACAAAAGAATAATTAGCAATAAAGCCAAGGGATAATATTTGAGTTTATTTAATAAAGGAGAGTTTCCGTAATAAATAGTTTGTATTGTTTCTTTGCCAACTTTTACTTCTATAGGTGTATTTTCATTTGAAAACTTTTTAATTATACGCTGAACTTTAAGTGAATCACTAAGTTTAGAGTCTTCAATATTGATATAATTGTTTACTTCGCCATTAGCATCAATTACCAACATTGGTGTACTTGTAGTCATCTCTGTAAGAACATGAGACGTAACATTATTTACATCTTTATCTAGATCATCAATATTCTCTAATAGGTCTATTTGTGCCACGGACCAGGTATTCATTTTAACACGTTCTTCAGCCTTAAATTTTTGAAAGAAAGTATAGGTATTCCAAAGAATTAGAGAAATAATTATAAAAGAAGAAAGAATAATAATCCAGCGGATTACATTACGGTTTGAGCTAAACATTGGTTAGTACAATTTCATTTTTAAATATAATGGAATTCTGTTAATAATATTGTCTCTCATTATATATAAAATACTTTCGCCTAAGGCTCAATATAATTATATTTGTTGAAAATCAGAGTGCTATATGATTTCGATAAATCCAAAGGATCTTACTACAGCTAAATTACACAGTTATTTGTTAAGTTCGGTTGCGCCGAGACCAATTGCATTTGCCAGTACAATTGACGCTGAAGGAAATCCGAATTTATCACCCTTTAGTTACTTTAATGTATTTAGTACTAATCCTCCAATTTTGATTTTTTCTCCTGCAAGACGCGTTAGAGATAACACTGTTAAACATACTTTAACCAATGCGGAAGCTGTTAAGGAGGTTGTAATTAATGTTGTTAATTATGATTTAGTGCATCAAATGTCATTAACAAGTACAGAATATCCTGATGGTGTAAATGAATTTGAAAAGGCTGGTCTTACCATGCTACCCTCGGAGGAGGTAAAACCATTTAGGGTTGCCGAGTCTCCGGTTCAACTAGAGTGTAAAGTTAATGACATTGTGTATTTAGGAGAAGAAGGAGGTGCAGGAAATTTGATTATTTGTGAAATTGTAAAATTTCATATTGCTGAAGAAGTTCTTAACGGTGATGGTTCTATAAACCAAGAGGCATTAGATTTGGTTGCAAGGGCTGGAGGAAGCTATTACAGCAGAGCAAAAAAGGGATTCTTTCAAATACCAAAACCATTAAAATCAATGGGAATAGGTGTAGATGCTATGCCTGCAGATGTTAAAAACAGTATGATTTTAACGGGGAATAATCTTGGTATGCTAGCTAATGTAGAGGCTTTGCCTTCTAAGGAAGAGGTTAATAGTTTTATTAATCATGTTAGTGAGCGCTATCCTGATATTAAGAATACCTCACATAGAAAAAAGCATAAACTTGCTCAAAATTATTTGAGCTATGGTGATGTAGAAAGTGCATGGAAGTTATTACTTTCGTAAACTCAATAAAGAATAAATTTTAAAATAACATAGATTAAGTAAAAAATGGAAGTACAAGGACGAATTAAGGTGATTGGAGAGACACAGACTTTTGGTAGCAATGGGTTTAGAAAACGCGAAGTAGTAGTTACAACTGAAGAGCAATACCCACAACATATTATGGTAGAGTTTGTGCAAGATAAGTCTGATTTATTAAACAATTTTCAGGTAGGACAACAGGTTAAAATCAGTATTAATCTTAGGGGAAGAGAGTGGGTTAATCCACAAGGTGAGACAAAGTATTTTAACTCTATACAAGGTTGGAGAATTGAAGCTTTACAAGCAGAAGCGGGTAATGCAGATATGCCACCAGTACCTCCAACAGATGCCTTTGAGCCCGTTAGTGAATTAAATGAAGAAGATCATGATGATTTACCTTTTTAGTAAATAACAAATTAATTATTATTTAAGGAGACTTGTTTTGATAAAAAATAGGTCTTTTTTATTTTTAGAATAAAAAAGTCCTGATGGTTAGTCAGGACTTAATGTTGTGGTTTTAGGTTTTGACCTTTACAAACAAACTTAAAAAAAAGCAATGATGAACAAAAATTTATACATAAAGGTCAAGTCAAATATCAATAAAATAAAATTACTATCAAAGCCAAATGTCCGATTTAACAGCAAAAACAACGAAAAAAACGTATTATAGCTTGTAGAATGCACTTTCTAAACCAAAAAATCGAATTTCCTGATGTTACTGAGGCAACTGCAGAAGGCCTACTGGCTGTGGGAGGTGATCTTTCCTCAGAGCGACTTATACATGCTTATACCAATGGTGTTTTTCCGTGGTATGATGCTGATGATCCTATTTTGTGGTGGTCACCAGACCCTCGTTTTGTGTTATTTCCAGAGGATTTGAAGGTGTCAAAAAGCATGAAACAAATCTTACGTAAAAAGGAATTTGAGGTGACTTTTAATAAGGCTTTTACAGAAGTAATCAATAATTGTGCGTTAGCAAAACGCGAAGACCAAGAAGGTACATGGATTACGGATGATATGATTGATTCCTATATTAAACTTCATGAATTGGGTTATGCAAAATCGGTCGAGGTTTGGGAAAATATGAAATTGGTAGGGGGTTTATATGGTATTGACCTCAATAATGGTGTGTTTTGTGGTGAAAGTATGTTTGCAAAAGTTAGCAATGCAAGTAAAGTGGCTTTTATTACTTTGGTTCAGAGCAATAAGTATGAACTAATAGATTGTCAACTTCACACAAAACATCTTGAAAGTTTAGGAGCAAAGCATATTTCAAGGTCTGAATTCTTGAAACACTTAAAATAAATTTTCACACTTCATTATATCTAAAGCACGAAACTTCATGGTCATTAATCATACCTGTAGCTTGCATGTGCGCATATACTACAGTAGTTCCAACAAATTTAAAACCACGTTTTTTTAAGTCCTTACTAATAGTGTCACTGAGAGCTGTATTTGCTGGCATTTTTTTGTAATCTTCAAATTGATTTATTATCGGCTTATGATTAGTAAAACCCCAAATATAGTTGGAGAAAGAACCAAATTCACTTTGAATTTTTATAAATGCTTGAGCATTAGTTACTGTTGCCTTTACCTTTAACTTATTTCTTATAATACCAGCATCTTGTAATAATTCATCAATTTTTGACTGCTCATATTGTGCAATTTTTTTATAATCAAAATTATCAAAAGCTTTACGGAAATTTTCGCGTTTCCTTAATACTGTTATCCAGCTGAGACCTGCTTGAAACGTTTCTAATATTAAAAATTCAAAAAGTTTAGCGTCATCAAAGACAGGAACACCCCATTCCTCGTCATGATACCTTTCATATAATGGGTTGCCTACACACCAGCCGCATCTCTGTTTTTCCATTTTGTAAGTTTTTAAATTCTTTACTACTAATGTAACAACTGTTGCAGAATAAATAGTAACATTACTGTAATTTTATACTATGGAAGTACTAGATAAAATAATGATAAACGATACAATAAAAGATAGTTTAGAAAAAAGTATAAGCTATTCAGATTATAGAGATTTAGTTATAAAACTTGTTGAAGAAAATTCTACCACAGGTAATGAAAAAACTGAAGCATTAGCCAATTATACTATGTTAAATGACAGGCGAATGAGACGTTGGGATAAAACAGTAAAATTGTCTGATACTGATAAGGCAATTATTGAGTCATATAATAAAAAGGTAACTTGGTTGGTAATTACAGAAAGCTGGTGTGGAGATGCCGCGCATATAATGCCTGTAATTAATAAAGTAGCAGAACTAAATAAAAATATAGAATATAAAGTTGTGCTTCGTGATGATAATGATGATTTAATGAATCAATTTTTAACTAATGGAGGACGAGCTATTCCAAAATTGATTATGATTGATGATTCAACAAAAGAGGTTATCGATACTTTTGGGCCAAGACCTGCTCTTGCTACAAAAATGGTAAATGACTATAAATTGAAACATGGTAAAATAACTCCAGAATTTAAAGAAGATTTACAGCGATGGTATAATAAAGACAAAGGTCAATCTACGGTTAAAGATTTGGTAAAACTTTTAAATTAAATTAGTTTTTCCCTTTAAATAAAAAGGTTATTGTGCCCAGTTGATCTGTTTTGTTTGAGCTATCAAATTTTACAGATTTAGAATAATTTATTGCATGATCAATTAAGCATTGATTATTAGAAGTTGATGATCCATTAATGTAAGCATCGAAGACATTACCTACTTCATTAACTCTTATCGAAACCACAATTTTACCACCTTTTTCACACAAATAACGTGGAATATTATAGTATCCGAGAGTTCGTCCTTTTAGAGAATAAGTCAGGGTACTTCTTATTTTAGCATGTTCATCAGCGATTTTTTGATTCTCGAGTCGTTTGTTTAGTTTTTCTTGTAATTCCTTATATGATTTGGTTTCTTCAGTATTAAGTGCGTATGTTTTTTGATCACCAATTGGGCCTTTTGCATTTGGTTCTTCAATAACATTGTCGCTAGATGAACTTTGCTCAATTTCTTTAGTAGTTTTCTGAAAATCGTTCGATGACAATGTTTTAAAGTTACGCATCATTTCCTTGAATTCTTGGTCTTCATTGAAAGCCTTGTTGGTAGAAGGGCCCTTTAACTTTTCTAATTCTTCAATTAATTTTTCTTCTTCCTCGGATTGAGGTTCTATTTTATAGTAGCTTTCTGAAATCAGATTTCCTTTTTGCTTTAACTGAATAGTAAATAGACCTAACACCACAATTCCTGATATAAGGAATGTGATAATCGCCGCTTTATGTTTATCAATTAAATTCAAAATGTCGTCAATCAACTGTATTTGAATATACGAAAAATAAGGCTTTTTGGTTGTTATTAGGTTTTGGGATTAGGGCTGAAGTGGAAGCTCTTGCAGAAATTCTTCGGGAGTAACAGCTTTTTCAACTTTAAAATCTCCAATGCGTGTACGTCTTAGTTCGGATAGATGCGCACCAGAATCAAGAGCTTTACCAAAATCGTGAGCTAATGATCTAATATAAGTTCCTTTGCTACAAACCACTTTAAAATTTATGTTTAAACCATTTATTTCCGTGATTTGAAAGGCTTTAATTTCAACTTGTCTAGACTTTATTTCAACATCCTCACCGGCTCTTGCAAATTCGTATAACCGTTTACCGTCTTTCTTAATCGCTGAAAACACAGGTGGAAATTGATCGATAACACCTATGAATTGTTTAGTTGTAGATTGAATTAATTCCTTTGTGATATGATCTGTTGGGTAAGTCTGGTCTATATCAGTTTCTAAGTCAAAAGAAGGTGTTGTACTACCAATTGTAAATGTACCTATATATTCTTTTTCTTGTCCTTGAAAGGTATTGATTTGCTTTGTCATTTTCCCCGTACAAATCACCAATAATCCTGTGGCTAAAGGATCTAAAGTACCAGCATGGCCAACCTTTATCTTTTTAATCTTGAAGGCTTGTCTAATGGCCCATCGTAATTTATTTACTGCCTGAAAAGAGGTCCATGTTAAAGGTTTATCAATTAACAAAACCTGTCCATTTTTAAAATCTTCAGCAGTTTTCATATTTAATTATTGGCTCACCGCCCAAATTATAGCAATTAGGCCAACAATAGCACAATAGATCGAAAAATAGGTCAATTTACTTTTCTTTACTAAGGCAATCATCCATGTGCAAGCAAATAATCCTGCGATAAAGGCAGCAACAAATCCAATACTAAGTGGTAAAATGGTTGAACTTTCATAAGTTAGTTCACCACTGAGAATATCTTTTGCAATTTTCCCAAAAATTAAAGGAACAACCATTAAAAAAGAAAAACGTGCTGCTTTAGTTTTATCATTACCCAATAATACTGATGTAGAAATTGTTGCTCCAGACCTTGAAATACCTGGTAAAATCGCTATTGCCTGTGATATGCCAATTACAAAAGCATTTGAGAATGACACGCTTTTGTTTGTGTTTTTAGCTCTATCTGCCAAATATAGAAGTAAAGCTGTAATGATGAGCATAAAACCAACTAGTGCTATTTGGCCACCAAATAGCATTTCTAATTCTTCTTCAAAAAATACACCTATAATAGTGGCAGGAATCATAGAAACAGCAATTTTAGATATAAACTTCATATCCTCGTTCCATTCAAATTTTAAAATTCCTTTAATGATTTCAATAATGTCTTTTCTAAAAACAACAATGGTACTTAAAGCTGTTGCAAAATGAAGTACAACCGTAAATAGTAGGCTCTCCCTTGGTAATGAATTATCTCCCAATATAGCTTTTCCTAATTCTAAATGGCCACTAGAAGAAACTGGCAAGAACTCAGTAAGTCCCTGTACTATTCCTAAAATAACTGCATCAATTATTTCCATGTGGCAAAAGTATCAATTAGAAATAAGATTCAAAGCAATTGCTATAAAAATCATAAATCATATTTTTTATTTTAAATTTATACAGACCAACTAAATATTACTAACCAATAAAATTCACTGCGTTAAGCGCTCCATGAATAAACAAGAATTAATCGAAGGTGCAAAAGCTGTCCTAAATTCAAATTTTAATGAAGATAAAGGATTTACTATACCTTGCGAAGGGTTATATCCTTTTCAATGGCACTGGGACTCTGGTTTTATAGCTATAGGTTTTGCACATTATGATATCGAAAAAGCAAAATGTGAAATAGAGTCTTTACTCTCTGGTCAATGGGATAATGGATTTATTCCACATATTGTTTTTCATAATGAAAGTGACACCTATTTTCCCGGTCCAGATTATCACAGATCAGATTTACATCCAGCATCACCAAAACCTGTTAAAACAACTGGTATAACCCAGCCACCAGTTTTAGGTTTTGTCTTAAAAGAAATCTACGATATTGCATCGAATAAGCAAGATATACTAAAATTTATAAAACGCAATATTGATAAGATATATCAGAATCACACACATTTTTATACCCATAGAGATCCTTATAATGAAGGCTTAGTCTATATCTATCACAATTGGGAGTCAGGTACGGATAACTCTCCTATTTGGGATGAAATTTGGCAGACCATGAATCCACCAAAGTATAAATATGAACGCAAAGATACCACTCATGTTGATGCCTCACAGCGTCCAACAAATAGGGAATATGATTGTTACTTGCATCTTCTAGAAATAGCAAAAGCTCATAATTATGATGAAGGTAAAATAGCGGAGCTTTCACCATTTTTAGTTCAAGACCCTCTATTCAATGCCATACTTATTAAATCTAATGAAGCGTTGATTGAATTATACCAAATAATTGGTGGTAATAATAATAAGATTGAGATCTTAAAATCATGGCAGGATAAGGCTAAAACTAGATTTGAAGAGAAATTATTTAATGAAGAATTAGGCTCCTATGTGTATTACGATCTAAGAAATGACAAGCAGATAGCCTATGCTACATCTTCGTCTTTTACACCGCTATTTGCGGGTATACCAAATAAGGAAAGAGCAAATAAATTAGTAGATAGTTTGATTCAAAATTTTGGAAGTGAAGACTTATTTCTTTGTGCTTCCTTTGATCCCAAGAGCGAACATTATAATCCTGTTAAATATTGGAGAGGTCCTGTTTGGATTAATCTGAACTGGTTAATATATAGAGGACTTAAGAGATACGGCTACTTAGAAATTGCCAAGCGACTTAAGCAAGAAACCATTAATTATATTGAGCTTCATGGTTTCTATGAGTATTTTGATGCACGCAAAGATCAGTTTGAAAACGCTGCTTATGGAGGTAAGAATTTTTCATGGAGTGCCGCCTTAACATTAGACTTATTAAACGAATAATAAATTATTATGAATTGGTTAGACTATACCGTAATTGCTATTTATCTCATAGGTTTTATTGCCATGGGTTATTTCTTTAAGGATAATAAAGATTCCAAAGACTATTTCTTAGGTGGTAAAAGTTTGGGTTGGTTTCCATTGAGTTTATCTACCATGGCTACACAGTTGTCTGCAATAAGTTTTATATCTGCACCAGCTTTTGTAGGATTGAAAGCGAATGGTGGTATGAAATGGCTCACATTTGAATTTGCGGTACCATTGGCAATGATAGGGATTATGTTCTTTATTATTCCACCACTATACAAGTCTGGCATTGTTAGTATATATGAGTATTTAGAGCAACGGTTTTCTAAATCTACGAGAAAAATAATTAGTGTTGTTTTTCAAATAAGTAGAGCTTTAGGAACAGGTGTCATGGTATTTACAATGGCACTGATTATACAAGCCGTAGTTGGGATTAGCTTCCATTATACATTAATAATTATTAGCGTCGTAACGCTTGTTTATTCATATCAAGGCGGTATGAAAGCTGTGGTTTGGGGAGACGCTATACAAATGATTATACTTTTTGCAGGTTTAGTTATTTGCTTGATTGTTGGATATTCATTATTAAAAGATACTGGTACTTTTAATGGATTTGATGAAAGTAGATTACAAGTTATTGACTTTTCAAATCTCGGATTTTTTAGTGGTGATGAGTATGGATTTTGGCCAATGCTTTTAGGCGGTTTATTTATGTATTTGTCCTATTATGGTACTGATCAGACACAAGCACAGCGTTTGCTCTCGGCTAGAGATGAAGGCACTATAAAGAAACTTCTAATGGCCAATGGCTTACTTCGTTTCCCAGTTGTTTTAGTGTACTGTATAATGGGTTTAATAATTGGTTATTTGGTAAGTAATATCCCAGAGTTTTATGAAAGCATAGAAGAGACAACACGACTCCATTATCCGGCAGAATATGCTAAGTCTGGAATTAAGCCAGATTTAATGATTCCAGTATTTATAACCAACTACCTTCCGAATGGACTAATAGGGATACTTATGGTTGGTGTTATGTCAGCAGCAATGTCATCACTGAGTTCAACAATAAATTCTTTAAGTGCCGTTACTATCGAGGACTTTTTTAATAGTGGCGAAAGGAAACTATCAGGAAAGAAATATATGTTTATCTCTAAAGGTCTAGTGATATTTTGGGGTTCTGTTTGTATTCTAGCAGCCTATTTGTTTGGGAATAGTGAAAGCACAGTTATAGAATTAATTAATGCGATTTCATCACTCTTTTTTGGACCAATTTTGGCAGCTTTTATCATTGCTATTTTCTTCAAAAAGGTAAATCATATTGGTATGAATGTGGCGATTATTATATCTGTAGTAGTTAATCTAGTATTTAAATATCTGCCTGAATTGGTCTATCTCTTTAACCAAGGAAGTTTTTATTCTGGTAATGTTTCAATTCATCAAGCTTTAGCAGATATTGGTATTATTAATGTTCCAGATTTATTCTGGATATGGTATAATCTAACTGGTTTTGTAATTGCAGTTGTTTTGGCTGTTATAGTAAGTAAATTAACCGGTAAGGTACCTGCAAAACAAATGAAATTGCAGTACACATTTAATACTAAAGAATTAGTGCAAAAGGAGAGTGTCATATTAATTGGCTTCTTTGTGTTGATATTAGTATTTAGTTATTTCTTACCAACAATTTTGGGTTAACTCTATGCGAATAATTTTAGCACCAGATAAATATAAAGGATCAATAACGGGTTTAGAGTTTTGTGATATTTTAGAACCAATTCTTCAAAATCATCTTGATGCAGAAATTATCAGATTACCATTAGCTGATGGTGGTGATGGTACTATTGAGGTTATTGATTTTTACTTGTCTGGAGAGACCATTACCGTCCAAGTTAGCGATCCATTATTCAGACCAATTGAAGCGTCATTTTTGTTTTCAGATTCCACCAAAGTAGCTTTTATTGAAATGGCAGAATCCTCAGGTTTAAAATTATTGAAACCAGAGGATCAAAATTGCATGAACACTACAACATTTGGAACTGGAGAATTAATTCTTCATGCTTTAGATAAAGGTGCTCAGCATATTATTTTAGGTATTGGTGGTAGTGCTACTAACGACTGTGGTATTGGTATGGCATCAGCATTGGGCTATGAGTTTTTTGATAAAAATGATAATGAAATTATACCAATTGGTAGAAATCTTACGGAAGTTAAAAGAATTGACGATTTTCAAGTAGATAAGCGCTTGGCTGAAGTAAAAATTCAGATTGCGTGTGACGTAAAGAACCCTTTGTATGGACCACATGGTGCGGCACATATTTATGGAAAACAAAAAGGTGCTAGTCATTCTGAAATCAAACATTTAGATAATGGTTTGCGACAATTTTCAACTGTATTAGATAAGTATTTTAATTTATCAACTCAAGAAATTGAGGGTGCTGGTGCAGCTGGTGGTATGGGTGCTGGAACTGTAGCTTTTTTAAATGGAGAACTAATACCTGGGATTGAATTAATTATGCAAATAGCCAATTTTGAAACTAAGGTCAAGGGAGCAGATTGGATAATCACTGGTGAAGGAAGATTAGATCAACAGACCTTATCTGGCAAGGCTTTAATCGGTGTTATCAATATGGCCAAACAACAAAAAATTAAGATAGCTTCATTTTGTGGAAGTACAGATTTAAATCCAAATGAAATTAGAGAAATGGGTATAAATTATAGCAGTACAATAATGGATAAGGCTAATAGTCTAGAAGATGCCTTAAACGATACAAAGTTATATTTAGGCCAGTTAGCAGAAGATTTTATTTCTTCCCTTTAGATTTCTTTTTATCAGGATTCAGAAGAATGGCATATACCTGAATTCCAAAACCAATCAAAACTAAAGTAGGTGCCAATCGGATACGTCTCCAACTAAAAATTGATGGGTCAAAGACATTAGGGTCATCACTTCCGCCTCCTGCCATTAATATAAAACCAACAGCAATAAAGGCTAATCCTATAAATAACCATTTATAGTTTTTCTTTCCAAAAATGAACTCTGCCTTTGATTCTTGTTTTCGTTTTTGTTCTCCCATTAGTTGTCAAATTCTGTAAAGATGATTTCATCTCCAATAGCCAATTGTGAAATATGTTCTGAGGTGATACCACCCAATACTTTAGCTAAGTGCAAAGTAACAGTTTTATTTAAAACTTTTCTCTTAAGAGAATCTAAATTTAATCCTTGTTCTAGACCACGGTTAATATAATAGAAATCTGTACCATCATCTTTAAGGACTATATCAAAGCTTGAACCTTCTGTAATTTTTGTGATTTTCACATTAACAATAACACAATCTTCAGGAGATAGGTTTTGAATAATGCAGGACTTCAATAAGAAGAAAAATGCAACAATTAATGACAAACCAATAATGGAAGACAGTAAGGGTTTTTTCATAAATGTTGGTTTTCAATACTAACGATAACAAGTAATAATTATTTAGCCAAAATTTAATAATATAGCTGATCTGTCTTAAGATTCAAGAAGCGCTGTGTAGCGATAAAAGTACTTATCCAAGTTATGACAACACCTAAAAGAAATATACCTATAAAAAGGGTAATGATTAATATGGTGTTTCTAAGTAATTCTAATTCTGGGAAGGTCAAATCTAAATAGTAAAGTACAACGGCCATACCCATTAATGCTAAGATTGCTCCAATAATTCCAAGTTGAACACTCTTCCTAATAAAAGGTTTTCTAATAAAGCTTTTAGTAGCTCCAACCATTTGCATAGTTTTAATAATAAATCGTTTAGAATAAACAGCTAATCGAATAGAACTATTTATTAGGAGGACAGCAATTAATGTAAAAACACCACTAATTATCAATACCCAAAACGTTATCTTTTTAACATTGTCATTCATTAACTCAACCAAGTCATTATCGTAGCGAATTTCTTCAATAAAAGATTTGTTAGATAAGCCTTCAGATATTTCGGTAAGATTTTCAGTAGTTACATAATCTGCTTTCAGGTAAACATCGATAGAATTTTTAAGCGGATTATAGCCCACAAAATCCATAAAATCCTCTCCTGTTTCGGCTTTCATAAGAGCAGCAGCTTCTTCTTTAGAAACATAAAGTGCTTCTTTTGAGTAGTCTGCCATAGCCAAACTTTTCTTCAATTGATTGACTTCTACCTCTTTTGCAGTGTCATTTAGGTAAATTGTCATAACCACTTGTTCTTTGAAGTGGTCAGCTACTTTTTTAGCATTAATGACTAACAAACCAAGACAACCTAAAAGAAAAAGTACCAAGGCTATACTTATCACTACGGAGATGTAAGATGAAATAAGTTTACGCTTTTGGTATTTGTCAAAGGATGAGGCCATGTAAAACGGATTAATGCTGTAAAAATAAAAAACAATTTAGTTATCTAGAGTATTACAACGTTTAGTTTTTAATTGTGTTGTAATACCACTAAATTTGCACCTTATTTCAAGGAAATGTCGGTAATGAGATACGAGTTCAACAAGATTGAGGAAAAGTGGCAAAAGTATTGGTCGGATCACCAAACCTTTAAAGCTGAAAATAATTCAGACAGACCAAAATATTACGTTTTGGATATGTTTCCTTATCCTAGTGGTGCAGGTTTACATGTTGGTCATCCATTGGGTTATATTGCTAGCGATATCTATGCACGATACAAGCGTCATAAAGGCTTCAACGTGTTACATCCTCAAGGTTATGACAGTTTTGGGTTACCAGCTGAACAATATGCCATACAAACTGGTCAGCATCCTGCGGTTACAACTGAAGCAAATATTAGAACGTACCGTAGACAGTTAGATCAAATCGGATTTTCATTTGATTGGAGTAGAGAAGTACGTACTTCAGATCCTAAGTATTACAAATGGACACAATGGATTTTCATTCAGTTATTTGAATCGTGGTACAACTACAACAGTGATAAAGCTGAGAATATTGAAACTCTAGTTGAGATATTTCGATCAGAGGGAAATGCAACTATAAATGCAGCTTGCGATGATGATATTGAAATTTTTTCTGCTGAGGAATGGAAAAACTATTCATCTGAAGAGCAACAAGAAGTCCTGTTAAAATATAGATTAACCTATTTAGCAGAGACCGAAGTAAATTGGTGCCCTGCACTAGGCACGGTATTGGCTAATGATGAGATTATTAATGGAGTTTCGGAACGTGGAGGTCATCCGGTTATACGTAAAAAGATGACGCAATGGAGTATGCGCATTTCTGCCTATGCTGAAAGATTATTGCAAGGCTTAGAAACTATTGATTGGACAGACTCGCTTAAGGAAAGCCAGCGTAATTGGATTGGTAAATCAGTCGGTGCTTCTGTTACTTTTAATGTGAAAGACTATGAAGCAAAAATAGATGTCTTCACAACGCGACCTGATACAATATTTGGAGTTTCATTTATGACTTTAGCTCCTGAGCACGAATTGGTATCAAAAATCACAACAGATGAACAACAAGCAGAAGTTGAAGCTTATGTTGAAGCTACAGCAAAGCGATCTGAGCGCGATAGAATGGCAGATGTTAAAACTATTTCTGGTGTCTTTACGGGAGCATATGCTGAACATCCATTTACAAAAGAACCAATCCCGATTTGGATTGGTGATTATGTATTAGCTAGCTATGGTACCGGAGCAGTTATGGCAGTACCTTGTGGAGATCAACGCGATTATGATTTTGCCAAACACTTTAATATTTCAATACCAAATATTTTTGATGGCGTTGATATTTCAGAAGAAGCCTTCGCATCAAAGGATAATGTAAAGATTGGAAATAGTGATTTCCTTGATGGTTTAAATTATAAAAAAGGGACTAAACGTGCTATTTATGAATTAGAGCAAATAGGTCAAGGACAAGGTAAAACCAATTACCGTTTGCGTGATGCAGTTTTCTCAAGACAACGGTATTGGGGCGAACCATTCCCTGTGTACTATAAGAATGGATTACCTCAAATGATTGATGAAACGCATTTGCCATTAACACTACCAGAGGTTGAAAAATATTTACCAACAGAAACAGGTGAACCACCTTTGGGCAATGCCAAGGTTTGGGCATGGGATACTAGTTCCAATACGGTTGTAGATAATAACAAGATTGATGATGAAACTGTATTTCCTTTAGAGCTAAATACTATGCCAGGTTGGGCAGGTAGCTCTCAGTATTTTAATAGATATATGGATCCTCAAAATGATGAGGAAATTTTTTCTCAAGATGCTATTAACTATTGGCAACAAGTAGATTTATACATTGGTGGTAGTGAGCATGCAACAGGACATTTGCTGTATTCTCGTTTTTGGCAAAAATTTATGTTTGATAAAGGTTATGTGCCATATGATGAATACGCAAAGAAATTGATTAACCAAGGAATGATCTTGGGAACGAGTGCTTTTTTCTATATTTACGACGGTGGCTTTGCAAGTAAAGATGCAGATTCAGAAAGAGATTCATCAAAGAACTTAATCTTAAGTAAAGATGTAATTGAATTTATCAGTGAGCACAATAATTTATTTCATGATTTATGGAATAGAGCACCACAACCAGATGATGTTATTTTGACCAATTATTCCATAAATAATGAGGCCTTAATAAAAGTAAAGAATTTATATAATGAACTGTTAGACGCCGCTAAAAAGTTAGGTTTTATTTCCATTGCATGGTTGAGAGGGGTATTTCCTGTTAGACCCATTCACGTTGATGTATCTTTAGTTAATTCATCAGATGAGTTAAGGGCTGAAGATTTAATAAACTGGAGGCCAGAATTTAAAGATGCAGAATTCATATTAGAAGATGGTGTTTATAAGGTAGGTAGAGATGTTGAGAAAATGTCTAAGTCTAAGTACAATGTTGTTAATCCTGATGAAATCTGTGAGCAATATGGAGCTGATAGTTTAAGACTGTATGAAATGTTTCTTGGGCCCTTAGAGCAATACAAACCTTGGAATACAGCTGGGATAACAGGTGTGCATAGTTTTCTTAAGAAACTGTGGAAACTGTATGTTGGGCAAGATGGTTTAAATGTCAATGAAGCAGAACCAACAAAAGACAATTTAAAGACTCTACACAAAACGATAAAGAAAGTAGAAGAGGATATTGAGAATTTCTCATTCAATACATCGGTTTCAACTTTTATGATTGCTGTAAATGAGTTAACGGCTCAGAAGTGTACGAGCAAAGATATTCTTAAACCATTATTAATTCTTATCTCACCCTACGCACCACATATATCTGAAGAATTATGGGAGAGATTAGGCAATTCTGAATCAATTTCTACTGCAACATTCCCAGAATTTGATGAGAGTCACTTGGTAGAGAGTAGCAAGAACTATCCAATTTCTTTTAATGGTAAAATGCGATTTACCTTAGAATTACCGTTAGATATGAGTAAGGAAGATATTGAGAAGGCTGTCTTGGCTTATGAAAAAACTCAAGATCAATTGCAAGGACGTACACCAAAGAAAGTAATTGTTGTACCTGGGAAAATTGTGAATATAGTTGGATAGTTAGAAAAACCGGAATGATGATAAAGCTCAAAAGAAACGATAAGATTGGATTGATTTTCTTTTTAGCATTTATTATTAGTATGTCTTTTTTCTATTTTTTTGAAGAAAGATTTGATTCAGAAAATTGGAAAACGCAAAATTCTAAGCGTTATAAAATGGCTAATGATATTGTAGAGGAAAAATTACTCCTAGGGAAAACTAAGGATGATTTAATTCAACTATTAGGAAAGCCAGACTTTTCAGAATTTAACAATGACAATACTTTTATTTATCATTTAGGTACACCACCTAGTTTTTTTGATGCAGAACCTCAACAATTGGTGGTCAAATTTAATAACGAAATAGTTGTTGGAGTTGCAGTTCTACAAGAATAAAAATATAGTAATTCAATAACTCAAAATTTTCTAAAATTCACTTTATCGAATCAATATTACATACGTCTATTGATGTATTTATTTGAAAATGAACTTTTTGTTGCAAACTTTTTAATTTTCTTCATTTATAATAATAATTCCATAAAAAAAGGGTTAGGTCAATATCTAAATTTGGATTATTGAAAATTTTAATGGTATTTCACATACCTATTAATCTCAAAATCTATTACAATGAACATTGGAGTTCCAAAGGAAATCAAGAACAATGAAAACCGGGTTGGTATGACACCAGCTGGAGTTTTCGAACTTATTAAAAATAATCATACGGTTTATGTACAAAAAGAAGCTGGTTTAGGAAGTGGTTTTTTTGATGATGATTATCGTGAAGTAGGTGCAATAATATTAGAAACTATCGAAGAGGTTTATTCCTCTGCAGATATGATTGTTAAGGTTAAGGAGCCTATTGCAGAAGAATATCCGCTTATAAAATCACATCACGTTGTATTTACTTATTTTCATTTCGCATCTAGCGAACCATTAACTAAGGCGATGATACGTAGTAAAGCGGTTTGCATTGCCTATGAAACCGTTGAAGATGAAGATGGAACTTTGCCGCTATTAACGCCTATGTCTGAAGTCGCTGGTAGAATGGCTATTCAGCAAGGTGCTAAATATTTAGAAAAACCAATTAAAGGAAAAGGAGTACTTCTAGGTGGAGTACCTGGAGTTCCGCCAGGGAAAGTTCTTGTTTTGGGTGCAGGAACAGTTGGTATCCAGGCAGCTAAAATGGCTGCTGGTTTAGGTGCACATGTTACTATTATGGACATAAATATGAAACAGTTGCGTTATGTTAATGATATAATGCCAAAGCATGTGGTTACAGAATTTTCCAGTGAATTCAATATTAGAAATAGAATAAAAGATCATGATTTAATTGTCGGAGGTGTATTAATAAAAGGTGCAAAAGCTCCTAAATTAATTACGAGAGACATGCTTAAGGAAATGCATCCAGGAACTGTTATTGTTGATGTGGCAGTGGACCAAGGAGGTTGTATTGAGACTACCAAAGCAACAACGCACGAGGATCCAACATTTATTATTGATGATGTGGTGCACTATTGTGTTGCTAATATGCCAGGTGCAGTACCTTATACATCTACCTTAGCATTAACTAATGTAACGTTACCCTATGTTTTGCGTTTAGCAAATCAAGGATGGGAAGTTGCATGTGCAAAAGATCAATCATTAAGAAAGGGTCTTAACATTGTTAACGGTAAGATTGTATATAATGAAATTGCCGAAGCTTTCAACTGGTCTGTCGAAGCCATGTAATTTATTACTGACCTGACAAATTTTCTTAACTCAAATTTGGCGCATTTTTTGTTATTCATTTAGTAATTTTACAATAACTAATAGTTAAAAAATTATGTTTGGATATTATATATTAATAGGAGCAATAGCTCTTGTAAGTTGGTTGGTTAGTAATAAATTAAAGCAGAAGTTTGCTTTTTATTCAAAACGACAACTGCAAAATGGAATGAGCGGAAGGGAAATCGCTGAGAAAATGCTTGCTGATAATGGAATTTATGATGTTGAGGTAATTTCGGTTAGAGGGCAGTTGACAGATCATTATAACCCAAAAAATAAAACAGTAAATCTTAGTGAAGCTGTGTACAATCAGCGCAATGCGGCAGCTGCAGCTGTTGCGGCTCATGAAGTTGGTCATGCAGTGCAACACGCACAGGCTTATAGTGCTTTAGGTATGCGTTCTGCATTAGTACCAATTGTTAGTGTTACATCAGGAATGTCACAATGGTTGGTAATTGGTGGATTGGTACTTGGTGCCGCTGCAGGAGTTGGTTTAGGTTATTGGGTTGCAATAGCCGGACTTGCATTTATGGGATTTGCTACACTTTTTAGTTTTATTACTTTGCCAGTTGAGTATGATGCAAGTAATAGAGCATTAGCATGGCTTAAAAACAAAAACATGGTAAATCAGCAAGAATATGAAGGCGCTGAGGATGCTTTAAAGTGGGCGGCAAGAACTTATCTAGTAGCTGCTATAGGTGCTTTGGCTTCACTGTTATATTGGGCCTTACAGATTTTTGGCGGGAGAGATTAATTAAAAACCTTATATAGATTGAAAGCACTGATATTTCAGTGCTTTTTTGTTTAAATTTTTATTTGTCTATTTATCTGTTGCTGCAAGGATATAAATGTTTCTGTTCTAGAGACACCTTTAATAGTCTGAATTTGAGAATTAAGAACATGCATTAAATGCTCATTGTCTTTTGAGAGAATTTTAATAAAAATACTCCATTCGCCAGTTGTATAATGGCATTCAATAACCTCAGGTACTTTTTGTAATTGTTTTACAGCATCAGGATTACTTACAGCTTTGTCTAAATAAACACCTACAAAAGCCATAGTTGTATACCCTAAGACTTTAGGATTAACAATAAATTTAGATCCAGCCAGCAAACCAGATTTCTCTAACTTCTTAAGTCGTTGATGAATTGCAGCTCCTGATATTCCAACGCTTCTGGCGATTTCTAATATTGGTGTTCTGGCATCTGCCATTAATGCTCTAAGTATCTTTTTGTCGATACCATCAATGAAAATACCTTTATCGTTATCCTTCATCCTTAGTTTAATTTAAATATGAAAGTTAAAAATAAGGAAATGATTTCAAATTGAAATTATTCAAGATTTAATGGGTTGTAACCTAAGTAGGGTACTTTTTTCTCATTGAAGACCACACCATAGGATTCGAGTTCCTCTAATATTGGAGTATAGACCTCTTTTGAAATAGGAATTTGTACACCTGCTGTTGTAATTTTTTCATTCAAAATATCTAATGTTGCCATTGCAACTGGTAGACCTACTGTTTTAGCCATAGCAGTGTAAGTTTGGTCTTCACCAACAACAACCATTTTAGCATCAATTTGACGTTTTTCGCCTTCAATTTCATAGCCGAATTTGTGATACATCACAATCATATCCTTATCATTTTCGTTCAATGTCCAACTATCCATTAAAATTTTCTGAAGAATTTGAGCTGGTGTAGCTTTTTGCAATTCCACCATTTTAGTGGCACTGAACAAGTCTAACTCTAAAAACTTATCCCAAACAATGTCGTCTTGATCAATTTTTAAAGCATGTCTAAATTTAAGTTCAACAGAGTCAGTTGGGCTATATGGTAAAAATGAATTTACAAAATCACGATAACTCATATTAGCACTATCTTCTATGGTATAACTATCATCTGTCATCCCAAGCTGGACAAATACATGCCATGCTTTGCTAAAGCCAACGCGTCTCATTGTGCCACGATACAATGTTTTAGTATTATCTAGTCCATAAGAGTGTTGATACTTTAGAGAATCTCTATTAGCGTAGGCCTCAAATCTGCCAAATCCCTCTACTTCTAAAAATTCGGTACGTCTAAAGAGTCTGTGGTATGGGATATATTTAAACTGGTTTTCTTGCAAAAATTTGGCTGCGCCACCTTGTCCAGCAACTACAACATTTCTCGGATTCCAGGTAAATTTATAATTCCAAAGATTGTTATCGCTTTCAGGAGCTACAAGACCACCAGTAAATGATTCAAATAAAATTATTTTCCCTCCTTTATCTCTAATACGATCTATCACTTGCATGGCACTCATATGATCAATTCCAGGATCTACACCAATTTCGTTCATAAAAATTAAACCATTGGCTTTTGCTTCTTCATCAAGTGCTTCCATTTCCTTACTCACATAAGATGCAGTTACCATGTGCTTTTTAAAAGTAATACAGTCCTTTGCAACCTCGGTGTGCATTCTTGCTGGTAACATAGAAACAACTATGTCTGAATCTTTAATAGCCTCCTCGCGTGATTTAGAGTTGAATACATCCAAATTAATTACAGCTACATTTTTTGTATTCTTTTCTAAAAGTTTAGTTGCATTCTCTACATTAATATCACCAATTGTAATATGTAGATTTTCAGTGGTAGATTTATCTACTAAATACTTTATAAGATAGGAGGATGATTTACCTGCACCAATAATTAAAATCTTTCGCATAATGGCTTTATATGACTAATTTTGTATAGCACGAATGTAATAAATACAAAAGGGAATTTAAATGAAAATTGCAGTTTAATTATGAACAAAACAATTTTAATTACAGGCTCAATTTTGGGTGTATTAGGGATTATTTTAGGTGCATTTGCTGCACATGGATTAGAAAAATTAATTGATAAAAATGCGATAGAATCATTTGAAACTGGTGTACGATATCAATTATATCATGCATTTTTTCTTTTAATTATTGGAGGGACAAATTTTTTAAAAGAAAAGACTAAAAAAGAGATTTTCTATCTTGTGTTGATTGGTCTAATTTTCTTTTCTGGTTCCATTTATGGCCTTTCCACAAATTCACTTACAAATTTTGATATTAAGACCATTGCAATTGTAACACCTTTTGGGGGAATGCTCTTAATTTTGGCTTGGGTGCTGATGTTAATCGGTATAATAAGAAGTAAGGTCGATTAATGATTTTCTTATCCTTTTTTATAAAATAAAGTTTTAATTTTGCGACCTAAACAATACTAAAATTATGGCAAACCATGCTTCGTCAACGAAAACGATTTCGTTAGATAAATATGGCATTAAAAATGCTCAAATCCAATATCAATTATCACCAAAAGATTTGCAGGCTAAAACCATTGAAGGAGAAATGGGTAGAGAAACTAACAACGGTACCTTAGCAATTAATACCGGTAAGTTTACCGGTCGCTCTCCTGAAGATCGATTCTTGGTAAAAGATAATTATACTAAGGATAAAATATGGTGGGGGAAATCTAACAAACCAATTTCTCCTGATGATTTTGACTTTTTGCAAAGCGAAGTAGAAAATTATTTAAGCGGAAAAGAACTATATGTTCGTGATGGATATGTATGTGCAGACCCAAATTACAAAATGAATGTAAGAACAGTAACTGAGTATCCTTGGTCTAATATGTTTATTTATAACATGTTTTTAAGACCTGATGAAGAAGAACTCGAAACATTTAAAGAGGAATGGTTAGTACTTTGTGCTCCTGGTTATGTCTGCCATGAGCCGGAAAAACATGGATTGAGACAAGGGAATTTCTCCATTTTAAATTTTACAAAAAAGATTGCACTTGTTGCTGGTTCTGCCTATACAGGTGAAATGAAAAAAGGAATATTTACTGCATTAAATTTCATTTTACCAGTAGAAAGAAATGTTTTACCAATGCATTGCTCTGCCAATGTCGGAGATAATGGAGAAACAGCTATTTTCTTTGGTTTATCTGGAACAGGAAAAACAACATTATCTACTGATCCTAATAGAAAATTGATAGGAGACGACGAGCATGGTTGGACGGAAGAGAACACCATCTTTAATTTTGAAGGCGGTTGTTACGCCAAAGTAATTGATTTAAGTGAAGAAAAAGAACCAGATATATACAGAGCGATTAAACCTGGAGCCATTTTAGAGAATGTGATTTTCAAAGAAAATGGAGAGGTTGATTATATGGATAGTACAATTACCCAAAACACACGTGTGAGCTATCCCATATACCATATAGATAATATTAAGCAACCTGCATTTGCTGCCAATCCAAAGAACATTTTCTTTTTAACGGCAGATGCTTTTGGTGTTTTACCTCCAATATCTAAGTTGACACCATCTCAAGCGGCATACCATTTTATTTCTGGTTATACCGCTAAAGTAGCTGGTACTGAGGCAGGTGTTGTAGAGCCACAGCCATCTTTCTCTGCATGTTTTGGTGCACCTTTTATGCCATTGCACCCTACAAAATATGCAGATATGTTAAGTAGAAAAATGAAAGAAGCAGGTGTAAATGTATGGTTGGTTAATACTGGATGGACAGGAGGTCCTTACGGTGTGGGAACAAGAATGAAATTAAAATATACACGTGCAATGATTACTGCTGCGCTTAATGGAAAACTAGGGAACTATACTTACGAAGACTACCATATACATTCGGTATTTGGTGTTGCACAACCTAGAACATGTCCTGGTGTTCCAACAGAAGTTTTAAGTCCACGAACAACTTGGAATGATGATGATGCATACTACAAGATGGCGTTTAAACTTTCTAACTCGTTTAGACATAATTTTAAAAAGTTTGAATCTTATGCTTCTGAAGAGGTAAGACGTGGTGGCCCTCAGCGCTATGCTTTCTAATTAATTCCTTAGGAAATATCAATAAAGCGATTCAATTTGAATCGCTTTTTTTGAATTGTAATTGTTTGATAATAAATAATTTATATATTTAGGACTGAAAACAATGCTTATAATATTTTACTGAGTATGAAAAGTAGGTACTATCTGATTCTTTTTTTAGCAATGTTTCAATTGGGTTTTAGCCAATTCAAAAAGAAGTATTCAATCTATCTCAAATTTGATGCTTCAAAGGAACAAATGCTCACCTCAGAAAAGAGAATGAGTGATTCGATCTGGGTTAAAACATTTAATTTTTCTAAAGATATCTCAACTGAAAACTGCAAATATGCTTTAACGATTGATGGAAATGGAAAGCTAATTAAGGAAAATGACAAAAACGACTTAGTAAAAAAAGAAGATAAAATAGTCTTATACCATTACTCATACAGAAACAAAGTACTATCCCTTGACAAATTGCCACAATCTAATATTATTGAATATGCTGATTTTATTAATTCTGAATTTCAGAGTTTTAGTAAAATATTGAAAAATGCAGAAAAGGTTTATATTATTGATTCAAGTGAATTTCAAGATTCTACAGGTATAATCAAAGCATACCAAGTCGTATTTTAAGCAAAAAAAAAGCCCAACTTTCCGTTGAGCTTTTTATGTCTTTTTAATATTTTATTTTCCTTTATTAACAGAATCAATATATTTCTGTAGCGCCATAGTCATTGATGGAGTGTCTGGTGTTGGAGCTGCAATATCTACTCTCAGTCCTTTTTCTTTCACAGCGTTGACTGTAGTATTTCCAAATACAGCAATTCGTGTATCGTTTTGTTTGAAATCTGGAAAATTATGGAATAATGATTCGATTCCTGAAGGGCTAAAAAACACTAATATATCGTAGTATACATCTGCTAAATCTGATAAATCGCTTATCACTGTTCTATAAAACGTAGCCTGAGTCCATTTTACTTCTAATTTATCTAAAATTTCAGGTATTACAGGTTTTACTTTGTCAGTAGTAGGTAATAAAAATTTCTCTTCTTTATATTTTTTGATTAAAGGAGTTAAGTCTTCGAAATTACGTTTACCAACATAAATTTTACGTTTCCTATATACAACATACTTCTGCAAATAATATGCAACTGCTTCTGACTGGCAGAAGTATTTCATAGAATCAGGAACTTTAAATCGCATCTCTTCGGCAACCCTAAAAAAATGATCTACTGAATTTCTACTCGTAAGAATTATTGCAGTATACTTACTTAAGTCTATTTTTTGCTGTCTAATATCTTTAGCAGACACTCCTTCAACGTGGATAAAAGGTCTAAAATCTACTTTTACCTTTTGTCTTTCTTGGAGATCAAAGTATGGAGAGTTCTCTATTTTAGGCTCTGGTTGTGATACTAAAATTGTTTTCACTTTCATACGTCTATCTTTGTTTTATACGTTATAGTCCCTAATTATCTTATACAAAAGTATATAAGGTCCAATTTCGAGAGCGCAAAGATACAACAAAAAATAGAATAAATTAAGATTTATTGCGTTTTGATGGGTTTTAAAAGAACTATAAAAACCTATGAGATTTAATAAAAAAACTACGCTAATTGTTGCGATTATGATAATTTCAGGATAGCTATTCGTATAAACTAAAAATAAGTTTGCTACCAGTAAAATTATGCCTGAATAATTCTTAAAGGTGGTTTTTTGGAATAAATAATCATCTATTATATTATCAATTTCAAAAAGACTAGCCACGAGACGCTCAACTAGTACTTTAATAATTAGAATAGTTGCAATTGCAAACCCTATTTTTAAAAATGAAATTAATTTGAAATTTAAAGGTTCAATAAATTGAGAGTAACTATGGTAAATAAATATGCTTAAGCAAACAGTGAAATTGAAAAATAAAAATCCGTCGAATGTATCAATGAATTTTTGATCTCTAGAGTAAATCTTTAGGTATTTAGAATTACCTACAACATAAATAAAGTCATTAAATCTTAAGCTATGGAGAGACTTGGCCATAACAACCGATATGAGAGCCAATACAATAAAAATTGTAAACCATTCATAAGTTATAAATTCTCTCATATTGCTAAATTATAAAGAAAAAATGGCTTTGGAGAGTTTAAAATAACCAATAATCAAAAAAACAAATACCATTATATAATCCATTAAAAACTTTACTTTTGTCAAAATCTTAGAATTCTCAAATAAGACTTGAAAATACTGGTTAATGTCAGACACTATAGTAATAATTCCAACCTTTAATGAAATAGAAAATATAGAGTCTATTATTAGAGCTGTTTTTTCTCAAAATAAGTCATACCATATTTTAGTTGTAGATGATAATTCGCCAGATTATACTGGCAAGAAAGTAAAGCAGTTACAAACTGAATTTGACAATTCATTATTTCTATTAGAGCGCAAGGGGAAAAAAGGTCTAGGATCTGCTTATATTGAAGGATTTAAATGGGCTTTGGAAAAGTCTTATGATTACATTTTTGAAATGGATGCAGACTTTTCACATAATCCCAACGATCTCATTAAATTGTATAATGCCTGTGCTGTTGATGGAGCAGATATGGCTGTGGGATCCAGATATGTAAAAGGTATTACAGTTGTTAATTGGCCAATGTCAAGAATTTTATTGTCTTATGGTGCTTCAAAATATGTTAGAATTATAACTGGTATGAATGTGAATGATTCAACAGCAGGTTTTATATGTTATAAGAGGAGAGTTCTTGAAAATATTGATTTAAATAAAATTAAATTTGTTGGATATGCGTTTCAAATAGAAATGAAATTTAAAGCCTACAAAAAAGGATTTAAAATTGTTGAAATACCAGTAATTTTCAAGGACAGAACACAAGGAAAATCAAAAATGAGTGGAGGAATTATATCTGAAGCTGTCTTTGGTGTTATAAGTTTAAAGCTAAAAAGTTTATTTGCTAAGTCATAGTATCATGAAGCGAAATACCCTCATAAAAAATGCGAAAATTGTTAACGAAGGAAAGATAGTTGAAGGTGATATTCTCATTGCCGATAATATTATTGAAGCAATAGATTCATCTATTAGCGTAAAATCTGCTGATATGACCGTAATTGATGCAGAAGGCAATTATGTAATTCCAGGATTAATTGATGACCAGGTACATTTTAGAGAACCTGGTTTAACTCATAAGGCAAATATAGAAACGGAATCTAAAGCTGCCATTGCAGGAGGAATAACCTCTTTTATAGAAATGCCAAACACAAATCCTCAAACAACGACCGTTGAAAAACTTGAAGAAAAATTTGCCATTGCCACTAAGACTTCACATGCAAATTTCTCATTTATGTTTGGAGGTACTAATGATAACTTGGATGAGATTTTAAAAGTAGATCCAAAATCAGTTGCTGGCTTAAAATTGTTTTTGGGTTCCTCTACCGGAAATATGTTGGTTGATGATCCAGAGGTATTAGAAAAAATATTTTCAAGTACAGATATGGTAATTTCTGTGCATTGCGAGGATGAAGCGACCATAAGAAAGAATCTTAAAAAATATAAGGACCAATATGGTGATGATATTCCTATGGAATTACATCCAGTTATCCGAAGTGAAGAAGCTTGCTATTTATCCTCTTCAAAAGCTATAGAATTAGCTAAGAAAACAGGTGCAAGGTTACACGTGTTTCACTTATCTACTGGTAAGGAGACCAAATTGTTTAGCAATAAAATCCCTCTAAAAGACAAAAGAATCACGGCAGAAGTTTGTATTCACCATTTATGGTTTTCAGATGAGGATTATAAGACCAAGGGAAGCCGTATCAAATGGAATCCAGCTGTAAAAACGGCAAAAGATAGAGATCAGTTATGGAAAGCATTGTTAGAAGATAGAATAGATGTTTTAGCAACAGATCATGCACCACATACAAGTGAAGAAAAAAATAATCCATATACAAGTGCACCTTCTGGTGGGCCACTAGTTCAGCATGCACTTGTAGCTTTGTTAGAAGCACACCATAAAGGAAAAATATCGATTGAGAAGATTGTAGAAAAGGCATGTCATAATCCTGCAATTTTGTTCGATGTTGAAAAACGCGGTTACATTAAGGAAGGATACTATGCGGATTTGGTTATCGTAGATTTAAATAGTCCATGGACCGTGAATAAAAGTAACATCTTGTACAAATGTGGTTGGTCTCCATTTGAAGGTAATACCTTTAAAAGTAGAGTAACGCATACTTTTGTAAACGGTCAGTTGGTTTATAATAACTTCAAAGTTTTAGACGTTAAAGCAGGGCAGAGACTAACATTTAACAGATAACATGTTAAGAAAAATTATTGTATTAATATTTGTGGCGCTTATTTCCTTTTCTTGTGATAATAAGGATAGACCACCAAAACCGTCAAATCTTATCCCTAAAGATGAGATGGCTAATATATTATACGACCTATACATTGTCAATGCAGCTAAAGGGGTTAACCGTAAGGTGCTCGAAAAGCGAAATTTGGTGCCAGAAACTTATGTGCTTACTAAATATGATATAGACAGCACTCAGTTCGCACAAAGCAACAATTACTATGCTTTTGACACTGAAGAGTATACGACAATAATTGAATCTGTAAAATCTAGATTAGAAAGAGAAAAAAAGGAGGTTGAGGTTCTGCAGAAAAAACAACAAGAAGATGCCAAACGCAAGAGAGACTCAATAAAGTCACAAAACGAAACAAAGAGCAAAGCAAATAAGCTTAAAAAAGATTCAATTTCTAAATAATAAATTAGTCTTTTAAATCTTTTAGATATAATCTACATACCTCTTCTATAGACTGATCAATAGATTTAAACTCAAATTCCAAAACTTTTCTAATTTTAGAATTATCATATTTGGTAATACTTAATGCAGATCTAGCTGATTGCTTAGATAGACTTCTTCGTTTCCTAAATAATTTATGACGTAACCAGTCTATTCGCCATGCTAAGTTTAGCAACCACGCTTTTGCTTCTTTTTTAGGAGTACTAACATTTAAAGTTAATGCAACCTTGTTTTGGAATGTCTTAAAAGACAAATTCTCTGAAATTAATATAAATCCTTGATTAGTAATGTCACTTACCATTAATTTATGCATGATATTGACCACATCAAATACGTCCACGTAACCTACAACTCCTTTTACGTAGTATGGCATTCCACTGTAGATTTGTTTAAATAGATTCCCACTACTACCTCCATTCCAATATCCTGCACCTAAAACAACACCAGGATTTACAACAACTGCGTTCAACCCTTCTTGTGTGCCACGCCAAACTTCAAGTTCTGCGCCATATTTAGTAATGGCATACACACTATTGTCTTCTTCAGGATTCCAAGGTGTGTTTTCGTTTATAAATTCATCTGGGTTTTCAGTATGTCCGATGGCAGCAATAGAACTTACATAACACAATTTTTTAATAGAATTTGTGATACAGAGATTAACAATATTAGCTGTTCCCTGAATATTTATTTTTCTCAGTAGTCTGTACTTGTCCGGCTCAAACGAGACAAAGGCTGCACAATGGTATACGTGCGTAATGCCATTAAATGCATCTTGTAATTTCGGGATATTGTTTAAATCTGCTTCAAACCAATCAATTTTATTTAACAGAGTTTCTGGGTCATCTGAAAAATATGAAAAAACATGCTTAACACGTTTTAAGGTTTTTTCTCGTCTATAAATTGCTCTAACTTTTTCATTGTTACTAACCAATTTATATAATAAATGCGAGCCGACTAATCCTGTACCACCAGTAACTAATATCATAATGCTAAATTACGTTTTTTAGAATTGTCTTTTGTCTTTACATGTGGAAACATATCTTTGCTAAAATTTAATTACAACTATTATATAATGGGACAGAATTTCGTTAAAGAATTAAAGTGGAGAGGTATGTTACATGATAGTATGCCTGGTGTGGAAGAACACCTTGCAGAAGCAATGCGAAGCGCTTATGTTGGTTTTGATCCTACTGCAGATTCTTTGCATATTGGAAACCTTGTCCCAATTATGCTTTTGGCGCATTACCAACGTTGTGGACATAAGCCCGTGGCTCTTGTTGGTGGCGCTACAGGAATGATTGGTGATCCTTCGGGAAAATCTAGTGAGCGTAATTTATTGGATGAAAAAACACTACGTCATAATCAAGAAGCCATTAAAAATCAATTATCACATTTCTTGGATTTTGATAGCGACGAGCCTAACGCTGCTGTGCTAGTGAATAATTACGACTGGATGAAAGAATTTTCTTTCCTTGATTTTATTAGAGATGTAGGCAAGCACATTACTGTAAATTACATGATGGCAAAAGATTCTGTAAAAAACAGAATCTCAAGTGAGAATACGAATGACGGAATGAGTTTTACTGAGTTTACATATCAATTAGTTCAAGGATACGATTTTCTGCATCTTTACAGAGATGAAAATTGTACAATTCAAATGGGAGGAAGTGATCAGTGGGGAAATATTACAACAGGAACCGAACTAATCAGACGAATTGGGAATGGGAAAGGATACGCCATAACATGTCCATTAATTACAAAAAGCGATGGCTCAAAATTTGGTAAATCTGAAGGCGGTAATGTTTGGTTAGATGCCAACCGTACTTCACCTTATAAATTTTACCAGTATTGGTTAAACTCTAGTGACGAAGATGCGGAAAAGTATATCAAAATCTTCACTTTTTTATCACAGGACGAAATAGAAAGTTTAATCAAGGAGCATTCAGAAATGCCTCATATGAGATTACTTCAAAAGAAACTTGCAGAAGAAATTACAGTAATGGTTCATTCTCAGGATGAGTATGAAAATGCTGTAAAAGCTTCACAGATTTTATTTAGTAAATCATTTAAGGAAGATATTGTGACCTTAGATGAAAAGACCTTTTTAGATGTTTTTGAAGGTGTTAAACAAGCTGAACTAACAACATCTGAATTTAATGAAGGTTTAGATATGATTGGCGCACTTTCTGCTAAAACAAGTTTTTTAAACTCTAATGGAGAAGCGCGTAGAGCTCTTAAAGAGAATGCCATAGCTGTAAATAAAGTAAAGGTTAATGAAGATTATCAGATTACTTCAGAAGATCTTATAAACGAAAAATACATCATTCTAAGTAGAGGTAAAAAAACAAACTTCATACTAAAGGTTATATAACAAGAAAATGCCCGAAAGGATTTCGGGCATTAACTAACCAATCAATCAACTAATGAAAAATCTTTCTTTTTCATAAGTAATCCATTAGTCGTTTTTGATTTTAATTCCTTACAACACCATAAGGTTACAACCACGTATGTCAGAATTATCAAATCTTCCAATAATTTCAAACTGACCATTTTCATAAACCCTTCCTAGGTCTTGGGTTGCAATAAATGAGCAAGAATTAATGTTGGCTAAATCTATAATGTTAATTCCACCAGATTTATTTGGTTTTTGAAGCGTCAATGCATCTTCAGTATCTCTAGTTAGTATTTTCATCCAAGGTGGGCACTCAAAAATACCATTACCCCCAGAGTATGCTTGGCTCAATAATTCTGTCATACCATACTCGCTATGTATTTCATCTACTCCAAAACCCGCCTTTAAGATGGAGTGTAGTTCATTACGAATCATTTCTTTTCTTCGACCTTTCATACCACCTGTCTCCATTACAATAGTGTTATTCAAATTGAATTTATAGTATTCAACGAGGTCCAACAATGCAAATGAAACACCAATCAATAAAGTTTTTTGGTTTTTAGATTCTAATATTTCAATGGTTTCGGCTAATTTACCTAGGTTGTTTAAATAAAAACCGCTTTTTGGGCGCTTTGATTTTTTAATTAAATCATTGACCATATAAACTAAAGAAGAACCTTCTCTCTCCAAATAAGATGGTAGAAGCCCTAAAACTGCATAGTCACTAATTTCTCCATAGAAATGGGTAAAGCTCTTGATGAAACTGGTTTCATAGATTTTTAAATCTGTCACATGGTGTTTGCTAGTGACATTACCAGTAGTACCAGAACTTGTAAATATTTTTTGAGGTGGTTTTGTTGAACTCAATACCTCATGTGATTTAAAAAACTGAATAGGCAGAAAGGGGATTTCCTTAACTTTCTTTATATCTGATGGATGCTTATATAAAAGATCGCAAAATGATCTGTAGACAGGATTATTTTCAAACTGAAACTTGAAAACTTGGAGTGCAATTGACTCGAATTCTTCATTAGTTTTAATATTAAAAATATCCTTTTCTAATAGCATGATGCAAAAGTATGGAAAATAAAAAAGCGCAACCTGAACAATCAAGTTGCGCTTTTAATTATATCAATGCCACTATTTAATAACTAGTTTTTTAGTAACTGAAGCACTGTTTTGAGTAATCTTTACAATGTATAAACCAGATCTTAGGTTAGATACATCTAGATTGTTGTTTGCAAGTCTTTTGTTAATCACTTCTTTGCCTAAAACATCAAATACTTGAACATCCATTGCTTCACTATTGTTTGAAGAAATGGTAACACTACCCATATTTGTTGGGTTGGGGTATAAAGAGAATAAGTTGGTTTCAAAACTATCAGTAGATAACGGTACACTAAAATCAAAAGAACCTCTTGCAGTCAAGAAATAAGTGTTTCCACTTCTTTCGTTAATAATACCTATAATATCTGTTGCTATAGTTGGTACATCATATCCTTGATCAGCGTAATCGGCGCTAAAAAAAGTTGATCTAAAATTAAACATATCACCACCTTGATCCATTGCATGTACTGAACCACCAGAAAAGATAGGAGTAGAATTATCCATTGTAACATTCGATACAATAACTAGCTCAGATTCATAATCTTCTGGATTTGTTGCTAAATCTAATAATGACACGGCCTGAGGCGTCACAATATTGCCTGTGCTATTTGGTGTTCCTGGATCTACTGTAGGAACTAACTGCATCATGCCATTAAATTCACCTAATTGCCCTTTTACACTAAGAACACCATCACCTTCAACATATACCGTTGTAATTACTCCGTCAGTGTCATCTATCAAGATTCCACCAGTTGCATCTTGTATGAATTTTTGATTTCTAAAATCTTGTTGGTAGGTGCCATAAACTTCACCAGTAACTTCATAATACTCTCCTTGAGTACCTGCTCTTAATGCAGCTATATCCGCTACCACGTTATATGCGTTTGCATTTACTGTTAATGTATATACAATAGCTGGACTTAACGAAACACCAGAATTATCCAATAATTCAGCAGTTAATATATAAGTATTTCCTCCTACTAATGGAGTTAGTGGATAAGTCAATGAAGTATCGTATATATCTCCAGAGTCATGTACTCCACCACCTTGTAAGTCAACTACCCAACTAATATAACCATCTCCTTCACTTGCTGTACCTGGTTCTCCAACAACAAAGTTTGTAGTTGCAAATTCTAAATCACCAGTTAAATCTTCTGGGCTCAAATCAAGGGTTGAACCTGATACTGGACCATCTACCAATGTTAAGGTAGGTTCTGTAGGCATAGTATATATTGGATTTACAGATCCAAATGTTCCTGTCAATGCAGGTGCAGAATCAAAATCAGTAGCTTGAACTATAGTTGCAGTTATATCATAAACTGAAGTACCATCAAAAGGTTCGTTCAATGCAAACCAATCATCTGAAGCACCATCTCTAAATACTAGTCCAGGCTCATCACCTGTATAATCAAATGATACGCCACCTAATTGTGAGGCATAAGATGCTGTAACAACTGCGTCACCCGTATTATCTGGAATACCAATTGCGTCATAAATAGTGCCGAGAGATGATAAATCCTCAAATGTCCCATCATTATCCGAATCTAAATCCGTACCAATACCTGGGTCAGATTCACACAATGCAAAAGTAAATGAAGGATTTTCTAAATCTGGTATCATGACGACCAATAGTCCATTTGCATCGAATGTTCCTGAAACTGCAGCAGATCTGTCAACTGATCCATTATTTCCATCACTTTCGATACTGATTAGGTATCCACTAAATGAAGCACTAGGTGTTCCTTTTAATTCAATACTCATTGGGTCAGGATCTGCTCCTACCGCGTTAGGTTGAAATTCATTAATAATTTGCCCATAAGAAGCAAAACTTATTATTGTAAAAAGTAAAAAGTAAAGTTTTTTCATAATTGATTAATATAAAATTAGACATTAAATATAAGAACAAATAATGAGTAAAGGGAGTACTTTTTATCAACAATTAGGTATTTTACAATATCATAACATTGATGTTAATTAGACTTTTCAAAAGGTTAAAACTAAAAATCCAATGTTAGGTAAATGTTATCAAATGAAGGGATATAGTAAACTTAATAAAGATATCTTTTATATTTACGAAACCTTAAAACATTAACTTAAGCGTGAAGAAAAAGGATATTAAAATATTATTGGTTGATGATGAGCCGGATATTTTAGAAATAGTTAGCTATAATTTGTCCTCACAAGGTTATCAAGTAATTACCGGTGAAAATGGTGTTGAAGCAGTTGATAAAGCTAAAAAACATAAACCACATCTAATAATTTTAGATGTTATGATGCCAGAAATGGATGGTATTGAGGCTTGTGAGCGTATAAGAGAGTTGCCAGATCAAAATGATACGATAATTACATTTTTAACAGCCAGAGGGGAAGATTACTCTCAGGTTGCTGGTTTTGATGCTGGTGCGGACGATTATATTGCAAAACCAATTAAACCGAAAGTGTTAGTTAGCAAGGTTAAAGCACTTCTAAGACGCCTTAAGAAACAAGATAATACTGAAGATAGTATCGTTAAAATCGGAGATCTTGTTATTTATAAAGAAGAATATAAAATTACAAAAAAGGGCAAAGAAATTACTTTACCCAGAAAAGAGTTTGAATTATTATCTTTGCTGGTAACCAAGCCTGGGAAAGTATTTAAGCGCGACGAAATTTTAGATATAGTATGGGGTAATGAAGTTGTGGTTGGAGGAAGAACAATAGATGTTCATATTAGAAAACTTCGTGAAAAAATTGGCGATAAATCTTTTAAAACCGTTAAAGGTGTTGGTTACAAGTTCGTTGACTAATGCAAGGAAGTAACTTTAAGAAAACCTATAAATTTGCTACAATAACATCGTTATATGTAACGGTGTTTGCAACACTCCTTGTGAGTGTTTTTTTATGGTATTACCATAATTTTAATTGGCAGGTAATCTTCTTTGCACCCATTTGCTATGTCATATGTTTTTTTGTTATTCAATATAGAGTTGAACGTTTTATTTACAGAAGAGTTAAAAAAATCTATGATGATTTAACACTTTTAGAATCAGCATCCTTAAGGCAACAACCCATAACTACAGACATGGGAACACTTACCAAAGAAATTGATAAGTACGCTCGAGACAAAAAACTAGAAATTGAAACTTTAAAAGTAAGAGAAGAGTACCGTAAGGAATTCATGGGTAACGTTTCTCATGAAATGAAGACACCATTGTTTACAGTTCAGGGTTATATTTTAACCTTATTAGACGGAGCCATGGATGATGAGAAACTCAGAAATAAATATTTAAATAGGGCAAGTAAAGGTGTTGAGCGTTTAATTTATATCATAAAAGATTTAGACATGATCACTAAGTTAGAAGTTGGTGATCTTAGCCTTAACAAGGAAAATTTTGATATAGTAGAATTGGTTAAGAGTGTGTTTGACTTATTTGAAATGAAAGCCTCAAAAAGGAAAATCTCTTTGACTTTTGATATGGATTATAACCATCCAATCATGGTTTATGCAGACCGAGAACGTATTCAGCAAGTACTTACAAATTTAATTGTAAACTCTATAAAATATGGTGAAGAAAAGGGTACCACCGAAGTAAGTATAGAAAACTTAATAAAAAATAAGGCAATAGTACGAGTAACGGATAATGGAGAAGGAATCGATGAAAAAGATCTTCCAAGGCTTTTTGAACGATTTTTTAGAGTGGATAAGAGTGGTTCTAGAAAGGAAGGTGGTTCTGGTTTAGGTCTTTCCATAGTTAAGCATATCATTGAGGCACACGAAGAAAAAATCTATGTTGAAAGTCAACCTGGAGTGGGTAGTGAATTTTCATTTACCCTTGAAAAGGCTGAATAGTTTTTTAAAATCTATTTCGAAAGGATTCGAAATGAAACCTGTATATTCATCCAATTTATTTAGCATATCAACTTTAAATTCATCTTGATTGCAACTCGGTATAATGCGCTCCTCACTTAATTTTTTAGCTAAGTATTCTTGTTCAAATTGACCAGGAGTTGGTATAAAAAATGCTTTCTTTTCTAGTTTTGCCAGATCCATTATGGTTGTATAACCAGATCTGCTTAAAACTAGTGCACTTTCGTTAATTGCCTTCTCCAGATCATTACTTGTCATAAAATTATAAATAGTGATGTGGTTTTTATGTTCTATTGTCTGAGTTGCTTCTAATAAACCTTTCACAAATAAGATATCTCCTTTAAATAATTCTAGTTCATTGAACAATTTCTGCTCAAGGTAAGTACGTTGCGGTTCTGGACCGGAAAGTACAACCAATAAATCATATTTAATTTCTAGGTTTTGTTTTGTGAATCTACTAAGTGGACCCAAATATTTTGTTTCGGTAGCTTTAATTTTGCTTTGTCCTAAATCACCGCTTAGGTTATGTTCACCTTTATGATCTGGGACCCAACATTGGTCAAATTTTTCAATAATTTTTTGATGTAGTTTAGTACTTAGCCATGTGGTTGAACCACTCAATACCTTTAGCTGGTGGGTAATGAAAACGGATGGAACACCCTTTGCTCTAACCCCAAATCTGTTATCTGATATTATACCAGAAATCCCTTCGGTTTTTACTAATTTCTTAATTAGCTTGTTTTCTTTTTTTATGGTTTTTAATAAATGAGGTGAGTCAAAAAGTAATTTTTTTCTAAAGTTATTTCCTTTTTTAGAGTAAGTAATGTTGTACGAAGGAAGATCTATTTTCTTTAGTTGTGGAAATTCTTTTTGCAATAAAGCTAAAGCATTGCCGTCACTAGCAATTATGGGCTCAAAGTTTTGTTTTACCAGAGCATTGATAATAGGTATACATCTTGTTGCATGACCCAAACCCCAATTTAAAGGCGCTACTAATATTTTTTTCGGGCCATTATGTCTCAAAAACAAAGTTGTATTTAATTATTTTGAATCAATCTTCATCAACAAAGATAAACCTAAAATGTTTCCTTAATTTTACGGCATTATTAAACTAGTGAATATTAAAAGTGGGTAGTAAAAATAAGCTTAAACGGTTTAAAGAAAATGATACCTTTCATAATGTCTTTCAACCAACACGTGAAGAGTTATTGGGCAACATTTATAAAAACAAAGGTTCATGGCGCAACGAGGTATTTAAGAATAACAATCCTATTGTTTTAGAATTAGGTTGCGGCAAGGGCGAATATACTGTTGGCTTAGCAAAACGTAATCCTTCAAAAAACTATATAGGTATTGATATTAAGGGCGCTCGTTTTTGGCGTGGCGCTAAAACAGCGATAGAGGAAAGCCTGAATAATATTGCTTTTATTAGAACCCAAATAGAATTAGTAGAATATGTATTTGAAGAAAATGAAGTTGATGAAATATGGATTACATTCCCAGACCCACAAATAAAATACAAACGCACCAAGCACAGAATGACTAATTTGGCTTTTATAGAGCGTTATAAAAAAATATTGAAGCCAGACGGCATTATGAATCTAAAAACTGATAGTGAATTTATGCATGGGTACACACTTGGGCTATTGCATGGCGGAGGGCATGATGTGATTTATGCAAACCATAATGTTTATATGTTAGAAGGTAGCCCAAAAGAAGTTACCGAGATTCAAACGTATTATGAAAGTCAGTATTTAGAACAAGATAAAGCAATTACGTATATTAGATTTAAAATCAACTAAAATTTGAGCATAACGGTTATTTTCTTTCTTGGGTTATTTGTTGCGCTCGTTGGTGTGATTCCGCCGGGATTACTTAATATGACGGCTGCAAGAATTAGTCTCAAAGAAGGGCCTGGTAGAGGTATTACCTTTTCTTCTGGTGTTTGCTTAATTGTTTTTATTCAAACTTATATTGCAGCTATTTTTGCGAGATACCTATCCAACAGACCTGATATTGTAGAGATCTTACAGCGTGTAGCATTTGTGATTTTTATATTGATTACAATATATTTTTTGATAATAGCTAAGAATCATAAAGAGCAAAATTTAAAGCCAGATATACGAAGTAAGAAAAGTCGTTTTTTTCATGGTATGTTTTTGTCTTCATTGAATGTGTTTCCAATACCATATCAAGCTTATATGACTATTACTCTAGCATCTTTCGGTGTAATGGATTTTGAAAGATTAAGTATTATTACCTACGTAACTGGAGCGGTAATGGGCACTTTCGTAATGCTGTATTTTTATATTTTCTTTTTTGATAAAATAAAAGACAAGAAATTCACTTCTCAAAAAAGTATGAATTATAGTATAGGGATTATTACTGGTCTTGTGGCACTCATCACATTTATTAATATCTTAAGAGAGCTGTAATGAAACCTGAAACGCTAGGTTTTTTTGAGAAAGTTTATGAAGTTGTAAGGCAAGTTCCATATGGTAAAGTCACGAGTTATGGTGCTATTGCCAAGTATCTTGGAGCAACAAAAAGTGCAAGGATAGTTGGTTATGCAATGAATGCTTCCCATACCAAGGATGTACCTGCTCATCGAGTTGTTAATCGTAAGGGATTATTAACGGGTAAACATCACTTTGAAGGCACCAATTTAATGCAGCAACTACTGGAGAATGAAGGTGTTGAAGTAATTGATAATCAAATTCAAAATTTAGACGAAATTTATTGGGATCCTTCTAAGGAACTTCTCTGATTTACTGCCTATTACAAAATCAAATTCAACTATTATCCAATTCAATTTAGTAGCTTCAAAATATGAACTTTTAGCAGTATCTTTGCATTTAGAATTAATCTAGATAATGGTGAAACTTAACAAACAAGAAATACTTAATGCACTTAAAACCATAACGGTTCCTGGTGAAGGTGAGAACATGGTAGATAGCGGTGCAGTTACGAATGTAGTTACATTTGCTGATGAAGTAATTGTAGATATTACTATAAATAATCCTAGTCTTCAGGCAAAGAAAAAGACAGAGGTAGAAATATTACAAACCATTCATAGAGAGGTTTACGAAAAAGCAAAAATAAAAGTAAATATAAAAGTAGATGCTCCTGCGGAAAAACCTAAAAACGAAATAAAGGGTAAACCAATCCCAGGTATTCAAAATATTATTGCTGTTGCCTCTGGTAAAGGCGGTGTTGGTAAATCTACAGTTACAGCAAACTTGGCGGTTACCTTGGCGAAAATGGGTTTTAAGGTAGGTGTTTTAGATGCAGATATTTATGGACCATCTATACCAATAATGTTTGATTTAGCTTCAGAAAGACCACTTTCAGTTAATGTAGATGGAAAGTCAAAGATGAAACCTATTGAAAATTATGGTGTTAAAGTACTGTCAATAGGGTTTTTCACAAAACCAGATCAAGCTGTGATATGGAGAGGGCCAATGGCATCTAAAGCATTAAATCAAATGATTTTTGATGCAGCTTGGGGCGAATTAGACTTTCTTCTAATTGATTTACCTCCAGGTACAGGAGATATTCATTTAAGTATTATGCAGGCTTTACCTATTACTGGTGCTGTTGTAGTAAGTACTCCACAAAATGTGGCGCTTGCAGATGCGAGAAAAGGTGTGGCAATGTTTCAACAAGAGAATATCAACGTGCCAGTTTTAGGGATTGTTGAGAATATGGCATATTTCACACCAGAAGAATTGCCAAATAATAAATATTATATATTTGGGAAGGAAGGTGCAAAATATTTAGCGGAAGATTTGCAGGTTCCATTTTTAGGTGAAGTACCAATTGTGCAGAGCATTAGAGAGGCTGGCGATTTAGGAAGACCTGCAGCCTTACAAACGGCAACTCCAATTGAAGTTGCTTTTGAATCAATTACTCGCGAGATGGTACAGCAAGTAGTTTATAGAAATGAAGCCTTGCCCGCAACTGAAGCAATAAAAATTACAACAATGGCAGGGTGCTCTGCCGTTAAAAAGAAATAAATGAACTCAGAAGAATTAAAATTAAATGTTGAAAAAGCGTTAGACGAAATTCGACCTTTTTTACAGAGTGATGGCGGAGACATCAATTTATTGTCAATAGAGGATGAGAAGTTTGTTAAGGTACAGCTAGTTGGCGCCTGTACGTCTTGTAGTGTCAATCAAATGACTTTAAAATCTGGCGTAGAAATGACCATTAAAAAGTACGCACCTCAAATAGAACGTGTGATTAATGTTGAGTAAGTAATTTGACACTTATTACAAAAAGACCGAAACCCCATTGTTAGTTTTGTTTCCAATTCTAAATTCATGATTACAACAGATATACTTATTATAGGTGCTGGTCCTACAGGATTATTCACCGTTTTTGAGGCTGGGTTATTAAAACTAAAGTGCCACTTAATTGATGCTTTACCACAACCTGGGGGTCAATGTTCTGAGATATATCCTAAAAAACCTATTTATGATATTCCCGCATATCCAGAAATTCTTGCAGGTGACTTAACAGATAAGCTTCTTGAACAATGCAAACAGTTTGAGCCTGGTTTCACTCTTGGTGAACGAGCTGATACTATAGAAAAACAAGAGGACGGTACATTTATTGTAACTACAAATAAAGGGACAAAACATAAAGCGCCTATAGTAGCAATTGCTAGTGGACTAGGAAGTTTTGAACCTCGAAAGCCTTTAATTCATAACATAACTGATTTTGAAGATAAAGGCGTTGAGTATATGATTAAAGAACCAGAATTATATCGCGATAAAAAAGTGGTTATTGCTGGTGGAGGAGATTCAGCATTAGATTGGAGTATTTTTTTAAGTGATGTTGCATCAGAGGTTACCCTTATACATCGACGCAACGAATTTCGTGGGCACTTAGATTCTGTAGAAAAAGTACAAGAGCTAAAAAATGCAGGAAAGATTAAATTAATTACACCTGCTGAGGTAATTGGTATTGTTGGTGATGATAAAGTAAATGCCGTAGTTGTAAAGCAAGCGCAGCACATTGAAAAAGAATTTGAAATAGAATGTGATCATTTCGTTCCACTATTTGGTTTGTCACCAAAACTTGGGCCTATTGCAAATTGGGGACTCGAGATAGAAAAGAATGCTATTAAAGTGAATAATGCTTTAGATTACCAGACGAATATTCCAGGGATTTTTGCTATAGGCGATGGTAATATTTATCCAGGTAAGTTAAAGCTCATCCTTTGTGGTTTTCATGAAGCTACTTTAATGTGTCAAGCGGCATTTCAGATTATTAATCCAGGTAAAAAAAACGTATTAAAATACACTACGGTTACTGGTATAGACGGATTTGATGGTACTAGAAAAGAGGCTCCCAAGCAAGTCGTTAAAAAGATAAATTAATATTCTACTTACCTTTATAAATGCAAAAACATCTACTTCTTGATGAAATAGATGTTTTTACGAGATGATAAGAAGTTTACATATTTCTGTAAAGCTCTAATCTTTCCCATTTAGTATCAACTTCTTCTTGTGCCTGCTTAAGTAGCTTTGCGCCAACCTCAGCATTTTCCTTAACCACCCTCGTGAACCGAGTTTCGGTATACATAAAATCCTCAAGTGGTGCTGAAGGTGCTTTAGAATCTAATTTAAACTTCTTACCTTTTGGTTTTGAAGGGTTGAATCTAAATAATGGCCAATAGCCCGTTTGCACTGCTTTCTCCTGATGTTTTGCTCCATCCCTTAAATTATAGCCATGATCACCACAATGTGAGTAGGCAATAATTAATGAAGGGCCGTCATAAGCTTCAGCTTCTTCAATAGCTTTAAGAGTCTGCAGATCTTTTGCTCCAATGGCTACTTGAGCAACATAAACGTTTCCATAGGAAACTGCCTGTAATGCTAAATTTTTCTTACTTGTACGTTTTCCAGCTACCGCGAATTTAGCACTAGCTCCAAGTGGTGTGGCTTTAGACATTTGACCACCAGTATTAGAATAAATCTCTGTGTCTAATACCATAATATTGATGTTTTCACCAGAGGCTAAAACGTGGTCAACACCACCATAACCAATATCATAAGCCCAACCATCTCCACCGAGTATCCAAACTGATTTTTTACGTAAGTACTCTGTTAGTTGTAATAATTTTTTGGCTTCAGGCTTGTCAATTATCACCAACTTTTCTTTTAACTTATCTAGGTTTGAAAAATTTTCGGCTTTTTCAGCTTCCGTTTTTTCAGGATTGTTTAAAATAGCATTAACCAATTCAGAACCTACTTCTGCTTCTAATCCTCTTAATAGATTAGTAGAGATTTCTTGTTTTTTAGTTAATCCTAATTTCATGCCTAAACCGTACTCGGCATTATCTTCAAATAAAGAATTTGCCCAAGCAGGTCCTCTGCCAAATTTATTCGTTTTATAAGGCGTTGTAGGTAAGTTGCCTCCATAAATAGAAGAACAGCCTGTTGCGTTGGCAATTAATATACTATCGCCATATAATTGGGTTAATAATTTAATATACGGTGTTTCACCACAACCAGAGCAGGCACCAGAGAATTCAAATAATGGTTCCAAAAATTGTGATCCTTTTACATTATTAACAATTAGTTCTGTTCTGTCATAATCAGGTAAATCAATAAAGAAGTCCCAATTAGGATCTTCTGCACCTTCAACTTTAAGTTTGCTATGCATGTTGATAGCTTTAAACTCTGGGTCGTCTTTACTAACGGCCGGACAAACCTCTACACAAAGGTCGCAACCTGTACAATCTTGTGGAGAAACTTGTAAAACATAGGAGTCTTCTTCCTTATTAAACGGTCGGCCTACTGCTGGAACAGATTTAAGCGTTGACGGAGCGTCGATTAGCTCTTCGTTTGCAACAACCTTTGCTCTAATAGCAGCATGTGGACAAATGACTACACATTTATTACATTGTGTACAGAAATCTTCACCATCCCAAACAGGAATCTTATCTGCAATACCGCGTTTTTCAAATTGAGTTGTTCCTGTTGGGAACGTTCCATCTGCTGGGAATGCACTAACCGGTAGTTCATCGCCTTTTCCTGCTAATATTTTTCCTAAAACTTCTTTTACAAATGGGTCAGCGTTTCCAGTCATCATTGGCTTCAATTCAGCATCACTTGTTACTTGTTTTGGATATTCAACTTTTTGAAGATTTTCTAAAGATTTATCAACAGCGTTAAAATTCATCTGAACAACAGCATCACCTTTTTTAGAATACGATTTTACAATTGCTTCTTTAATTTTTGCGATGGCTTCGTCTTTTGGTAGTACACCAGAAATTGCGAAGAAACACGTTTGTAATACGGTATTGGTACGTTTACCTAAATTTGCTTCTTGAGCTACTTTTGTTGCATCAATTACATAAAAATCTAATTCGTTTTCTACAATCTCTTCCTGCATTTTTTTAGGAAGGATTTCCCAAACAGTATCTTTATCAAAAGGAGAGTTTAATAAGAATGTACCGCCTTTTTTAATATTCTTAAGGATGTCATATTTTTCAATAAAATTGAATTGATGACAAGCAATAAAGTTTGCTTTATGAATTAAATAAGTTGAGTATATTGGTTTAGGCCCAAAACGTAAATGGGATACGGTTTGAGCACCTGCTTTTTTAGAGTCATAAACAAAATACCCTTGTACATAGTTATCTGTGGTTTCACCAATAATCTTAATTGAGTTTTTGTTTGCACCAACTGTACCATCAGAACCTAGGCCGTAGAACATACAATTAAATGTTGTTTTAACAGTATGTAATCTACTACCAACATCTAAACTTCTAAATGAAACATCGTCATTAATACCAACTGTGAAGTGGTTTTTAGGACTTTCTTTATCCAGCTCATCATATACTGCTTTGACCATTGCAGGATCAAACTCTTTAGATGATAATCCATAACGTCCACCAATTATTTCTGGCATTACTCTGTCACTTTCCATAAATGCAGTTACAATATCTTGATATAGAGGTTCACCAAGACTACCCGGTTCTTTTGTTCTATCTAATACGGCAACTTTTTTAACGGTTTCTGGAAGCGCATCAATAAAATGACTAATTGAGAATGGTCTGAATAAGCGTACTATAATAGCACCTACTTTCTCACCATTTTTAACCATGGTATCTACAGCCTCCATCACAGGGCCTTGGCCAGATCCCATTATTACGATTACTTTTTCAGCTTCAGGATGGCCAACATAATAGAACAAGCTATAACGTCTTCCTGTGTGTTTGTAAAACGTTTTCATGGTGTCATCCACAATATCAGGAACTTTGTCATAATACAGGTTAGCTGCTTCTCTGGCTTGGAAGAATACATCGGGATTTTGAGATGTACCTCTTATTACAGGATTATCTGGATCTAATGATCTTTTTTTATGAGCCAATATTGCATCTTCTGGCATCATATCTTTAATTATGTCATCAGTAATACTATCTATTTTAGAAATTTCATGAGATGTTCTAAACCCATCAAAAATATTCATGAAAGGTATTCTAGATTTTAAGGTAGCTACTTGAGAAATCAGTGCCATATCTTGAGCCTCCTGTACTGAGCCACCAAACAACATTGAAAACCCTGTTTGTCTTGCTGCCATAACATCAGAATGATCACCAAAAATCGATAATGCATGTGTAGCAACAGTTCTAGCGGCTACGTGTATAACGGATGGTAATAACTCACCAGCCATTTTATACATATTAGGGATCATCAATAATAAGCCTTGAGAGGCTGTAAAGGTTGTTGTTAGAGCACCAGCCTGCAATGAACCATGTACAGCACCAGAAGCACCACCTTCACTTTGCATTTCAACAATTCTTGGGATATTTCCCCAAATATTTTTTTGTCCTTTGGAGCTATAAATGTCTACGTGTTCGCCCATTGGCGATGCTGGAGTAATTGGGTAGATTGCACAAACCTCATTGGTTTTATGAGCAACCATTGCAACGGCCTCGTTGGCATCACAAATAAGTTTTGGAAACTCTTTTTTCATAATAAATTATATTAATTACCATCGCCATAGGCAAGTGTCATGATGGGTTTTATTCTTAAGAATAGATTTTGGTAAAAACTAAAGCATTTAGTGCTTGTTATTCACCATGTAGCCATGCTTTTTTCTCTAACAAAGCTTCTTCAGTTTCTAAATTATCTTCATCAGGAACACAGCAATCCACAGGACATACAGAAGCACACTGTGGTTCGTCATGGAATCCTTTACATTCTGTACATTTATCAGGAACAATAAAATAGAATTCTTCAGATATAGGGTCATTTTCTTCGTCAGCGTCAACTTCAACTCCACTTGGAGTAGTTATAGCGCCACTTAATTCCGTTTCCTCTGCATAGGTCCATTCTTGGTCTGGTTCGTAAATTGCATTGTTAGGACATTCAGATATACAAGCGTCGCAGTTGATGCATTCGTCTGTGATTATAATTGCCATAATTACTTGATTTTATAAAATACGTTAGTAAAAGTAAAAGTTCTCACGCGTTTTTAATATGATAAAAATCATGTTGTATTTTAATAGTAGAAGGTAAATTTGACATTTAACCGTCATGTGGTTCAATAAACTTAGAATTGAATAATACTAACTTGTTATGAATATCCATTTAGAAGATACACAACCTGAAGTTATAGAGGCCGTTGTTATACGATTTGTTGGAGATTCTGGTGATGGTATGCAGTTAACAGGTACTCAATTTTCCGATACTTCTGCCATGATTGGAAATGATGTTTCAACGTTTCCTAATTATCCTTCAGAAATTAGAGCGCCTCAAGGAAGTTTATATGGTGTTTCTGGCTTTCAAGTTCATATTGGTAGTGTAGAAATTAGTACACCAGGAGATGATGTAGATTTGCTAGTGGCGATGAACCCTGCAGGCTTAAAAACTAATCTTTATGCTGTAAAGCCAGGGCACACCATCATAATAGATACTGATGCGTTTAGTAAAAAGAATTTAGAAAAAGCGAGGTATGAGACAAATCCGTTAGAAGATGGAAGTCTTGATAATTACCGAATTATTGAAGTTGCCATTTCATCGCTTACGAAAGAGGCTTTAAAAGATGTTAAAGGATTAGACAATAAGAGTATCACAAGAAGCAAAAATATGTTTGCTTTAGGTATGGTGTATTGGATGTATCATCGTTCTACAGATTACACCATTGACTTTTTTAATAAGAAATTTGCAACTAAACCCCAGTTAATAGAAGCGAATACTAAAGTATTAAATGCTGGTTTTTATTTTGCTGAAACATTAGAGTTAATTCCAAATTCATACACAATTTCTCCTGCGAATATGGCTCCTGGCACTTATAGAATAATAAGTGGAAATACTGCAACAGCTTGGGGGTTTTTAGCTGCAGCAGAAAAATCTGGCATAGAATTATTTTTGGGATCTTACCCAATAACACCTGCAACGGACATTTTGCACGAATTAGTAAAGCATAAACATTTTGGAGTAAAAGCTTTTCAGGCAGAAGATGAAATTGCTGGAATAACATCAGCAATTGGAGCATCATTTGCAGGTGATTTGGCAATTACTACCACATCAGGTCCAGGTCTTGCATTAAAAAGTGAGGCATTGGGTTTAGCTATGATGGTAGAATTACCTTTAGTTGTTGTTAACGTGCAAAGAGGAGGTCCATCGACCGGGTTACCAACCAAAACGGAGCAGTCAGATTTAATGCAAGCAATGTACGGTAGAAATGGTGAAAGCCCTGTAATTGTGATTGCAGCAAGTACACCTTCAGATTGTTTTAAATATGCATTCAATGCGGCTAAATTGGCCTTAGAGCATATGACTCCAGTTATTTTATTAACTGACGGATATATAGCAAATGGATCTGAGCCATGGCAAATTATGTCGGTTGCAGAAATGCCAGAAATTAGAAATAGTAGAATTAAGGAAGTTAAAGAAAATTGGAATCCCTATGATAGGAATAATGAGACGTTGGCACGTGATTGGGCTGTTCCTGGCACCTTTGGATTGGAACATAGAATTGGAGGTTTAGAAAAAGATAAAACTACTGGAGACGTTTCTCATGTTCCTGAAAATCATGAATACATGACACAAATTAGGGCTGAAAAAATTAAACGTGTAGAAAATTATATTCCTAAATTAGAAACTGAATTTGCTAAGTCGGGTGATTTACTTGTTGTAGGATGGGGTGGGACATACGGTAGTTTACATTCCGCAGTAAAACAATTGAATAATACTGGCTATGACAAGATTGGATATGCTCATTTTAATTATATAAATCCATTACCAAAGAACACAGAAGCTATTTTGAGTAGGTTTAAAAAAATAGTTGTTTGTGAGTTGAACAATGGACAATTTGCTAGTATTTTAAGAATGAATTTCAATTCGTTTAGCTTTTTACAATTCAACAAAATTCAAGGTTTACCATTTGGTAATACAGAACTTACGGAGAAATTTAAGCAATTACTCAATTAATTATGGAAACAAACGCTTTAGAAAAATACACATTTAAGGATTTTGCAAGCGATCAGGAAGTGAGATGGTGTCCAGGTTGTGACGATTATGTTATTTTAAGATCAATGCAAAAGGCATTACCAGAAATGGGTGTAAAAAAAGAGGATGTAGTTTTTATTTCTGGTATTGGATGTTCTTCTCGTTTCCCTTATTATATGGATACTTATGGCATGCATGGAATTCACGGAAGGGCACCAGCTATAGCCTCTGGTGTTAAACTGGCAAATCCAAATTTAAGTGTTTGGGTAATTACAGGTGATGGCGATGGTATGGCAATAGGAGGTAATCATTTTATTCACGTTTTGCGTAGAAACATCAATTTAAATATTATACTCTTTAATAACGAAATTTATGGATTAACCAAAGGTCAATTCTCTCCAACCTCTTTAGTTGGTCAAAAAACGAAGTCATCTCCATATGGCAATACACAACCTCCATTTCAACCAGGAGAATTGGCTATTGGAGCCCAAGCACGCTTTTTTGCAAGAATAGGTGGAAACACACCAAATGAAATGAAGCAAATTTTTATAGATGCTGAAAAATTTAATGGCACGTCTTTAATTGAAATATTACAGAATTGCGTAATTTTTAATGACGGTTGTTTTTCAAAATACACAGATAAAAACGTTAGAACGGATAAACAATTATTTGTTGAACACGGTAAACCAATGATTTTTGGTAAAAACAAGGATAAAGGACTGGTATTAAATAGATTAAAACTCGAGGTCGTGACGCTTGGCGAAAATGGAATTACGGAAGCAGATATTTTAGTACATAATGCAAAAGAACAAGACCCGACGTTGCATCAAATGTTAGTTAGATTAGAATACCCATTAGTTACTGGTATAATAAGAAGTTTTGATGATGTTACTTTAGAAGAACGAGAAGATGCTTTAACGAAAGAAGTCATGGCAAATTCAAAATTTACAAAAACAGATGATCTTTTCTTTTCAGGAGAAACTTACGAAGTGAATTAATATAGTGAAGTAGTCCTGCTATGTAATTACTCATAACAGCCTTAGCGACTGGGTTTTATATATTTAATATTGTACTTATCAAGTATTTTCTTTAAATAGTTTACACTACCAATAACGCCTAAGTTTCCTTCTTGACCAGAAACAATTCCTACCAAATAGCCATTTTTGTCAATTACAGGGGAACCGCTCCGTCCATGAGGTTGAGTATCGGTTTTTAAACGTGTTGTATAAAAATAGTCACCAAGATTGTCAAAGCATTGAAGCTTTATAAGTGCAGGTTTACTATTATCTTTCTGTTTAACTCCCCAGCCAACTGCATAGACAATTTCATTTTTTCTAACAGGTTTAAATCTAATCTTTAGTGGGTATACTTCAGTATTTACGTCTTCAGTCTCAAAAATAATCCAATCTCGTACCTTAAGGGTGTTATAACTCCCAATCTTTTCGTTTAAGTTTCTATTTATTAATCGCTTTATTGAAACAGTATTGTCCTTTTTATTTTTTGGATATAAATTCCAATACCGAAACTCGGTACCTAAATCAATATTATTTATTCCTGGCTGTTTTTCAAAAACCATAAACAGGTGTTTGCATGATACTCCTATAGTATCAATTCCTGTATTTATTAAAAATGAATTTGCGAAATCAGAATAGGTAGTATCTGCAAAACTAATAGTATTTGTTAAGGCGAAATCGGGCCATAGAGATACTGGTTTATCAATCCATGGCTCTTTATTAATTATTTGAGGCTCATTATTACAACCGAAAGTCAATAATAAAAAACTAAATATTATTAATCCGTATTTTCTCATTGATGTAACGATTTGTTTTTAAGGTCATAGGCCTACTGCAAATAGAATAGCAATTACTTATTCCATTCTTGTCTTAAACTAATGCTGCAAATCCTAAAAAAGCTAAAGATAAAAGTCCTGCAACTAACAAGTTTATAGGCACACCTTTCATACCTTCTGGAATATTTGCTAATTCTAGTCGCTCTCTTATACTAGCAAAAACTATTAAAGCTAAGGCAAAACCAATAGCATTTGAAATTGCAAAAAATACAGCTTTAACTAAGCTACTATCTTCTAATCCTAATGCCAATATTGCAACTCCTAAGACTGCGCAGTTAGTCGTAATTAATGGTAAAAACACACCTAAGGCTTGATATAATGCTGGACTCACTTTTTTTAAAATAATTTCTACCATCTGCACTAAAGCGGCAATGACTAAAATAAAAGTGATGGTTCTTAAATAATTTAATCCAGCAGGAACTAAAATATATTCATGCAATAAATAAGTCACAGTAGTGGCAATGGTCATTACAAATAAGACTGCGCCAGACATCCCTATCGATGTCGAAACTCTGTTAGAAACACCTAAAAAAGGACAAATTCCTAAAAATTGGGACAGTACAATATTGTTTACAAAAACAGCGGCTATGAGGATTAAAATATATTCCATTTGTTAGTTTGTTTTAGACACTTTATTGAATACAATAGATAAATATGCCAATGCTATAAAAGCTCCTGGAGGTAGAATAAAAAGAATTAAAGTATTGGCATCTTCTGATACAAAACTGAAATCAAACAAGCTCCCATTTCCTAATATTTCACGCACTGCTCCTAAAGCTGTTAAAGCTATAGTAAATCCAATTCCCATACCTAAGGCATCAACAATAGATGACCATAAATTGTTTTTTGATGCGAAAGCTTCAGCACGTCCTAATATTAAACAGTTTACTACTATTAAAGGAATGAAGATACCAAGCTGTTCATATAAGAAAGGTATGTAGGCTTCTAGTACCATTTCTACAATGGTCACAAAAGACGCAATAATGATAATAAATGCAGGGATCCTCACTTTACTTGGTATTTGAGATTTAATTAAGGATACAACTATGTTAGACATTAGTAATACAAATAGAGTTGCAATTCCCATTCCTAAGCCATTAAAAGCCGATGAGGTGACTCCTAAAGTTGGACACATACCTAATAACATTACAAAAACAGGGTTGTCTTTTACAATCCCTTTTAAAAAGTTCTCTTTTTGTGTTATTTTCTGTGCCATGATATTTAATTTTTAGATGCGTTTGTTTCCAAAAATACATCGTACGCCATTTGAGTCGCTTCACCAAAAGCACGAGTAGAAATAGTTGCTCCGGCTATGGCATCTACGTCACCACCATTTTTTTGTGGTTTTAGATTAAACTCTGATGGCTTTTTACCTTTAAACTGTCTTATAAATTTTTCACTCTTCATTTTAGTTCCTAGACCAGGTGTTTCTTTTTGCTCTAATACAACAATGTTTTTAATGCTTCCATCAGGATTAAATCCAACCATTATTTTAACCAAACCACTATATCCTTTTTCAGAAGAACCAATAACGGCAGTTCCTATAGGTTTGTTATCAAAAGTTCCTGTGTAAATTTCGATACTGTCTTTTGCTTTATCTGATTTCAGCATTAATACATCTTCAACCGGGTTGTTATTAAATTCTGGTAAAACTTGTTTTAAGGCATTTACCTTTCTCTCTAACTTTGCTCTCGCTTTTGGGCCTTTAGTGATATCATTTATAAAACCAAGAGACGCACCTGCAATAATTGTAATTACAAAAAGTGCAATGATCATATTAAAAAAAGTAGATTCTTTTTTACTCATAGTTACACGATTTTTGATTTGATTTTGTTTCCAAATCGTCTTGGTTTAAAATACTTATCGATAAGAGGAACAAAGGCATTCATAATTAATATAGCGAATGAAATACCTTCAGGATAGGCTCCAAATAATCGTATCACTACCGTAATAACTGCAATTCCTATAGCGAATATCATCATGCCTTTTTTAGTCATTGGACTAGTAACTAAATCAGTTGCCATATAGAAAGCTCCCAGAATAGCTCCACCTGACAAAATATGTATTATTGGGCTTGCATAAATTTCGGGATTTACTAACCAGAAGATTCCTGTCATAATAGCCATAGTTACAATAATGGTTGCTGGTATGTGCCAGGTAATCACTTTTCTAACAATTAAAAAGATACCACCAAGAAGCAATGCTAGTGCAGACATCTCTCCTGCCGATCCACTTGTAGTGCCAATAAGTAATTCCATTGTTGAAGGTATTTTTTCGCTAAGTGTGGTCATTGTTTCACCATACATTAGCCCTTCTTTAATAATTCCTAAAGTAGTTTCACCAGTAATTGCATCTAATGATAAATAATTTTCAACAGCAATAGGCCATGAGGTCATTTGAACCGGAAAACAAATAAGTAAAAATACACGACCAACAAGTGCAGGATTAAAAATATTATAACCCAATCCACCAAAAGATAGTTTTGCAACTCCTATAGCAATTAATGAACCAACAACAATCATCCAGATAGGTAAGGTTGCAGGTAAATTAAAGGCCAATAAAATTCCTGTTATCAATGCAGAACCATCTGTAATTGTAATTTCTGTTTTTAGAAGATATTTTTGAATGATATATTCAAAGGCAATACACGAAATCACAGCAACTGAGGTCAGTATTAAAGCACTTATTCCAAAAACATAAACAGACACCAGAAAAGCAGGAATCAGTGCATAAAGCACATCATACATAACTTTTTTTGATGTTCTGGCTGAATGAATGTGCGGTGAGGCTGAAATAATAATTGGATCTGCCATATTAGTTCTTTGTAGTGTTTAATTTTTTAACAATACTTTTTCCAAATCTTATGTAGTCTAACAACGGTCTATGTGATGGGCATATATAACTACAAGAACCACATTCTATGCAAGTCATCGCATCTTCATCTGCCATACGTTCGTAAAAACCTTTTTCTGATAAATTCATTAATAAATGAGGTTCTAATCCCATTGGACAAACAAAGACACATTGACCACATCGTATACAGTTTTTTGATTCTTGCCTACTGGCTTCATCTTCTGAGATAACTAATATTCCCGAGGTTCCTTTTGTAACAGGTACATCCGTATTTTTTATGGCTTTTCCCATCATTGGTCCACCATTCACTATTTTGCGGGTGCCTTCTGGTAAACCACCAACTTCTGCTACTAAATCTTTGATTGGTGTCCCAATTTTCACCCAAAAATTTGAAGCGTTTTCTATCTTTTTCCCTGTCACTGTTACAACGCGTTCAATTAATGGTTGGTCATATTGCACGGCCTGATAAATGGCGAAAATTGTTCCTACATTATGCACAATTACGCCAACATCCATGGGTAATCCTCCTTTAGGTACTTCGCGTTTTAGGATAGCCTTTATAAGTTGTTTTTCACTGCCTTGTGGATATTTAACCTTTAGAGCTGCGACTTTAATTCTTTTATCATCTTGGGCGGCATTTTTTAAAACAGCAATAGCATCCTTTTTGTTATTTTCAATTCCTATAATGGCTTCATTAATATGCAGGGCATGCATTAAAATTTGAATCCCAACAATAATCTCATCTGCTTTTTCAAGCATTAATCTATGATCGGCTGTTAAATAAGGTTCGCACTCTACACCATTAATAATTAAACAATCAATTTTGTTGTCATTTTTAAGATCTAGTTTTACATGAGATGGAAAAGTAGCTCCACCTAAACCCACAATACCAGAATCGGTAATATGTTGTAGGATGTCTTTTTGGTCCATGGTTATTTCCTTTTTTAAAGGAAAATTAGGGACTTCAAAATTTGATTCATTTTTTTGATCGGTTCTTATGACGATGCATTGTTTTTTATAGCCACTTGAATCAACAATCATATCAAGCTTGGTAACAGTTCCAGTTACTGGTGTATGAATATTAGAAGATACAAATCCACCAGACTTAGCTATAACTTGTCCGATTTCAACTTTATCTTTTTTTTCCACAATTATTTCTGAAGGAATTCCAATATGTTGCGCAATTGGAACATATACAACCTTTGGTACAGGCATCCTTTTGATCGCTTTTGAAGACGTAATTTTATTTTCTTCGGGATGAATTCCTCCTTTTGGAAATGTTTTAAGCATTAGCTTGAGGATTTTGTGATTTTACACTTGCTTTATCTAAAATTACATTTTTTGCTTTGGGCTTTACCTCTTTCGGTTTTCTTACTTTTTTTGGTGGAAAGTTAGTTTCTATAATAGAGTGTGTTGGACATACCTCAACACATTTTCTACAAAGCGTACATGCAATAGGGTCTATATAAGCTAAGGTGTCTGTCATAATAACAGCATCTTTAGGACAAATATCTTCACACTTAGAGCAACCAATACAAGCAACATCACAAGCCTTTTTTGCAATACCAGCTTTATCTTCATTAAGACATCCAACAAATATTTTTAAGTCTCGTTTATTACGTGGACGCATTTCAATAATATCTCTCGGACAAGCTTTTACACAAGCTTCACAAGATGTGCATTTGTCCGTGTCAATTACTGGCAAACCTGTGTTTTCATCCATATGCATAGCGTCAAAATCACATACTGCAACACAATCACCGTCGCCTAAGCAACCATATTGACAATCGGTTTCTCCGCCATATACCATGGCAGAAATAGCACAAGTTCTAGGACCTTGATAAATAGTAGTTTTTGGCCTAACATCACAACCTCCTTGACAAAGTATTACTGCTACTGTTGGGTCTTTTTCTGCAACCTCTTTACCTAAGATTTCTGATACTTGCTTCATGACATCATTTCCTCCAACCGGACAAAACAATTCTGAGATATCTTCAGTATTAACAAGCATATCTGCAAAAGCTTTACATCCTGGAGAGCCACAACCACCACAATTAGCTGCGGGAAGTATTTCTTCAACCTCAGCTATCATTGGATTTTCATAAACATAGAATTTTTTAGATACAAAAAAGAGCACTACTGCTGCAATCATACCTAATGATGCTAATAAAAGAACACTATTTAAGATAGATTCTGTCATAATAAAACTATGTTTTTAAGACCGAAATTTTAAACGTTGCTATAAGTTTGTTTTTTAAAAAATAGAGTAAAGCGTAATAAGGGATTAAGACAAAAAGTGCTAACAAACCAGCTAACCACTCTTTTAATAAGCTTGAAGTAATTACTAATGTAAAAACCATTAAGATAAAAGGAAAAACATAGGCCCAGAACACGGCCTTTAAGCCTGTGATTTTTTTTAACGTGACTAATACTTTCTCATTAATTCTAAATGAATTTTCTAAATCATGAGCTTCAACTTTTTTAGTGCTTAATTCCGAAAGACCACATGAGCCTTTGACCTGGCACGACTCACATTGTATATTTTGTTCTAGAGTTATAACAACAGAGTCGCTGTTTATTTTAGAAATAATACCAGCGTGAACAAATGTATTTCTATTTTTTAGTAGGGAATTCATACCTTGTTGTTCTATGCCTAATCACAAATCACTAAATTAGTTATTTGGGGTCTAGGATTATATGACTTATGTCAGGTTAAGCAATCCGTTAAATTTTCATAAAATTTTAATAGTGTAGGTTTTATAACTTATGGGAGTTATAGTTTTTCAAGATATTCACCTATTTTTGCCCGTAATTTTATAGAGTTGTGGATATTACAATCAAAATAACAGATAGAGAAGGTGTCCCTCACAAGGTGTCAGCACCAACAGATATGGCAATGAACCTAATGGAAGTGGTTAGGTCATACGAATTAGCACCAGAGGGCACAGTAGGTATATGTGGTGGAATGGTAATGTGTGCTTCTTGTCAATGTTATATCTTAAGCGATAATGACTTACCCGAAATGACAGATGATGAAGAAGCAATGTTGTCTGAAGCTTTTTATGTGAAAGACAATAGTAGATTGGGATGTCAAATTCCAATTACTCCAGAACTCGTTGGCTTAGAAGTAGAGTTGGCTCCAGAATCCTAGCAATGTGACTTTTTATTCAGTTTTATAATCAATTAGAGGTGCTGGGCCTTCTAATAGTACCCGAACAATTTTCAAAGTACCATCATCAGCTGTAGAAATTTGCCATTTGATAAGTGCAATTTTCCCATTTTCAATTTCTAGTCCGGTAATACTTCTAGGATGCACACAACTCCCATCATTAAAAAATGCAATATCACCAGGTTCGGGAAATCGAGGTCGATGCGTATGTCCAGTTACGGTAACTAGATTTTCGTTTTCTATGATCCATTTTTTTGTACGCCGTTCAACTTTAATAAGCTCTTTATAATTTTTTGCTGGACTTGTTGGATCTGCAATACCCATAACGTTAAGAGGTTTCCACAGAATTCTTACCATAAATCTGCTCCATTTCCAAAAGAGATAATTCCACCAATCTGCTTGATGACCATGACACAAGAATAACTCTTGTTTTGTATCTGAATGTTCTAGTACAATGCCTTCATGGTATTTTATGTCGCAAAACAGTTCTTCGTCATTACCTGTTTTAGGGTCAAAATAGGTGTTTAGGTATTTTTTCACATAGTTTTCATTCCGATAAACCATATCATGGTTACCCCAAATCATATGAAGTCGCTCCTCATCATGAAATTGCTTCATAAGCATGAAAACATTTTTATGAGCGTGCAAGATGGAATTAAACGATAAGTTTTCCCATAGCTCATCACCATCACCAAGCTCACAGTAATTAAACCCGTTATTGTAATAATGTTTTAGCGCATGGAAATAGATGTTGCGATTATTAGTAAAATCATCTGCAAAGCTATTGTCTCCTCTATGACAATCGCTAAATAAAATAAACTTAGAATCGTCATTGAACGGAATACGAAATGCGTTTTTATAAGCCTTTTTTAATCTACTTTTTGAAGACATAAATCGAATTTACGCAATTTATTCCATTAGCATTTCATATGCTAAGGGAAGTAATTGTGTCACTAATTGAGAATAAGCAAATTCGGAAGGATGTAAATTATCTGGCGCAATAAGTTCAGGGTTTGTAAGACCTTCAAAAATTAAATCTTGAGCATCGATTAAATTATAGTTGTTCTCATTGCAGAAGCTTTCAATGAATGCATTATATACTGTAATTTCATCTGTAATAGTGGCGCCTCCAAAAGCTTGACCAAAGCCAGTATTGGCATAATCTGGTATGGAAATGATTATCACATTATTTTTATCTCCTTTCGCAAGGGCTGTTGCGGTATTTACAAGCTCTGGGAAATCTTCTTCAAACCAAGAAAAAGGCCTATTTTGAAACTGATTGTTAACACCAATTAATAAGGTCACTAAATCATAATCATTTGTGAGGTTCTCACTTGATATTCCATTAATGAGATTTGAAGTATTCCATCCGGTTTCAGCTATTACCTTGAGGTTAAAAGTATCTTGAATGCTAAACTTTGTAACTAAACTATCTTTTAATTGAACAGGGTAGCCGCATGTATCGCATACACCTTGCCCTTTTGTATAGCTATCGCCCAATGATAAAATATTATAAGTTTTGGGTATGACTTGTTCAGTGTCATCAGATGTGCAACTATATGAGCAAATAATAATTAAAAGTAGATAGAACTTTTTCATCTCGGTAAAGATACAACATCCCTAAACAATAAAATGCTTCCAGATAAGTGGAAGCATTTCAAAATTTTTATAAGAATATTTTATTTGAATGCGTTTAAGCCCGTAATATCAAGACCAGTTATAAGCAAATGAATATCGTGTGTACCTTCATAAGTAATAACACTTTCTAAATTCATCATATGTCGCATTATACTGTATTCACCAGTTATACCCATTCCGCCAAGCATTTGTCTTGCTTCCCGAGCTATTTTAATAGCCATATCAACATTATTTCGTTTTGCCATGGATATTTGAGCTGAAGTTGCTCTATTTTCATTTTTTAATTGCCCAAGTCTAAAAGCAAGCAATTGTGCTTTAGTTATTTCGGTAATCATTTCTGCAAGCTTTTTTTGTTGTAGCTGAAAAGCGGCAATAGGTTTTCCAAACTGAATTCGCTCTTTAGAGTAACGCAATGCAGTGTCGTAACAATCCATAGCAGCACCAATGGCTCCCCATGCAATACCGTATCGAGCTGAATCTAAACACCCAAGTGGTGCGCCTAAACCAGATTTATTCGGCAGTAAGTTTTCTTTTGGAACCTTAACATCTTGAAAAATCAATTCACCAGTAGCCGAAGCCCTTAACGACCATTTATTATGAGTTTCTGGAGTTGAGAATCCATCCATACCTCTCTCAACGATTAGTCCATGAATACGCCCTTCTTCATTTTTAGCCCATACCACAGCTACATCACAGAAAGGTGAGTTGCTAATCCATAGTTTAGCACCATTTAACAAGTAATAATCACCCATATCTTTGAAACTGGTAGTCATGCCAGAAGGATTACTGCCATGGTCTGGTTCTGTTAAACCAAATGATCCCATCCATTCACCTGACGCTAATTTTGGTAGAAATTTTAGCCGTTGTTCTTCAGTTCCATATTTCCAAATAGGATACATTACAAGAGAAGATTGAACAGATGCTGTACTTCTTACACCTGAGTCACCACGTTCAATTTCTTGCATAATAAGACCATAAGATATTTGATCTAATCCTGCACCACCATATTCTTCGGGAATGTATGGTCCAAAAGCACCAATTTCTGCTAATCCATTGATTATTTGCTTAGGAAATTCTGCGCGTTGTGCATAATCTTCTATAATTGGAGAGACATCTCTTTTTACCCATTCTCTGGCGGCATCTCTTACTAACTTATGTTCTTCTGTAAACAGATCATCAAGGTTATAATAATCTGGAGCTTCAAATAAATCTGGCTTCATAATTGAAATTAAAATTTATAAAAAACAAAAGTAACGAAAACGTTTTCATTGCCCAACCAAAGCACTACATTTTCAAGTAAAAATCTTTGGTCAATTCTATATAATCATCAGTGTAATTATGTCGAGAATTTTCAATTAATAATTCTGAAATTTTTGGTTGGTGAGTTTCAAAGGAAAAAGCCATTAGGCTTCTTTTAATTTCAGAATTTTTATGACCTTTTACTCGGGTAAGTTTTATCAACTTTAGACCAGTTTGTAATGCCAAATTGATGAATTTTGCCTCTTCCTTGTATGGTATTATGGTTGAAAATATACCAGTAGGACTTAATAAATTGCCAGCTGCATAAACAAGATGTTCAAAAGGCATGGCATCATTAAATCTTGCCAAATCACGCGCCTTATTATTTGTTTTAAAATTTTCAGAATAAAATGGCGGATTGCAAATAATAGAATCGTACTTGTCGTTCACTTCCTCAACAAATTCCATGAGTGAAGCATGGTAACAAAATAATCGGTCATTCCATGTTGAATTCTCAAAGTTTTCTGCACATTGTTCAAAGGCGTCAGCATCTATCTCAATAGCTTCAATAACTTGAGCATTACTTCTTTGAGCAAGCATTAATGAAATAATTCCTGTACCAGATCCAATATCTAATATTGAAAAGGGTTTATGATCAATTGTAGACCATGCGCCTAGCAGAACACCATCTGTCCCAATTTTCATGGCACATTTATCTTGCTTAACTGAAAATTGTTTGAATTTAAATAGATCTGACATGTATAATTATAATTACTCCTCGAGGTATAGGTCTATTAATCCTTCTGGTGTATTCACAAAAATCGTTTTGTTTTTCCTATCAACCTTAATTATAAATTCATCATTCATAGGGATTAGGATTTCAGTACCATTTCTATCTATTTCAAATAGTGCTTGTGCAGTAGCGTCATTGATGTTTTTTAAAATGCCAACGTTGCCAAATTTTTCATCTGTAATGTTAAAACCAATTACCTCATGAAAATAAAATTTGTCACCTTCTAGTTTTGGCAACAATTCTAGTGGTAAATAAAGATCAGATTTAAGTAGAGAGTCAGCATCAGCTTCGCTATCAACATCTTCTAATTTAAGTCGTAAAAGGTTGGATTTATGCAATTGGGATTTTTCAATAAAAAAAGGAATCAAATTCCCACGTAAATCAATAAAAATGGCATCAAGACTATCGTACAAATCAGGTTCATCAGTGTCTAATTTTGCCAATAGCTCACCTTTAAAACTGTATTTTTTAACAATCTTGCCTAGATAGAAACAATCTTCCTTTCTCATATTGGTAGTAAATAAAAAACTCCGATAGAAACTATCGGAGTTTAAAAGTATAAAAATTTAATTTTTATTCTTCTTCGTTTGAAGCTGTTGTTTCTTCTGTTGTTGCATCTTCTGCAACCTCTTCTTCTTCAACTTCTGGAGTAGCTGCTGCAATTCTGGCTTCGTTTACCGCTTTCTCAGCTTCTAAAGCTAAGGCTTTAGCTTCTGCGTCAGCTTTAGATAACCCATCTGCTTTTGCTTGAACTTTAGCCATTTTTTCTTCCAACCAAGCATTGAATTTGCTTTCAGCTTGTTCTTCAGTTAATGCGCCTTTTTTAACACCACCAGCTAAATGATTCTTCAATAAAGCACCTTTATAAGATAAAATTGCTCTAGCAGTATCAGTTGGTTGTGCACCATTCTGTAACCATTGTACAGACTTATCTACATTCAACTCAATTGTTGCTGGGTTAGTGTTTGGGTTGTAAGCACCTAATTTTTCAAGGTATTTACCATCTCTTTTTGAGCGACCATCTGCCGCTACAATCCAGTAATAAGGTTTTCCTTTTTTACCGTGTCTTTGCAATCTGATTTTTACAGGCATAATAATTAATTAGTGAGGTTCTCGACCTCTGTTATTAATGAGGGCGCAAAGATAATACATTTTTTCAATTTTCAATGCTTTAACACACATTAGTCAATTTTAAAAAATATTATACTTTTGACATGCCTGATTCGTTATATTTGAATCGTAGTAAAAATTGCAAATTAGAATGAAAAAAATATTCCTCTTATCTCTCACTTTTCTTTTGATTTTTAGTTGTGGTGATGAAATTCAATTTAACAATCCTGCTTTTCAAGGCGATAGAGAAAATGAACTCTGGAGAGCTAAAGTTTTCTATGCAGGTATTGAAGCAAACGGTTTTTTAACAATAGTTGGGACCAATAATATTGAGACTGTAGAACTTAAAATACCAACTGTTGCTGAAGGCACTTATATTTTTGGTGATGTTAATACAATAGAAGCAGTTTACAGAGATGCATTTGATACGAGATATTCTACTAATAATAGACCAGATGAGAGTGTATCTGTTTATCCTGAATTAGGCGAAATCGTAATTGAAGAAATTGATTTAGTAAATGCAACTTTTACTGGCACTTACAGATTTTTGGCGTTTGATGAATCTGGTTTTAACTCTATTGGTTTTACTAACGGAATTTTCTATAAAGTACCATTGGAGTTCGGTGAGTTCCCTGCAGACCCTGTTTCATGTGAAGATGTACAAGTTAATGCTCTTTCAGCTAGACTTGCCTATGAGGCAACTTTTGCTCCAGAATTAGATTTTATAGATGCAGCAGTCTTAGCTGATGCATGCAACAATTATATTGCCGCATTAAACACACAGCGAAATTATTGTGGTGATGTAGATGGAGCAATACAAGGTATAATTGATAGTTTAGGAGACTGTCAGATAACTTGTGCCCAAACTATTTCCAATAGGTTAGAGGCAGAGAACCAATTTAGTGGTGCTACAATTGGGACTTACATAGCACTTTGTGACCAATACAGATTTTACCTCCTTGAGGAAATAAATGTTTGCGGTCCTGGTGACGGAACTACACAGCTAATTTTTAATGACCTTAATTGTAATGATAATGATGGTGATGGTATTGCTAATATCCTTGAGGATTTTAATGGTGATGGCAATTTCGGAAATGATGACAGTGATAATGATGGAATTGTAAATTATTTAGATGATGATGATGATGGTGATGGCGTATTAACAATTGATGAAGCTTTTGATGCCAATGGAGACCCAATTGATACAGATGGTGATGGTGATGTTGACTTTTTGGACAATGACGATGACGGTGATGGAATTTTTTCAAATTTTGAAACAGGAGATACTGATGGTGATGGCACACCAGACCATTTAGATAATGATGATGATGGAGATGGTATTTTAACTATAAATGAAAATGCAGATCCAAATGGAGATGGTAATCCCGCAGATGCTGTAGATACAGATGGCGATGGTGTTCCAGATTATTTGGACGCATAAATAAATGATAAAATATGTTTCAAAACGCTACCTAAAAGGTGGCGTTTTTTGTTTACAACTGTTTATAACTTCATTTTATTAAAGTACCATTATTTATTAATTTTAAAGTTCTGATTTTTTACATCAAAAGAACTCTATGTATTTAATATTTGATACCGAAACTACAGGTTTGCCAAAGCGTTGGGATGCACCAATTACAGATACGGATAACTGGCCTAGAGCTATACAAATTGCATGGCAGTTGCACGACTCAATGGGTAATTGCATTGAGCATCAGGACTATTTAATTCAACCTAATGGATTTAATATTCCATTCGATGCGGAAAAAATCCATGGTATTTCTACTGAATTGGCGCAAGAACAAGGAGTTCCTCTAAATAAAGTATTAAATAAATTCAATGATGCATTAAATAGAGCAAAGTTTGTTGTGGGTCAGAATGTGAAATTCGATCTTAATATAATGGGTGCTGAGTTTGTTAGAGAGGATATTGTTAACCAACTTCAAGAACTACCGGTTTTAGATACTTGTACAGAACATACTGCAGTACTGTGTCAACTTCCAGGAGGAAGAGGAGGTAAATTTAAGTTGCCTACTTTAACTGAATTGCATGAATATTTATTTAATCAACCTTTTGCAGAAGCTCATAATGCTACTGCTGATGTAGAGGCCACTACACGATGTTTTCTCGAATTAATAAGACGAAGAGAATACACAAAAGAAGAATTAGATGTTCAGCCAGATTACTTTCAAGAGTTTTCTGAAGTCAATCCTAAGCCAGTTGAACTAATTGGTTTAAAACATATTAATCTAAAACGTGAAAGTGCAAAGATAAATGAGCGATTGCAAAAAGAAGAATCTGAAACCGTTTCGATTGAAACGAGTCAAGAGACAAAACAACAATTAGCCAATGTTGATTTTATTCACCTTCATAATCACTCTCAGTTTTCAATTTTACAATCTACAATTAGTGTTAAAGATTTAGTTGAAGTTGCGGCCAAGGAAGAAATGCCTGCCGTGGCATTAACAGATCATGGCAATATGATGGGAGCATTTCACTTTGTCAGTGCAGTTTCCAATCATAACAAAAATGTTAGGCAACAACATAAGATTGCTGAAGAAAAGGGTGAAGAAAAAGAAGGAAAAATCATTAAACCAATTGTTGGTTGTGAGTTTTTTGTTTGCGAGGATCATAAGGACAAGACTAGAAAGGATAACGGCTATCAGATAGTGCTTATAGCGAAGAATAAAAATGGCTATCATAATTTGGCAAAGCTGTCTTCAGCAGCATTTACCGATGGATTTTACTATGTGCCTAGGATTGATAAGACATTGATTGAAACATACAAAGAAGATTTAATCTGTCTTACAGGAAATCTTTATGGTGAAGTACCGAGTAAAGTACTTAATGTTGGTGAAAATCAAGCAGAAGAGGCATTGATCTGGTGGAAAGCGACTTTTGGAAATGATTTATACATTGAGTTAATGCGTCATAATCAAGAAGACGAAAATCGTGTAAATCAAATATTAATTCAATTTTCTAAAAAACACGATGTAAAGTTGGTGGCTACAAATAACACCTATTACGTTGAGCAAGAAAATGCTAATGCCCACGATATTTTACTTTGTGTAAAAGACGGTGAAAAACAAAATACACCAATTGGAAGAGGAAGAGGCTATCGTTATGGATTGCCCAATCAAGAGTATTATTTTAAGTCTTCAGAAGAAATGAAGGCGCTATTTAGGGATATTCCTGAGGCCATAATTAATATTCAAGAGGTTGTTGAAAAAATAGAACCATACCAACTTGCGCGAGATGTATTACTTCCGGCATTTGATATACCAGAAAAGTTCAAGGATTCACAAGATTTGGAGGATGGAGGTAAAAAAGGTGAGAATGCTTACTTAAAGCACTTAACCTATGTTGGTGCCAAGAAACGCTACGGTGAAATAACTCCAGAAATTAAAGAACGAATAGACTTTGAGCTAAGCGTAATTGAAAATACAGGATATCCAGGTTATTTCTTAATTGTTGAAGACTTTATAAGAGAAGCACGTAATATGGATGTGTCTGTTGGTCCAGGTCGTGGTTCAGCAGCAGGATCGGTTGTGGCTTATTGCCTATGGATTACAAATATAGACCCAATTAAGTATGACCTACTTTTTGAGCGGTTCTTAAATCCAGACCGTGTTAGTATGCCAGATATTGATATAGATTTTGATGATGAGGGTCGAGGTAGAGTTATGCAATATGTAATAGATAAATATGGAGCTAATCAAGTAGCTCAAATTATTACATATGGTACAATGGCGGCAAAGTCTTCTATAAGAGATACGGCACGTGTATTAGATTTACCTTTAAATGAAGCTGACCATATTGCCAAGTTAATTCCAAATATGTCAAAATTGGGTAAAATATTTGGCAAAAGTGAAAAGGAACTAGCACAAAAATTTAGACAAGAAGAACTACTAAAGGTCAATCAACTTCTTAATATATCAGAAGGTGATGATTTACAGGCTGAAACTGTTAATCAGGCAAGAGTTTTAGAGGGTTCGGTTAGAAATACAGGTATTCACGCCTGTGGTGTAATTATTACACCAGGTGATATTACAAACTACGTACCAGTAGCAACAGCCAAAGACTCTGACTTGTATGTAACCCAATTTGACAACTCCGTTGTAGAAAGTGCTGGTTTGCTGAAAATGGATTTCCTTGGTCTTAAAACCCTGACACTAATAAAAGACACCGTTAAAATTGTAAAAGCAAAACATGGTATTGAATTAGATCCAGAGAATTTTCCATTAGATGATGAGAAGACATATGAATTATTCCAAAAAGGAGAAACTGTAGGGATTTTTCAATATGAGTCACCAGGAATGCAAAAGCACATGAAACATTTAAAGCCAACGGTTTTTGATGATTTAATTGCTATGAATGCCCTTTATCGTCCTGGTCCGATGGAATATATTCCAAGCTTTATTAATCGTAAACATGGTAAGGAGGAAATCATTTATGATTTACCTGAAATGGAGGAATACCTAAAGGAAACATATGGGATTACGGTTTACCAAGAGCAAGTAATGTTATTGTCTCAAAAACTTGCTGATTTTACCAAAGGTGAAGCAGATGTGCTTCGTAAGGCAATGGGTAAAAAGCAGAAATCGGTACTTGATAAAATGAAACCTAAATTCATTGAGCAAGCCGCAACAAAAGGAATGGACAAGGAGAAGCTTGAGAAAATTTGGAAAGACTGGGAAGCCTTTGCAAGTTATGCGTTTAACAAATCGCATTCAACTTGTTATGCATGGATAGCCTACCAAACTGCGTATTTAAAAGCACATTATCCTGCCGAATATATGGCAGCTGTGCTTTCCAATAATATGAGTGATATTAAGTCTGTTACGTTCTTCATGGAAGAATGTAAGCGAATGCGTTTGCCTGTTCTTGGACCATCTGTAAATGAAAGTTATTATAAGTTCTCAGTAAATAAGGACAATGCCGTAAGATTTGGAATGGGTGCCATTAAGGGTGTTGGTCATGGGGCAGTTAAAACTATTGTTGAGAATAGAAAAGAAGATGGAAATTATAAATCCATTTTTGATCTAGCTAAACGGATTGATTTAAGAGCAGCAAATAAAAAGTCTTTTGAAGGATTGGCTAATGCTGGTGGATTTGATTGTTTTGAAGGCACGCATCGTGCGCAGTATTTTGCACATGATGGAGATGGGATAACATTCCTAGAAAAAGCTATTAGGTTTGGTGCTAAGTATCAAGAGAATGAAAACTCTGCGCAAGTAAGTCTTTTTGGAGATTCCAGTGATGTTCAAATAGCAGAACCACAAGTGCCACCATGTGAAGATTGGGGTACCATGGAGAAGCTTTCGCGTGAGAAGGAGGTGGTTGGCATTTATATTTCTGGTCATCCGTTAGATGATTTTAAAATTGAAATGCAAACGTTTTGTAATGGAAATATTTCAGTTTTTAATAATCTTGAAACGATTCTCAATAGAGAAATCACTTTTGGTGGAGTGGTTACAGATGTTCAACACAGAGTAAGTAAACAAGGTAAAGGATGGGCTCTATTTACAATTGAAGATTATACAGATAGTCATGAGTTTAGGATTTTTGGAGAGGATTATTTAAAGTTTAGACACTTTTTTGTCATTAATTCTTTCGTTTATGTTAGAGCTTATGTTAAGGAGGGGTGGACAAATAGAGAAACAGGTAAAAAAGGAGAGCCGCGTATTCAGTTTAACAACTTCCAGTTATTACATGATGTAATGGATACCTACGCGAAAAAATTGTCAATACAATTAAGTATAAATGATCTCGGCGAGAATAAAATATCTGAACTAGAAGAAATGATTAAAATGCACAGTGGTAATCATGCATTAAACTTTGTGGTTTATGATAATTCAGAGAAGCTAAAACTTAATATGCCAAGTAGAAAACAAAAGGTTAAGATTTCGCAAGAATTATTGAACGAGCTAAAAGAAAGTGACATAAAATATAAATTGAATTAGCATATAACCAACCAATAGTTGCATTGTCAAAACAAATATAGCCCATGTAAGGATTGGCATTTTTTTTGACTAATTTTGTATAATTAAAGTAGAATACAATAAATAGTAAATATTATGGCATTAGAAATAACAGATGCAACGTTTGAAGAAACAGTATTAAACAGTGATAAACCAGTAATGGTAGATTTTTGGGCAGCTTGGTGTGGACCTTGTCGCATGGTAGGACCTATTATAGACGAAATAAGCAAAGAATATGATGGGAAGGCTGTAGTTGGTAAAGTAGATGTAGATTCTAACCAAGAATTTGCTGCAAAGTATGGTGTTAGAAACATCCCTACTGTATTGGTGTTTCAAAATGGAGAAGTTGTTGGACGTCAAGTAGGCGTAGCGCCGAAAAACGCGTATGCAGACGCTATTGATGCGTTATTATAAACGATACTCTAAAAGAAATGATAAAAGGTTTGTCTATACGGCAAACCTTTTTTAGTTTCGGTATGTCATGGATTTACGATCAGAATTAAATAAAGTAGGCGGATTTAAGAATCTAGAGTTGCTTGCAAAACAGGTTGTAGAGGGATTTATTGCTGGAATGCATAAAAGCCCTTTTCATGGTTTTTCTGCTGAATTTGCTGAACATAAAATTTATAATCATGGCGAAAGTACTAAGCACATTGATTGGAAATTATACGCAAAAACCGACCGATTATATACCAAGCGTTATGATGAAGAAACAAATCTAAGATGCCATCTCATCGTAGATAATAGTAGTTCTATGCACTACCCAAAGTCGGCTGGAGCCACAATAGATAATCTGAATAAAATCGCCTTTTCAGCACTAGCTTGTGCATCTTTAATGAATATACTTAAAAAGCAGCGCGATGCAGTGGGCTTGAGTATTTACAGTGATGACTACAATTTTTATTCACCTGAGAAAGGTAGTGAACGCCATCATCAAATGTTGCTAACAAAATTAAGTGAATCAGTTGTCGCAAAATCAAATAGCAAGACTACAGAAACATATAGATATTTGCACCAAATAGCAGATAAAATTCATAGGAGGTCGCTAATTTTTATTTTCACCGATATGTTTCAAACATCAGAAGATGATGAGAAGTTGTTTGAGGCACTGCGACATTTAAAACATAATAAACATGAGGTCGTTCTGTTTCATGTTTTTGATAAGGAAAAGGAACTCTCTTTCAATTTCGACAATAGACCAAAGCGTTTCATAGACATTGAAACAGGAGACTTTATTAATCTCTATCCTGACAATGTTAAAGATAATTATGAAAAGGCCGTGGCAGACTACTTCAAGAACCTAAGATTAAAATGTGGTCAATACAGAATAAAATATGTTGAAGCCGATATAAATTCAGGGTTTAATAATATCCTTACGACCTACATGATAGAGCGACAAAAATTTGTTTAGATAAATACCTATTTTTTCTCTTTTTTGTTTGTGAAATTAAAAATGCAATGTATATTTGCCCTCGCAATTACGCAACGGTCTGGTAGTTCAGCTGGTTAGAATATCTGCCTGTCACGCAGGGGGTCGCGGGTTCGAGTCCCGTCCAGACCGCAAAAAGCTTCTCCATAAGAAGCTTTTTCAATATTAAGACGTTGTGTTGTGCTCAGATTAATTCTGAGACGTAGTAGAAATCCAATAAAATTGGATATTTACCAATGAAAGGCTTTCCTTTTTTCTAATAGAAAATCGGGATGCTTTTTTGTTTTGAGACTATGCTTCTCTATAAAATGTTAAAAAAACATGTAATTCAACGAATATAAAAGCATTTTAACGATAAAATATAATATTATTGTTATGTTCGTTACTGTAACTATTTGAATAACCCTTAATTATAAAAAAGTATGTAATAATGATTTGAGAAAGTCCCCTAAGATTAACCGCTATGAAAAACTTTATCCTAACAAAAAGTTTTAAATTTCTATTTACCCTATTTTTGTTTCTCCCATTTTGCGTTCAAGCCCAAGTAATGCATATAGAAATTACAGGTGGAGCAACCGTAACTCAGGGTTCAACAGTTACAGTGAATTCTGGTAACTTTATTCAGTTTACAATAACAAATGTAGAAACTAATAACTGCAAGAAATTAAAGATCAAGGATGTTGATATTTCTAATACAACCGATTTTGATATTAACCCAAACAATCCAAAACGAAATATAAAACCCGCAACTTGTAATGGTGGCTGGAAATATTTAGATTTTGACATTACTAAAATATCGGGCTCATGTAGCTACGCCAGTACTTTAGTCACAGTTGAGATAAGGAATCAACCCGATTTTACTTTTACTCTTGAGTTTAACGGTTCGCCCGAGATCTATGTTTTAGGAGGAGATCCATATACTGATATTTTTAATGGCGATACTGCAACTGACGAGGCGAATGGAACTTTTTTTGGTGTTGTAGATGAAGGCGCTTCTGAAACCAGAACTTACATAATAGCTAATATTGGTAGTTGTCCTTTAGATATTAATGCATTAAGCAGTTCTAATGGAGATTTCGTAGTATCATCACCATATCCTATTCCATTTATTGGATTAGATCCCTATTACTACATAATTTTCAATGTCACATTTACAGCTCCTGTTGGTGGCACCGGTGTACAAACTTCAACTATAACTATTGATAATACAGATACGACAACCTTTACTTTTAATGTAGAGGCAGAAATGTTTAATGAAAATATTCCAGGACCTGGTGGAATTACTGCAGATTTTAGGCTTTGGTTAAAGGCTACAAGAGGGATTAACGAAACAGCTTCAAAAGTTTCTGTCTGGAAAGATTTAGGCACAAATGGTAAAGACGCAATACAACCAGTAGGAACAAATCAACCTACTTTTTTAGATGATGCAACTTCAAATATTAATTTTAACCCAGTTGTAGAGTTTGAGAATGATGGGGCAACTATTGAGCAGTTTCTATACAATACAACAAATGGTTTTTATAGTCAGGATATTTTTATTGTAATGATCCCTGATGCTACAATTGACAATACTTCGACCCGAAATACAATTTTTGCTGGTACTTCTTCTGGTAATGCCAACGATATAACAGGAGTTGGATTAGGAGATTATTCTACTGAATTTAATAATGAAGTTATTTCTTATAATCAAGATGTAGCAGGAGGAGGAAATTTTAATGGTTATGCAGAACTAAATTCATCCTATGCAAACGCCGGAATAATAAATATTAGAAACAATGATCCAACTACTCCAACGGGACAGGATATTTTATATAATTCAAATCTTTTGACAACCTCAAGTGTAGATGATATTGCCTTTGCAAATGTTGGTACACCTGGGCCTCCAGTTGTACTTGGGACACCATATTGGATAGGTAAAAACTTTGATCAACAAGGAAGTCTTAATGGTCGAGTCGGAGAGATTTTTACGTTTGCTGAGCGTGTATCTGATGCTGATAGAAACAAAATAGAATCTTATTTAGGTGTTAAGTACGGCATAACTCTAGGACTAAACCAAGAAGCTACTAAGGATTATATAAATTCCTTTGATACAAAAATTTGGGATATTACTGCAAATAGTGGATATAATTATCATGTTGCAGGTATTGGCCGTGATTCTATTTCCGACTTAAACCAAAAGCAATCAAAGACACTTAATATTTTAAACGAGGTAACTATTGGTTTAAATAATATTTACGCTACAAATAGTGAAAACCCAAATGAGTTTAAATATGATGGAGATTTTTTAGTTTGGGGAAGCAATAATCTTGCTTATAATGGTTCTAGTACAAATACAATTAGTCTAGATAATGCAATAACTACTACTTTAACAAGAATAGATAGAAAGTGGAAGATAGTTGAAAGTAAAGAAAATATAGATGGTGATGTTGGTTTTGTATACCTCTCTGTTCCTGAAGCAGCATTTTCAGGTTTTGCAAAAGGTGCAAATGAGGAATATGCATTAGTTGTTTCTAGTGACGATACATTTGCAAATGATAAAATAATTGATGTTATACCTCTAAAATCTGATGGCTCAGGGAATCTACAAGTATGGTACGATTTTGATACGACTAAGTTCTTTTCATTTGCAAAAGCGCAACAGACTGCTGCTGATTATGCCATGAACATAACATCTGGAAAATATTTGGTAGGTGAATCTAGCTTAAATTTAAACAGTGATAATTTTACAATTTCTGCTTGGGTAAGAAGCAACCCTACTAATCAGATTAGAACTGTCATGTCTAAGGGTGATAAGTTACAATTAAGGTTGAATGCCTCAAATCAAGTAGAAGTTCTTATTGACGATGCTACCACACCTAGGTTTACATCTACAATTCAGATTAGTGACAGTAATTGGCATCATTTAACTTTTGTTTATAGAAGTGGTACAATATTCTTATATATAGATGGTATTTTAGATAAAACTGAACTTGATGTAGTTGCGCCATCGCCTAACTTCAATAGATTCGCCGTTGGTGCATTATATTTAGATAAATCTAATATTATCAATCCATTACTTGGTGAGGTAGATGAAATTTATGTTTGGGATGTTCCATTGACTCAGGATCAAGTGAGGTATTTGATGAATCAAGAAATAGAACGATTAGATATTTTAGGTGTAGATTATGTGTCTGGTAAATCATTACCAGGGAATTCAGATAGCAATCTGGTAAAAGATGTTACTTGGAGTCATTTAAGAGCATATTATAATTTTAATTCTTTTTATGGTTCAACCACAGAAGGACAAACTGATGCACGAAACTTTCTTAGAATTAACTATTTATCAAACAACAAAGAAGTTGTAGAAAACCAAACAGCACCATTACCTTATGTTACTGCCTCCAGTGGTTCTTGGGATAATGCCGCAACTTGGTTGAATAATTCTGTTCAAGCTATTCCTAATACTTTAGGGTTAGATGGAGCTACAACTATTGATTGGAATATTGTAGAAATAGATCATGATATTTCTTCTGGCGATAGAGATATAGAGCTATTGGCATTAACTAATACTACTAAACTTACTTTGGCAAATCCAAATGAGAGTCTTGATGAAAATAATTCAGGCCATTCGTTAACTGTTACGAATTATCTCGAAATAGATGGTGTTATAGATTTGGTAGGTGAATCTCAACTTATACAAACGGAGGGCAGTATTTTAGATGCTGATAGTGGTGGTTTTATAGAACGTGATCAGCAAGGAACTGCAAATAGCTTCAACTATAATTATTGGTCGTCGTCTGTGGGTCCTATAGTGGGTAACGTTGTCACTAGAGGAACAGGAGTTGCCTTAGCAGGACAAAACTCTAGTTTAGAGGATGTTTTATTTGATGGAACAGACTCATCCGCATATCAAAATATTAATTTTGACTCTTCTGCTTTTGCTTCAGATGGAGGTGTTTCAGACCCAATTATAGTAAGTGCTTACTGGCTATATGAATTTTATGGCCCTACGGATGATTATGATTCATGGAACTCAATTAATGAAACATCGAGTATTTTGCCGGGTGAGGGCTTTACTATGAAGGGTTCATCTGGTGCTGCAGATATTCTGAACGATTTTCAAAATTATGTATTTAAGGGACTTCCTAATAACGGAGATATTACAATAGCATTGAATAAAAATGTAACAGCTCAAAACCCGTCGGGAAATGTAGATAGGTTAATAGGTAACCCTTATCCTTCTGCATTAGATGTATCCCAATTTATATTGGATAACATGAGCGTTGCAGATGGAGGTAATAATGAAAACGGAACCATATTTAATGGTGCCATTTATTTTTGGGATCACTTTGGAGAGGAAAACTCCCATTTCCTTGGTGACTATGTAGGTGGTTATGCTACGAGAAATTTATTAGGTGGTGTTGCTGCCATTTCAAATGAAGCATTAATAAATAATACTTCAGATGGAGGCAATCCTGCCACAGGTACAAAAATTCCAGGCCCATATGTGCCTGTAAATCAAGGCTTCTTGGTTTCTACTGCACTTGATGGTTTTGATAATGAAAATGAAACACTAATATTAACAGTAGATGGAGGTGATGTCGTATTTAATAATGGACAAAGAATTTTTGAGCGTGAGTCTGTTGGTAATTCATTATTTATGAAATCAAACTCTTCAGACCTAAACACTGAAACACAGGTAGAAGATACACCTATGATCAGGTTGATTTTTAAATCACCAACAGGTTTTAAGCGTGAGGTAGCTATAGGTCTTGATCCAAATGCTTCAAATGAGTTTGATCTTGGTTATGATGCTTTTCTTGCCGATTTAAACCAAGAAGATATGTATTGGATTGTGGAGAATAACAAATTTGTAATACAAGGAGTTAACAATTTTAATATTAATCAAGAATTTCCACTAGGGATTGAGATTGCAGAGTCAGGAGTATTTGCCATTAAGTTACAAAGCATTGAAAATTTAGATCAAGACTTACCTGTATATGTTAAAGATAATTTAACAAATTCTACATTTCAGCTAAACAATGGTAATTTTCAGTTATTCTTAGATAGTGGTAATTACGAAAATAGATTTTCAATAACCTTTGACAGTCAGGAGAACCTTTCTACGGATAGTAATGATTTTAATGAAAACTCGATTAAGTTGTTTTTTAAATCTCAAATTGAGTCTATAGGGATATTTAATCCAAACAGTTTATACATTTCTGAATCGATAATATATAGTATTACTGGTCAAGAAGTTTTGAGAATTCAGTTGAATAGTTCAGACAGTTTGAATTATATACCTGTTAGTATAGCACGAGGAACTTACATTATGAAACTTAATACTGATAAAGGTATTAGGTCTAACAAGCTAATTATAAACTAATTACAAAACAAAACAGGTATTACATCGATAAAAAATAGCATTTTATCGGTAAAATTCTTTTTTTTAATGTTTATTATTATATATTTGAAGTCCTTCTTAAGCCCTCAAATCACTTATCAAGGAAAAATTAATTCATTTTACTTTTAACAATCAAACATCCCTCGTTTGTTAGTACGATTTTAGGCATGGCCTACAATAGTTAATTATCCATACCCTTCCCTCATTGTAACGATTGTCGTTACACAATTTAATGTTGACTATTTACTTAACCCTAAAATTTAAACTTATGAAAACCCTAAAAATTACTTTGACTTTAGTAGCAATCGCTTTGCTAACTGTTTCAGGAGTACAATCGGAAGATATTGTCGCTTCAGAAAATAGTGATAAGAATCAACCTGCAAAGATTGATTTATTAGCAAGTGGAAAGAAAAAGACCGAATTGCCTACACAAGGATAAAATTAAATTCAATATAAATTGAAGCCCATAACAATAGTTATGGGCTTTAAGTGCTTTAGGACTTTTAGTTTAATTATTCAAGTCTCTTTGTATAATTTATTATAACTTTGAAAGTAAATTAAAAGTTTACTGTTGAGGTTAATATTTCCCATTTTATTTCTTTTAATAGCGATACCTCAAAATTTGCAATCACAGCAAGAACGAAGGTTACTCGATTCTATCTTTATTTTAAGAGATTTATCAGCTGATAACACTTTATCGAAAGATCTTCGTATTAAATATGGTAAACAAGCTGTAGAATTGTCAGAAAAAACAAAATCTGATACAACCGCATTAATTAGCCAACGTAAATTGGCTTTTATTTATTTGCTAGTTGGCGAATATGATCTTTACGAAATCAATTCCTTGAGGAATTTAGATAAGGCAAAAGAACTTAAGGATTCTTTAGGGATTGCTTATATTAATTCTGGTCTAGGATATCTAAACAATGAAATTAAACTTGATAAAGCTGAAGCTTTCAAATATTATTTAGAAGCATTGAAATATTTTGATGCCTTGAATGATCAATATCAAAAAGCACTTGTTTTAGCCAGTATTGCTTCTATACAAGATGACGAAAAAGATTATTTGGGTAGCGAACAAAATGCAATTAAGGCCTTAAGAATCTATAATACACTAGATTTAGAAAATATAGATTCTAATAAGTATACAATACTAAATCTTTTAGGATTAGTTTCTCTAAAACTTCAAAATTTTGAAGAATCAATAGCATTTCACAACCAAGCTCTGGAATTAACTAAAAATTTAGAAAACGGTAAACAGAGTGCCATTGAATCATTGAATAATATTGCGTTTACATATCGTGAGAAAGGAGACTATGATGAAGCACTTGAATTGTTTTTAGAAATTATTGAAAATCCCTTGTTAAAAGAAGATATGTCTTTTTACGGTTTGGTTTTAGGTAATTATACTTTTACTAAATTTTTAAGTGGAAAATATGATTTTAATGATGTCGAAACTAATCTCAAGGAGTCATTAAGAATAAGTGAAGATTTGGAGGATGAGTATACAAAATTGGTAGTTTCCACTGACCTTGCAAAGTTTTATGAGGCTAATAAAATACCTGATTCCTCATTAAAATATGCCAAGCAGAGTTATAAAATAGCTAAGGCTATTCCAATAAATGAGTATTATTTAGAATCTATGATGATTCTAGCACGTTTAACTCAAGGTGAAGAAAGTAAATCCTATTTAGAGCAACATATTAATCTTAGTGACAGTTTGCTCGGTGTGGAGCGTACAACTAGAAACAAGTTTGCCAGAATTGAGTATAAGACTGATGAGCTTGAGGCAGAGAATGAACAAATCTCTAAAGAGAATTTGTATTTATTAATACTGTCTATAGGACTACTACTAACAGCTATTATTATCTATTTGGTGATTTCTCAACGTGCCAAAAACAGGAAACTGAGACTCATTCAAGTACAATCAAAAGCAAATGAGGATATTTACAATCTTATGCTAGACCAACAAGATAAGGTTGATGAAGCAAGAACATTAGAGAAAAGACGTATTTCAGAAGAATTGCATGATGGTATTTTAGGCCGATTATTTGGAACACGTTTAAGCCTAGATAGCATAAACTTTAAGGATGGCAAGGAGGCTATGACCACGAGGTCTAAATATATAAGCCAACTTAAAACCATCGAGGAAGATGTTAGAAAAATATCACACGAATTAAATACTGATTTTGTTTCTGGTTCTGGCTTTATGGACATTGTTTCAGAGTTAATTACAACTCAGACACAAGCTTATGCCTTGCAGTATGAATTTGATCATTCTGAGGATATTGATTGGGAGCTGGTGAATAATAGAGTTAAAATAAACATATACAGGATTATACAAGAGTCCATGCAAAATGTGTATAAACATGCAAATGCAAAAAAAATAAAAATTAGTATTTCACTTCAAAAAAATGTAATTTGCTTAGACATCATTGACGATGGTGACGGATTTGATACTTCAAAGAATCGAAAAGGAATAGGTTTGAAAAATATGACTTCTCGAGTTGAGAATATTGAAGGTGAAATTGAGTTTTCGTCACAAAATGGAAATGGTACAGTTGTTAATGTTAAGATTCCCTATTTAAACCAATCAACATGAAGCATATAAGCATTTTAATGGTAGATGATCATCCTATAATTATAGAAGGTTATCAGAACGTTTTAATGGCAACTAAAGAAGATGATCAAACGCTCTTAATCGATACTGCAAATAACTGTGATACAGCGCAACTTATGATTAATAGGGCATCAAATGGCACTCCTTATGATGTTTGCTTTTTTGATATTAGTTTACCAGCATCAGAAGATGGTAAATACGCCTCAGGAGAAGATTTAGCATTACTAACGCAAAAGGTAATGCCAGATGCTAAAATTATAATTCTAACAATGTTTAATGAATCTTTTAGGATTCATAACATTATTAAAGAGATTAATCCTGATGGATTTTTAATAAAGAGTGATTTAACTTCTATGGAGTTAGCTGATGCTTTTCAGCAAATATTGAGATTCCCTCCATATTATAGTAGCACAGTAAGTAATTATATTAAAAAGACTATTTCTAGCGAAATATATGTTGATGATATCAATAGAAAAATTATTCATCTGTTATCTCAAGGCATAAAGACTAAAAGCCTTAGTGAATATATACCGCTTTCAACAAGTGCCATAGAAAAACGCAAAAAGCAGCTCAAATTAATATTTTCTGTAAAAGACGGAAAAGATGAATCATTGCTTCAGGAAGCAAGAGAAAAAGGCTACCTGTAGTATAAATACCTAAAAAATGACGGTTTTTTCAATTCGAAAAAACTCCTGTAACTACTATCAATCCTAAAAACTACGGTTTTTCCGCATCAAGTTTGCGGATTTACCACAACAAAAAGTTAATGATGTAATATATATTTACACAGTCAGCAAGAATTAATTAATCCCTCTTAAGTCATTGTTGAGTTAATAGCAAGAAAATAAACCTGACAGCACTCGCTGTCAGGTTTTTTTTATTTTGGGTCTTAGTCTTAATTAAAACCAAGCAGAATTATGTTCTGATAGCTTCACTATAAAGAATCCAAGAAATACAATTGCTACAATAAATTTAAGGAATGAGGAGGCGATGAATCCTATAAATGATCCAAAAGCTGCCTTTAGTGCTTTATCTAAATCATTTCTATGAATCATCTCACCAATTAGAGCACCAATAAATGGTCCTATTATAATCCCAAATGGAATAGGAGAAAGCAATCCTACGATTAAACCCAACGTTGTACCAATCATACCAGATCTACTACCACCAAAGCGTTTTGTACCTATAGCAGGTATTATATAGTCTAGGACATAAATAAAAACTGCAACACAAAGTGTAGTTATTAAAAAGGTTTGACTTAATTCTACACCTTTCGTAAAATGTAAGACTAATAGACCAACCCAACTGGTTAGAGGACCAGGAAGAATAGGTAGAAAACTACCGATAATTCCTAAGAGCATTAAAAGGAAAGCTACAAATACTAGAAATAATTCCATTAATAAAAATTTAATTCAATTGTATGACGTAAAATAGACCCTTATGTTACATTTCAAACTAAATAATTAGTTCAAACTAAATAATTAGTTATATTTGTTACAAATTATAACTAAAACTTTAGTTCGCTATGAAGCAATTAACCAAGGCCGAAGAAGAAATTATGCAAGCACTTTGGCAATTAAAAAATGCCAATGTAAAATCGGTATTAGAAATATTACCTGAGCCAAAACCAGCATATAATACTGTTTCAACTATAATAAGGATATTAGAATCTAAAGGTTTTGTTGATTATGAAAAGCAGGGAAAAGGACATATTTATTTTCCTTTAGTTAAAAAAGAAGCCTATAGTAATCAATCTATAAATAAATTGGTAGATAATTATTTTCAGGGGTCTTTTAAAAGTATGGTATCATTCTTCGTGCAAAAAAATGATGTTGATGCTAAAGACATAGAAGGGTTGCTTAAGGAAATTAATCAAAACAAATAATTATGCTATATAATATTATTCAGATTGTAGCTTTTCAAGCTTTGTTTTTATTGGTTTATGATTGGTTTTTGAGAAAAGAAACCTTCTTTAATTATAACAGAGCCTATTTATTGATAACATCAATTTTGTCCCTAGTGTTACCTTTTATTAAGTTTTCTAGTTTAAAAGCCTTAACCACCAAGGATATGGTTATTCAGTTGCCAGAAGTATTTATTGGTACAAAAATACCAACTCAAATTGATATTCAAATTGCAGAGCAAGCCGGTATTATTATAGAGCAACCATCTACACCACTTTGGCAGATTATTTTATCAGTAGGATGCGTTATAGCACTATCTATATTCCTATTTAAAATTATAAAACTTTATTGGATGAGGCATCAAAACCCTAAACGCTGGAGGGGAAATGTGCTTATAGTAAAGCTTATAAAAAGTAGTGCGGCGTTCTCATTCTTTAATACCATTTTTTTAGGAGAGCGTATTCCCGAGGAGGAGCAACCAACCATTTATAAACATGAGTTAGTTCATATAAAAGAATGGCATAGTCTGGATCTGCTATATTTTGAAGTTATGAGAATAGTACTTTGGTTTAATCCATTAGTTTATATGTACCAAAACAGAATTAAGGAACTGCACGAATATATTGCTGACGCTAAAGCCATAAAGCAAAATGGAAAATCCAGCTATTATCAGACTTTATTAAATCAGGTATTTGATGTAAACAATGTGTCGTTTACCAATACATTTTTTAAAAAATCATTAATCAAAAAACGAATCGCTATGTTACAAAAATCAAGATCGAAACAAATGAATCTTTTAAAGTATGCACTTTTGATTCCATTAGTTTTAGGAATGCTAATTTACACTTCTACTGAAGTGAAAGCACAAGAAAAAGTTGGTGCACAAGAAGAAACAATTTCTCAGGAATTAACAGAAGAGCAGCTCATTAAAAAATACTATGAAGAAATTATTGTAATGGAGAAAAAAGGAGCCGCTTTTATAGAAATTGCAAATTACGCTGGTATGAGTAAAAATAGTAGTAGCAAGTATGTTATTTCGAAAGAGCAATTCTTAAAATCTAAGGCTTACAAGAAATATTTGGCTGAAAAAATGATTGAGCGAAAGTCTCAAGATGGTACACTCGCAGATAGTGATCTTGATTTGGCCGAAAACATGAAACTAAGGTCTACCTATGTGCAACATAGAGAATGGCTTAAAACACAAGAGGCTAAGGAACATTGGGAATCTTATGCTAGAGATGGTGAGTTACGTCTCGTTGTTGATGATTTAGCAAACAAAACAGTTATGGAGCAAAAACGCTTTGATGCTTTATTAAAACAGCTTACTGATGATGAAATTTTTAATAAGCTCATTGTTTGTGAGGTAAAAGGTGCCTCAGGAGTAGTACTTTATGCAGAAGATGTAGCCAAAAGCGATATGCAAATTCCAATTGTTGATGAGTCTGTTGAGGTTCCTTTTTCTGTAATTGAAGAAGTCCCAACGACAATAGATTGTAAAGAACTTGCAACAAATGAAGAGCGAAAACAATGCATGAGTCAGTTTGTAGCAAAGCACGTCAACAAGAATTTTAATATTGGGTTAGCAGACTCTTTAGGTATAACAGGAAGGCAACGCATATTTGTTTCCTTTAAAATTGATAAAGAAGGGTATGTAACCTCGGCTAAGGCGAGAGCATCTCATCCAGCATTAGAAACGGAAGCAGTCCGCGTTATAAAAACACTACCGCAGTTTAGTCCAGGTAAACAAAAAGGCAAAGCCGTAATCGTACCTTATGCCTTACCAATTATGTTTCAAATAGCAGGAGGCGAAACTGATTCTAAATCGCCAAAAAACGAGAAACTAGTAGATTCTTTAGGCGGTGAAACATATATAGCGCTTAAAGAACTAACGGAACAAAGAGATAAAATATTACAGAATTCTAGTGATAAAAACCCAGTAGTTATTCAATTAAACAGTAAAATAGATTCCCTTCGCAAGGAAATGTTGAAGTTGTTTGAGGTATATATGGAACAACGCAGTAAGATGACAGAATTAACAACTACAGTTCTTATAAATCGCAATGATGAATTTCTTATAAATGATAAAAAAGGCGACCTAGAGTATTTAGATGAGCTTTTACAATCAATATCAGCTGATAAGAAACATCTTGTGCGTATTGTATATGATAAAGAAGCATCACAGTCTGCTATTGATGGTGTTGTTAATCTGACTAAAAAATACCCATATGTAATTTTACAGCAAGAGGTAGGCGGACCACTGTCTAAAGATAATAAGAAACATGATTTGTTAGAAGTACCATTTAGCGTTGTAGATGTATCACCAACACATCCAGATTGTAAATCAATTGATGGTAATGAAGAACGCAAAAAATGTACATCAGCTAAAGTAAGTATGTTTGTAAATAGTAATTTTAATACGAAGCTTGCAAGCACATTAGATTTGCCAGATGGTAGACAAGAGATTTTTGGAGCTTTTACAATAGATAAGCAAGGTTTTGTGAAGAATGTAGAAGTACGTGCACCTCATCCAAAACTAGAAGAAGAAACAGCGCGGGTACTTAATTTATTACCTCAGTTTGTGCCAGGTATGCATAAAGGCGAAAACATAGATGTGTCGTTCAGTTTACCGATCGTATTTCAGCTTGCAAAGGATAAAAAGAAGAAGAATTAGATGAAGATAAATCTTTCAATACTTTTATTTTTTACATTAACAATCCTTGTCTTCGGACAAAGCAATGAGCAAACAGGAGACGATCTTTACGCCTTAGGTAATTATTCAAAAGCTATTGAAGCCTATATGTCTGAGGACTTTTCTCAGGACCCTGTTTATGATAAGATCGCAAAAGCCTATATAGCCATTGGTAATTATGGTGAAGGGTTGAATAATTATCAGAAAGCAATTAAAGCAAATCCAGAAAATAGCCTTTTACAATTTGAGTATGCTAAGCTTCTTACACGTACTAAAAAATACGATAAGGCCGAGCAATTGCTCCAAAATCTATTAGTAGCAGATAGCTTAAATCCTAATTTTCATTACGAATTAGGTTTGGTTTTGGAAAAACAGAATGATTCATCAGCGATAAAGGCCTTTATAAATACGTTTGAGTTAGACCAAACACATCAAAAAGCCATATTTAAAATTGCAAAACGCCATATTGTAAAACGAAAATTTGAATTAGCTCATTCTTTTATTGATAAAGGACTAGAGAATTATGAAAGCAATATTGAGCTGATTAGTCTAAAAGCACAAGCCTATTATTATCAAGAATATTACACACATTCTGTAGTTTGGTTTAATAAACTGCTAGATCTAGGTGAAAAGTCCGAATTTATTCATGAAAAGTTGAGTTTGAGCTATTCACAGAATTCCGACTATGAAGACGCTATTTTTCATAGAAAAGAAGCACTGAAATACAATCCATATAATGCAGATGCCATATTTGTAATTGGGACTTATTATGAGCGTTTAAGCAATTATGAAAAGGCAGAAGAATACTATAAAAAGTCGCTTTTATTAAAAGATGTTTCCTTGTCTAACGAATATCTTAGGTTGGGTAGAATTTTAAACCGACAGAAAAAGTATGATGAAGCAATAAAAGCATTTCAAAATGCCATTAAAGAGGACCCAACGGATATAATGGCGGAGTTCTTTCTCATAAGAACAAAAGATGAATATTATGCCGATGTCGATACTAAAATTAGTCTGTATCAAACTTTTATTGAAAAGCACAAGGATAATCCTTTTGTAAACTTTGCTGAAGAAAGATTAAAAGAACTTAAGCAAGAAAAGTTTTTACAACAAGATAAATTCTAAAAATATTGTACTTTTCGGTATCTTAATTGTGCTAATGAAACCGACTACTTTTCTTTTGTTACTGTTGTTTGTTACCTCTTGCGACTATTTTGAAAAGAAAAAAGTATATTCAGAAGATTTACTGGAGGAAGAACTACAAACTTTTAATTGGAATGAAGTTGATACTTATCCAACATTTAGCACTTGCGACTCTCTTACTGTTAAAGCCGATAGCAAAGTTTGTTTTCAAAATACTTTAGTGACTTCTGTAAATTCGTATTTAAGCAAGCAAAATTTGATAGTTACCAATGACGTAAATGATACCATAAGGCTCAAAATCATAATAGATAAAAAAGGTGAACTAATGGTGGAATCTATACTTTATAAACCCGAAACCAAATACGAAATTCCAGAAATTGATAGCTTATTGCTACAAAGTTTAAAAACGATACCAAAAATATATCCTGCTATTAAAAGAGGTCAACAAGTAACCACCGCATTTGAATTTCCGATTGTTGTAAAAATAGATTAAGTGCTAATTACTAAAATCTAATGGCCAATTTTTGCATAAAACGCAATACTTCAACGTATAACCAAATCAATGTTGCAAGTAGTCCCCAAGTTGCTAGCCATTCTTTATATTTTGGAGCCTTTCCTTTGTAGCGTTCTATGTAGTCAAAGTCTAATAGTAATGCAAATGATGCTACAATTGCGGCAACTACATTAAACACAATGGCAAACCAAGAGGTGCCCCATATATAGGCTTTAATACCAAAGAAATTGAGTATAAATGAAATTAGATAGACTACCATGATACTAATGGTTGCAGTAATAATTATACTTCTAAGCTTTTTTGTTACTACAATTATTCTTAATTGATATAAAATTAGCATAACAAAAAAAGTAACGATGGTAACACCTATTGCTTGATAAGGTAGTTCAGGAAAATTTCTATGTGCATAAGATGAAAATCCACCTAAAAAGAATCCTTTGGCAATAACATAAAGTGGTACTAAGAAGTGAGCCCAGTGTTTTCTAACAGAAATGACAATACTGATTACAATAGCGCCTAACATCCCACCTAATGTAAACCAACGCATTCTCATACCATCTTCATTAAGTTTCCATAGGTATGCTGTAATTGTTGCAATTACCAGTATCCCAATCACTGACTTAATGAAAATACCTGCTACTGACATTGTTTTTGAAGAAGACTTATCATCTTCCCAGAAATAGCCATTAAAAACTGGGTTTGAGGTTTTAAAATTTCGAATACTCATTAAAGATTAAATTTATAACCTACTGAGATATCCGTTGGGAAGTTGCCTTGGTTATCTAGGAACGCAGCAAATAGTTCTCCATAGATAAGTGTAATAAAACTATTTTCTCCAACTTTAATATCAGAACCAACTCCAAAAATTAGAGGTAAATCAAATGCAGTTTCACTTATTTCTAATTCTGAATTATTACTACCAATAACTTTGGCATTAGTAAAGTTTAGCGTGGCAACCTTTACCTGACCATAGATAGAAAAAGCTGATTTGTTAATAAATCTGTATCTATAACCCAATGAGAATTCAGTAGTGCTGAATTGAAATTCGTCATTCTCAAAAGCATGTCTAGCTTGTAAAAATCCGGAGTGTCGAGGTAAGTTAGTTTCTTCAAAAACTTCGAGTTCTGCACCAATTAAGGGTGTAATTTTATTTTCGGGATTTCCTATAAAAGGGTTGTTGGTAACACCGCCAGAAAAACCTAGTCTAAATTTTATTTTGCTTTCTTTTTGAACAGATATATAACTACTATCAACAGAACTGTTATAATTATCTATATATTTTTTTAAATCATATATAGTAAGCTTAAGCTTGTCAGTAGACATTCCGTTAGTTAAGTCACTTAATACGGTTTTATATTCTTCTTGGTACTTGTTGCTTGATCCTTTTGTGTTTTTTAGTTCTATTAATTTGCCAACTTCTGTTCTAGCAAAATAGCGGTATTCACCATTAAATGTGTTCCATAGCAGGTCTAGCTTACCATCTACTTCAGTTTTTAGTTCAAGTTGTTCACCATTAATCGTATATGTGTTTTGACAGAAGTTGATTTGAAAAGCACAACAAAAAAGAAGTACAAATAGTATTTTTTTCATTTTAAAATGATTTGGTTTTAGTAAAGCTACCAAAAATATTCAATATGTTATTTTTTAAAAGTTCGCCCTTTCCATTTATAGGGTATAAAAAAACTTAGCATAGCGATATATACATTGAAAAAGGGATAGAGAAAACTTGAAAAAACAAAAGAGGACAATTGATTTTCTTGTTTAAAAAAACGTGCCGATTTAAATAGTAATAAAAAGTCGATACTAACTTTTATTACCATTAAGGAAACGGCAATTCGTGTATTGATTGTACCGAACAAAAGCAACGCTAATATTAAGATAAAACTCAAATTACCTAGTAAAACAACTAATCCTATGTATTTTGAAAACCAATTTGAATAATTACTCGTTTTAGAAGCCCATCTCAGTCGTTGCTGAACAATTGCATTGAAGTTTTTCTCTCCTTTAGTGAGCACTATGGCTTTTTCTGACTTGAGATACTGAATTTTACTTTTGTATTGATTTTGAAATTTCTCTAAAAGAAATAAATCATCACCACTGGCAATACTATCATTTCCTTTAAATCCATCACATTTATGAAATGCTGATTTCTTGTAACAAAAATTTGCGCCATTGCACATTATAGGTTTATTAATACCAAAACTTCCTATAGTAGCACCTTGAAGTGCTAATATTTCTAATGTTTGAAATCTATTTATAAAGGAATTTTGCGAGGTTAAAGTTACAGGTCCAACAACACCAACAGAATCGCTAGCTTGAATAGTTTCATCAAAGGTGTCTAACCAAAAGAAAGGTAAAATACAATCAGCATCTGTGGTTATTATCCAATCGTTTTGGGATTGGTTTATTGCCAAGGTTATGGCATCTTTCTTTGGTGAATTAGTATGTCTTACATTATCAAAAACTCTAATTGAATTTTTCGGAAATGACTTTTGTTTTTTAAGAAATGCATTAATAAATTCTAGGGATCTATCACTAGAATCATCATTTATAAGTATTACTTCATAATGTGATTTGGTATAGTTTAATCTTGCAATTGATTCTAATAATGCTGTTAAATTGTTTGCTTCATTTCTAAATGGGATAACGACTGTAAACTTAGTTTTTGCTGGTACATCTTTCAATGAAAAATTCTCTATTCTGTCAAACCCAATTACTAATAAGCCAATTGAAACTAAATAGATAATAGTGCATACTATTAGGAAAGTTGTAATTGTCATTGCTCAGTTTTTGGGAGTTTAAAATTTAAAACATAATAACTACCAAAAATGCTAGGTAAAACAAAATTAAGAAGCCACATTGAAGTCGTAATAGAGAGCACCGTGAGTTCATTTACTTTCAAATAGCTAAATAAAAATACTGCTACACTACCTTTTATTACAACATCAAATATTGAGATTGAAGGTATAATTGAAGCTAATAAATACATGCTAGAAATAATTACCATGGCATCAATATATTCAATATTAACTCCAAATACTTTCAATAAAAAATAAAATTGAAATGAAAAGATAAGATATCTAAGCAAGGAGAAAACAAGTGTTTTAATATGAACATTTATATCTATGGTTTTAATAAAGTCTATAATATCTACAAAAGAATGACCTTTTACTCTAAACCGTTTGTGCTTCACTCCAAAAAAAGATATTATAGCAATTGCCAATAGAATAAAAACAAATCGGGTTACTCTATAATAATTAATATCTACGTCGTAACTATTTACTAAAAGTATTAAACCAATTATTCCAAACACTGTAGTAATAGTCATTTGATAAATGTTTCCAAGAAGATTTAAGAGTACAATTTTCCCTCTTAACCTTCCAGTGAAGTACATTATTTTAGCACCATATTCTCCTATTCTGTTTGGCGTAATTAATGACGCTGTTAAACCTCCTAAACTTTGTTCTAAGGCATTCTTGAATGATATTTTTTGTAATACCTGTACTAATTTTTGCCATTTTAATATTTCGAAAAACCAGTTAAAAATGGTCAAAATTATCAAAAAAGCGACATTTTTGGCTGAAAATGGATCGTTTTCAACTAAAAAGGCAATAAATTTACTAAAAAGCAGATTCTCGTTTTTGACGAGTTTTGTGTAGATGAAAAAACCTGCCCCAACTACAATACTTAATTTAATAAGTACAAACAAGAAATGCTTAGTTTTGTAGGGCACGTCATAAAACATGTTACAAAGTAAACTAAAAACTTAAAAATGCACCATAACTTAAAAAATTACCTGCTTATTTTTAGTGCTATTATTATTGTTTCAAATTGTAATGCTCAACTAAAAGTAACGAGTAAATGGAAGGCGCTTATAGCATTAGGTTTTAATAGCCCAAATGAAAGTGGGTTTGTGGAAGGAGGTAAGGCACAATCCTTAAATTTCCCTATGGTAAATTTAGGAATTGAACACATGTTGAAACGTCATTATGGTGTAAGATTAGATTTTGGTTTTAACCGTTTTAAAAACGAAAATGACGTACCAGAATTTAAAGTGAACTATTCAAGAGTCAATGCTCAATTTGTGTTTGATCCCTCAGATATGATAGGTTTCTTGCCACAACGAATGCGAACTATATTACATGCTGGACCAGGTTTGTCATTTGTAAAACCCTTAGGTACTCTTGGGGACAACAAACAGACTTATTTGAATTTTTTAGGAGGTTTAGAAATTCATTATGCGATAAAGGAGAGATTATCAATTTATACCGATATTAGCTATATATATGGATTAACATCTTTAGATGATTATAATCCAGCGTTAGATGGTTTAGGAGCATTTAATGGGGATATTTTTAATATATCTATTGGTCTTTCAGTGTCATTGAGTGGGTGCCAATATTGCGATTGAAACTATGGGTAAAGAAAAAATAATATTAGGAATTGATCCAGGAACAACTATTATGGGATTTGGTCTTATAAAAGTGGTTGGTAAGTCCATGCAATTTATGCAACTTAATGAGCTTCAACTAAAAAAATACGATGACCATTATCTTAAATTAAAGTTGATTTTTGAGCGTACGATAGAATTAATTGACTCCTATCATCCTGATGAAATTGCTATCGAAGCACCATTCTTTGGTAAGAATGTTCAGAGTATGCTGAAGCTAGGACGAGCACAAGGTGTAGCAATGGCAGCAGGTTTGTCTCGCGAGGTGCCAATTACCGAATATTCTCCAAAGAAAATAAAAATGGCCATAACTGGTAATGGAAATGCAAGTAAAGAACAGGTTGCGAAAATGCTACAAAGTTTGCTACAATTAAAAGAGTTGCCTAAAAACTTAGATTCTACAGATGGTTTGGCTGCTGCTGTTTGTCATTTTTATAATCAAGGCAGGGTTACTGTGGGTAAAAGTTATACAGGTTGGTCGGCCTTTGTTAAGCAGAATGGTGATAGATTGAAGAAGTAAAATGTCTGGTATTTACATCCATATTCCGTTTTGCAAACAAGCATGTTATTATTGCGATTTCCATTTTTCTACATCTTTAAAAAAGAAAAATGAACTTTTAGAGGCTCTTATTAAGGAACTAGAGCTTCGAAAAGAGGAGTTTAAAGATATTACGGTAGAAACTATTTATTTTGGTGGAGGAACACCTTCATTACTTTCAAATGAAGAGTTACAGTTACTAATTGATTCTGTAAATAAGTACTATAGGGTTAGTGATTATCCAGAAATTACTTTAGAAGCCAACCCTGATGATTTATCTGAAGAACGTACAGTAGAACTTTCTGATAGCCCAATCAATCGTCTATCCATTGGAATTCAGTCGTTTTATGAGACGGATTTAAAACTAATGAATAGAGCACATAATGCCAAGGAAGCAAGAACGTGCATTGAAGTAGCAAAAAAATATTTCAGTAACATATCAATAGATTTAATTTACGGTATACCAGGCGCATCAAATGAGCAATGGGTAAAAAATATTGAAATTGCCCTTAGTTTTGGTATTTCACATATTTCAAGTTATGCGTTAACGGTTGAACCAAAAACTGCATTGGCTTCATTTATTAAAAAAGGAATAATTGAAGATGTAAATGATGACCAAGCACATGAGCAATTTCATATTTTAAAGGATAAACTAGAAGAAGAAGGTTTTATACATTATGAATTGTCAAACTTTGGTAAAGAAGGATTTTTTAGTAAGAACAATTCTGCTTATTGGCAAGGGAAACCATATATAGGTATTGGGCCTTCGGCACATTCGTTCAATGGAAATCAACGTGGTTGGAATGTAAGAAATAACACAAAATACATTAAAGCCTTAGCAAAAAATGAATTACCTATAGAAATAGAAACATTGACCTTAACAGATCGTTATAATGAATATATTATGACAGGGTTACGTACCATTTGGGGTGTGTCGTTGGTAAAAGTTGAAAATGATTTTGGAAAAACATTTAAAGACTATCTAATTGAGCATGCAGATGTTTTTATAAATCAACATTTGTTGTATATTGATGATGAACATATACGGGTCACCCGAAAAGGACAATTTTTGAGTGATGGGATTTCATCAGAATTATTTAAACTAAACTTGGCGTGATTGCACAAATTCAATTCAACTCTAGAAAACTTAAAATAGATTTAACACAACCACTAGATATTTCCATTCCAATAATGGCAAGCAATAAAAATGTAAACGCTTGGTATATTGGACCACCTAAGATAGAACCAGAAGTTTTTGATGGTGATACGATAAGTGTAGAAAAGGGTGCTTCGGTAAATTTCAATACTATAACCTTTAATCCGCATTCTCATGGTACGCATACCGAGACTGTTGGACACATCACTAAGGAAGTGTATTCTATTAATAAATATTTAAAACAATTCTTCTTTTTAGCAGAAGTAATTAGTGTTGCGCCAGAAAAGAAGGGCGAGGATTATATTATTTCTGCAAAGCAATTGCAATTTGCAATTGGAAACAAAAAACGAGAAGCCGTTATTATAAGAACCTTACCAAATACTAGAGAGAAAACTTCTAAACAATATTCTCACACCAATTGGACCTATTTTGAAGAAGACGCAATAAAGCTATTGGTTCGAAAAGGTATAAAACATTTATTGGTTGATTTACCAAGTGTTGATAGAGAAGAGGATGGAGGCGAATTAAGAGGCCATAATGCATTTTGGAATACCAAGGGGAAATTAAGAAAGGATGCCACCATTACAGAGTTTATCTATGTATCTAATAAAATAGATGATGGTATGTATATGCTAAATTTACAAATTGCACCTTTTGAGAATGATGCCTCACCGAGTAAGCCCATCTTATATAAATTAGTAGAATAGCAGTTGTGACGAAATCAAATATAAAAGTGTCCTAATAATTACATATGGAAACATTTTTAATAATAATCATTAGCATCTTAGTAACCTTAGGTATCGTTACTATTTATAAGCAATGGCGAACAAAACAAGTAACCAATGCCCAATCTTTATTGCTCTTAGATAAGGTAAAACGTGTTTGTAAATTTATTACTGTAGAGGGTGATTTTGCTGAGATCTATCATTATGAAGATGTAAAGGAAAAGTTTTTAAAGCTTATTTCTAGCAAAAAAAAGGCACTTGTAGTAATAAACGCAAAGGCTCATGTAGGTTTTGATTTGAGCAAGGTTAAAATGACTTCAAACCTTAAGACTAAATCTGTGATACTATCTCACTTTCCTCAACCAGAAGTATTGTCTATTGAGAGTAATATTAATTATTATGATAAAAAAGATGGCATGTTCAATAAGTTCGATGCCTCAGACTTAACAGAATTACAAGCACAAGCAAAGGAACATATAAGAGAAAAAATCCCAGAAAGTGGTCTATATAGCATTGCAAGAGGTGAAGCTTTAGAAGCGATTCAACTTATTGAAAATATAGTACAAACCATCGGTTGGACCCTAGATTATTCATCTTTAAAAATTGAAGATGAAGACAACAAACTTCTTAAATGAACATAGAAGATTATAGAAACTATTGTATAGTCAAAAAGGAAGTCACAGAGCATTTTCCTTTTGATGATGATGTATTGGTTTTTAAAGTCTGTAATAAAATGTTTGCATTAGCTTCACTATCTAAATGGGAAAAGGGTGAGGGTTTCATCAACTTAAAATGTGATCCCGAGTATGCACAAGAGTTAAGGGCAGAATACAATAGTATTAAACCAGGATACCATATGCATAAGCAGCAATGGAATAGCGTTCATATTCATACGGGAGAACTCTCCCAAAAACTCATCTTCAAACTTATTGATCATTCTTATGATATGATTGTTAAAAAGCTTCCAAAAAAGGAAAGGGAGAAGCTAAATTAGAAATATCATATTTTTAAAATGAAGGATAATTACTATTAGACCTTTACGGTAGTTATTGTATTAGTTGTGAACTGTATTTGCATAGCGTGCACCAACCCAAATTAGCGTTAGTACTGGGATTATAATTAGAGCAGTAGTGATTCTGTGCCAATTCACCATCTTATAAATCTGTATTAATACTTTCTATATCTATACATCTACTTAGTTTATAAAAAAGAATCGTAATTTGTATGCAATATAAATTCAATAATATGGAAAAAAGAGTAGGTCAAACGGCTTCATTTATGATTAGGTTTAACCAAATTATCTTTGAGGAAGAAGGGGAATCTAAAGTGCAATGGCGTGGTAAGGTGTCGCATGTACAAGGTGGTAACGATCAAAGTTTTTCAGATTTTAACGATGCTGTAAAGTTTATCCAAGAACGGTTGGCAGAGTTAACACTAGAAGCGACAAAACATAAATCTCAAGAACAACAAGAATCCTTATTAACAAAGAGTTTGTCGTTATGGAAAACGGTGACAAAAGAAGGTCCTAAGGTAATTATGGAGACCATTAAAGATCCAAGAAAGCAAGTCGCTCATCTTCAAGATCAGATTAGTGAACTAGGTGAAGATCTTATGGAGAAAGTACCGATTGACGATTGGAGAAATGCATCTCGATCAGATTTTAATACAATTAAAGAGTCAATCGCGGAATTAATGACAGAGGTAAAAAAATTAAACACAAAAGTAGATGCCATAAATAAACCTAGTAAAACAAGGAGTACTTCAAAAACAAAAAAGACGACCACAGCCAAAAAGAAATAATCTTTAATGAGCCATCTCCAAAACAAATTACTCGAGCTAAAACAATTTCGGGAGAATGCGAAAATTCGTATTCAAACCTTGGGACAGTTTAACCTGTGGCGTGAAAAAGAAAAGGTTGATTCTAAACAATGGGGAAGGGATAAAACTGTTCAATTATTGCAATATTTAATTTCAAACCGACAACGCCATGCACTTCATAAAGAAAGTATTATGGAGCATCTTTGGGAGGAGGGAGACGATCGTGATTTTAAAGTTGCCTTACATGGTGTCAATAAAGTTTTAGAACCAAATAGGCCATCTCGTACCGAACCCAGTTTTGTAATTAGGCAAGGGGTGAGCTATCAACTAGATTTAGACAAGATATGGATAGATGTAGAAGCTTTAGAGCAATATATTATTATTGGTAATGAAGCCTATGGCGATGATATAGATATCTCTAAAGAGGCATATAAATCTGCTATAGCGTTGTATCAAGGTGTGTATTTACCAAATCGTATTTTTGAAGATTGGTCTTCTGAAGAGCGCGAGAAAATCCAAATCTTAATTTTAGGTGCTTATGTTATTCTTGCAGAAATATTGCTTAATGAAAATCCACTAGAAAGTATTCGATTAGCTCAATGTGCCATTGCTATAGATAAAACCTGGGAAGATGCCTATCGTTTACAAATGCAAGCTTACCTTATTAAGGGTAATAGACCACAAGCCATAAAAGCATATCAGAAATGTGCGGATGTCTTAGATGAAGAATACGGAATAGATCCGCTTCCAGCAACAAAAAAAGTACTTCAAGAAATTGAAAGTATATAATTCCACTTTTTTATTTGCATATAAAAAACTTCAATAACCCTTATAAACAAAGGGTTTTTAAGAATAAAACAGCTCCATGTAATCTTATTTTTTCTCAAAAATTATAGTTTGAACTAGTTTTTGCAACTCATTTGTAACTACGTCATTGTACGTTTGTACCAGAAATTAGAAATAACGCATTAAACATATACTATTATGGCAACTAAGAAACAAACAACAATTATTGATAATACGACAAAAAGAGTATTAGGAATAGCAACTAAAGCTAATAATTTGGCTTTAAATGCAACCGAAAAGGTTTTTGAAAAGTCATTTGACCTTACAGAAAAAGGTATTGGGCTTTCTTCAAAAATTGTAAAAAAAGGGTTGAAGGTATCAGCTAAAAACCAAAATATTGTTTTTGATACTTTAGATACAGTTAAGGGTAAGGCAGTAAAATATTTACCAAAATTTAAATAATTTAAAATGTAATTACTTCGGTGCAACTCATTTGTAACTCACTGATAGTATGTTTGTACCAGAATTAAAATTTATAAGACATTAAAAAAATAAATCATGGCAACGAAAACAAGAAAAACAACTAAGAAAGCAACTAAAAAGGTTAACAAACCAAATGTTGCTAAGAAAGTAAATGAAAGTTTAATCAGTGCATCATTGGCAGCTATTAATACGACAATTGATAATGGTGAGAAGTGGCAAAAACTAGCTTCTAAATTAATCAAGAAATCAGAAAAAATCAGAGAGCAACAAATCAATATGATTTTTGATACTGCAGAAGCTGTAAAAGGTCAGTTTATAACTGGTACTGAAAGAGTGAAAGAATTAGTAGGTTATGACCCTGAATTAGTTGAGAAAGCTAAGGACGCGGTAATGAAGCATCCTGTGAGTAAAAAAGTAGTACATGTCGTAGAAGATATTACAGAGACTGTATCTGAAAATCCTATGGTTCAGAAAGCAGAAAAGGCGACTGAGGATTTGAAAAATATGGGTGTAGCCAAATACAGAGAGATAAAAGAGGATGTTTTAGAACAGGCTTCAAAAATTGTTGATATAGCAGAACATAAAATTGAGGACGCTATAGAAGAACTTAGAAAAGAAGGGAAAAAAGCAACTAAAACAACTAAAGTTGATGATTTAAAAATGATCAACGGTATTGGTCCTAAAACAGAAACTGTCTTTAATAAAAACGGAATTAAAACTTTTGCTGGATTAGCGAAGCTTGAGACACCTGCAATTGTAGCAATTCTTGAAAAAGAAGGTGTAAGATTTACTACCATTCAAGTTGAACTTTGGCAAAAACAAGCTGAAGTCGTTGTAAAGGAAGGTGTTGAAGGATTATCAAAATGGATAGAAAATTATAAAACCTCTTAATTGATTAAGAAGGCCATTACATTAAAATAATTTAAAATGAGCAAGAAAAAAACCATGCTTGATGCACCAAAGAAAATGGTCGTTAAAGCACTAGACAGAACAAAGAGCACTTTAAAATCTGCTAACGGTTATGCACTTAATACAACTGAAGAGGTTGTGTCTGAAGGAATACTTGTGGCAGAGCAGTGGCAAAAGGTTGCTAACAAAGCAATAAAAGGCGGATTATCTTTAGCAGCAAAGAACCAAGACATAGTTTTTGATGCCTTAACAGGTGTTAAAAAACATATGATCTTAAGTAAAAAGAGATTTAATAAACTTACAGCATAGCTAAAAGTTTGTTTTAATTAAGCTATTAAGTAAAAGCCAAGTTACCTATATTGTAGCTTGGCTTTTTTGCTTTATACTTCTTAGGTTAACTCAATTCATTTTGTATTTTTAACTGAAATATAGCGCTAATGGCTAAGAAGACTAAAATCACAGATTCAGAAATTATTACTTTTTACATGGATTATGTGGTAGAACATCACAGTAAACCAGAATCGGTAGAAGATTTTGCTCAATTGCACCAATTTGATGATGTCATTTTTTACGAATATTTTACTTCATTCAAAGATCTTGAAAAAACCATTTACAATGTTCTTTTTGAGAATTCCTTGGTCATTTTAAAACAAAGCCCAGAATACTTTAGCTTTAGCAAAAAGGATAAGTTGTTGAGTTTGTATTTCACGTTTTTTGAAAACTTAGCTCTTAATGAGGAATTTGTAAAACAAAATTTAAAAGGATTAGAAAACCAGCTCAAAGCACTTTCAACTTTTTCATTACTAAAGAAGAGTTTTATAGCTTTCATTGACGAACTCAATTTAGAAACCATTAGTTTGAATGTAGATAGCATTGAGACCATTCAGCAAAAAGCTATTAAAGAATCAGCTTGGATTCAATTTCTATTTATAATGAAGTTTTGGTTAGATGATACGTCTGATGCGTCAGAAAAAACAGATATCCTTATAGAAAAATCTATTAACACAGGTATAGAGTTGCTCGATACTAAATCGCTTTATAATATTATTGATTTAGCAAAGTTTTTATATAAAGAAAAAGTGAAGTAGCAGAAATATGAAAACGCTAAAAAAGATACCTGTCTCTAAAATTCAACGTGCATCAAAACTGGTACAAACTGGAGCGAAAGTTGGTGTAAATTATCTCAAATATTACGGTGATAAAATAGTGAATTCAGAGGTTGATGCTAAGGAGCGTTTAGATGAATCTAATGCGACGGATATTTATGATAGCTTAAAAGACTTAAAAGGAAGTGCATTAAAATTAGCACAGATGCTAAGTATGGAGAAGAATATTCTTCCCCAAGCTTATGTAGAAAAGTTTTCACTATCTCAATTCTCAGTGCCTCCATTATCTGCACCTTTGGTAATGAAAACCTTTAAAAGTTCATTTGGTAAGTATCCTCATGAAATCTTTGACGAATTTAATTCTGAAGCTATAAATGCGGCAAGTATAGGTCAAGTTCACAAAGCGTCTAAAAATGGGAAACAACTAGCTGTAAAAATACAATACCCTGGTGTTGCCGATAGTATATTATCAGATTTAGCAATGGTAAAACCAATTGCTATGAAGATGTTTAACATTAAAGGTGAACATTCTGATGTGTATTTTAAAGAGGTAGAAGGTAAACTCATAGAAGAAACAAACTATTTATTGGAAATTCATCAAAGCCAAGAGGTCGTTGCTGCATGTAAGCATATTCCAAATATAGAGTTCCCAAAATATTATGCAGATTGGTCGTCGCGGCAAATTATTACCATGGATTGGATGGAAGGTATACACCTTTCAGAATTCACTAAAATTAATACCAACCAGGATATTGCTAATACATTAGGCCAAGCATTGTGGGATTTTTATTTATTCCAGATACATAAGTTAAAAAAAGTACATGCAGACCCACATCCTGGAAATTTCTTGGTGTCTGAAGAAGGGCAACTCATCGCACTGGACTTTGGTTGTATGAAAATTATTCCGGAAGAATTTTACGCACCTTATTTTGAATTATTTAATATAGACGTTTTAGAAAACTCTAAATTATTTCACGAGAAGTTATTGGAATTAGAAATCTTAAGAGAAGACGATAGCGATGCAGAGGTAGAGTTTTTCACAAATATGTTTCATGACGTCTTAAGCTTTTTTACACAACCATTTAGGGAAGAGACTTTCAATTTTTCAGATCCGGAATTCTTTGATAAAATAGTAGCAATTGGAGAGCGTTATTTTAAAGACACACGAAGCAATAAAATGAATGCTAATAGAGGGTCAAGGCATTTTATATATATGAATAGAACCTTTTTTGGACTGTTTAATCTCATGTTCGATTTAAAAGCAGAGGAGATTAAAATAAGTAATTACAATAATATATAATTATTTATAAAATCAATTTAATTCTACGTAATTAATATACTATGCATGCATAGTATAATTATAAAATTTCGTATCTTGCAGTAATTGAAATTCTGCTTTTTAACAACTATTTTATTAGCGTGGTAGAATGTTTTAAGCCTAGTATAAATACAACTATAATTAATGGCAAAAAAAATAGATTTAAAGGAAATTGTTCAGGATGCATTTGGAGATTCTATACAGCAGGTGTCAGGATATGATGCAGCATTTTTGTATGCAGAATCGGCAACAAGCCCAATGCATGTTGCAACTTTGAATATTGTAGAAGGTTCTTTAAAATATCAGGACTTTAAAGAAATAATTGCTTCTAAGCTTCATTTAATTCCAAAGTTTAGACAGCGTTTGTTGAATGTGCCCATGAATTTGGATTATCCATATTGGGCGGACGATCCAAATTTTGATATCGACTTGCATTTAAATCGAATGAAGTTACCGGATCCACCAAACTGGAAAACGTTAAGATACTTAACATCAAAGTTGTTCAGTGCTCCTCTAGATTTAAGACGTCCTTTATGGTCGGTTCATTTTATTGAAGGATTAGATGAAATTGCACAAGTTCCAAAAGGATCGGTGGCTATTTTTACCAAAGTACATCATGTAATGATAGATGGTAGCTCTGGTGTAGGTATTATGAGTGTCTTATATGATAAAGACAAGGATGGTAAAGAAAAAAAACGTAATAAACCTAAAGCATTTAATCCAGAACCCCTACCAGATGATCTTAGTTTGTTACTAAAAAGTGGGTACGGGTTTCTAAAAAATCCTTTTAAAATTCCAAAAACAGTAGCAGAGACAGCGTATAGTTTTATTAAAAGTCAAGCCACAAGAAAATTAAGCATTCAGAAAGAATTTAGTTCAGCTAAATTTCCAGTACCAATTACTGTTTTTAATGGTTCAATTTCGGCTAAACGAACTTGGGGAACAGCACTTTTATCTTTTGATCGTGTTAACGCGCTTAGAAAGACTGTTGGTGGTAGTTTTAACGATATTATACTCGCAATTTGTTCAGGTGCAATCCGTCGGTATTTATTGGAGAAAGAAAAGTTACCAGTACATCCAGTAGTAGCCAATGTGCCAATTTCAATAAGAACTGGTAGTAATACAAAAATGAATAATCAGATTGCCAACATGATGATTCAGATTGCGACGCATATTGAAGATCCTTTAGAACGCTTAGAGTACATACAAGAACAAACCATGTTAGGAAAGTCCAGACACAATACTTTAGGTGCTAAAACACTTTCTAAGATGGCAGATGTTGTGCCGTTTGGTGTGGCAAATTTAATAGCCGGTTTATATAGTAAATACAACATAAAAGATTTACATAGGCCACCATTTAATGTAACTATTACAAATGTACCAGGCCCAAGTAGTGTATTATATTTAAATGGTCATAAAGTTGTTTCTATTTTTGGGTTAACTCCGGTTGTAGATGGCTTTGGGTTAATTATTGCGGCATTTAGTTATAATGGTCAAGTGAGCATCACAACCACTTCAGATTCTAGGACCATGCCAGATGCTGATGTGTTTTCAAGATATATTAGAGAATCTGCAAATGAATTAGAAGGATTAGTTCAAAATTTACAAAAGGGTAGTTCTTCTGCAAAATCATCCAAAAGGCAGGAGAAGAGTAGGAGCACACTGATGTTTACGACTTTAAAAAAGTACCTCAAAGCAAATCCTAAACAGGTTAAGGCGCATAAAGGCATATATTATATAGAAGTTGGTTTAGGTGATAAAACAGAAGGTTGGGAAATTGATTTAAGAAAAGCAACGGCAGTAATTAAGAAAAAGAAAAACCTAAACCCTAAATTATTGGTAGAAGTTGAGGACGAGAGTCTTTATGCACTCTATAAAGGGAATTTGCTTCTAGACGAATTAAAAATACAAGGCCGAATTAAATTAACAGGGACCGAAGCAAATAAAACTAAATTTCTAAACTTACTTAGCACATTTTTAGATCGATAGTTAATGTATTATAATACTAACATATTAAAATCTACTGATGGAGAATCTATTTGTTATTACAGATGGGAAGCTAATCCAAGTGTACCGTTTAAAGGTGTAGTTCAAATTGTTCATGGCTTAGGTGAACATGCAGGAAGATATAACCATATAGCACACCTTTTGCAAGAAGAAGGCTATTCTGTATATGCCAATGATCATCGTGCCCATGGTAAAACTGCCGAAATGAAACGCCTTTTTGGATATTACAATGGTTCAGAATATTTTGATGATTGCATTGAAGATATGCATACCTTATCTAATCTTATGAGATCTGAATATCCAAACTCTAAATTTATCTTGTTTGGTCATAGTATGGGTTCGCTATTTAGTAGAAAATATGTTATGAAATATGGCAAAGATCTAGATGCCTTAATATTATCCGGAACGGCCAGTTTTATTAAAGTATTAGGGACCATTGGGCTCGTAACAGCATCAACCGTAAAAGCCTTTAAGGGTAGAGAACGAGGTAATGCTTTTTTAAAAGATTTTTTCTTTGGTGAATTCAATAAAAAATTTAAACCTAATAGAACAAAATTAGATTGGATAAGTACTGACGAAGAGCAAGTAGATATTTTTGAAAAAGATCCTTATCGTACTGAAGATTTTTCACTAGGTGTATTTTTAGATATTATTAAAAACTCTAAGAAAGTAAATTCGCCCGAAGCCTTTAAAGCAACTCCAGCCGATTTACCAATTTTAATGTTTTCTGGTGATAAAGATCCAGTTGGTGAAATGGGCAAAGGTGTTACACGTGTAGCAAAGCAATACCAAAAATTCGGAATTAATGATTTTACGTTTAAATTATATGAAGGAGGACGGCACGAAATGCTAAATGAAACTAATGCGGAAGTGGTGAAGCAAGAAATAATCGACTGGTTGAATCAGCGCATTTAAGATTAATAGCAAAATGGAAGATACCCAAGTTTTATATATAATATTCACGCGTTTAGCAACAGCATTAGGTGTTTTAAATGGCCTGTCTTTAAAAGATGCCAAGGCGTTAACGAAAATGCAGTTTAAGGCACATCTTTTTGAAGAAGAAATTGAAGTATTAATAAATAGCATTGATACAGCAGAACATGAAGATATTGAAGAATTACTAGATGAAACCATTTTGGTTTGTGATGAGTTAGGTGCAAGTAGAGATTACATTGCATTGGTAAAAGTACTTGAAAACATTGCCAAAGCCATTTCTGAAGGGCACGATCAGGATGAGTATAAATACACAAATTCTATAGTAGAAAGATTTAAAAAAGAAATCGAATCAATTAATAAGAAAATTCCATTGCCACCACTGTTTAATATGGTTATGGAGAGCAGATCTTTACTAGAATGGTCTTCTATTTATGCGTTATATCCATTTATTCCAAAACGCATTAAGGGAAAAGGTAAACCTGTTTTATTAGTGCCGCCGTATTTAGGTGATGATTTCTCAACATCATTTGTTAGAAAGTATCTTAAATCTCTTGGGTTTACTACATACAAGTGGCAATTAGGATTTAATATGGTAAAATCCCATTATATCCCAAGACTAGAAGAAAAGTTAGCAGATATATATGAGCAACACCAAGAAAAGGTAAGTATTGTTGGCTGGAGTGGTGGTGGTATTTTTGCAAAAATCATGGCAAATAGACATCCAGACCAAATAGAACAAATTATAACCATTGGCTCACCAGTATGGGGAGTTATGGATATGAAGACACCTGTTTACGGTGTGCTAGAGTTTTTTAGAGGAAAATCTTTAAAAGAGCGTAATGAACGTTTTTTAGCCGAATTGGAGCCCATACCACAATTACCAGTTACCTGTATATATACCAAAACAGATGGTTTAATACCATGGAAGCATTGTATGGAAGCAGCCACACTTAGAAAAGACATAAAAAATATCGAAGTGTTTGGTAGTCACTCTGGTATGGGTGCAAATGTAAGTGTACTTTTAGTCACTGCAAATATGCTAAGCGCCAATATTCAAGGTAAAAAAATAAGAGATGTTGGTTCAAATATAGAACGCTATTTATATCCTAATTTTTGGAAAAAAGCGCGAAGGGTGTTTAAAGCAAGAAGAGCATTAACACAAGCAGCAAAACAATAAGTTATGGATCATATTATTGAGCATCATAAATTTCAGGAAACATTAAAACAAATTGCTATTGAGCAAAAGTTAGATGTTGAAGATGTAAAAAAGCAAGGTGCACGATGTGTTAAAGAGTTGTATGCAGAGCAACATCCTATGGCAAAATTATTATCTGTAAAGAGTTTTGAATATATACTTTCAAGAGCCTACAATGATAAAATTGACGTAGATCCAAAAGGCATAAAAAAGCTCATGAAATTGATGCAGAGAAATTCTGTAGCTTTTATTATGACACATAAAACCTATTTAGATACTCTAGTATTAATCTCAACATTAGCCCGTTACGGTATGCCAATTCCCTATGCTTTTGGTGGCAGTAATTTAGCATTTCCAGGATTAAAGCAATTAGGAAATAATGCAGGCCTTATTTTTATACGTCGCAGTTTTAAGGACGATTTAATTTACAAAGCGGCCTTGCGTCACTATATTTCTACAATAATAGATGCAGGCGATCATTTAACCTGGAATATTGAAGGAACGCGATCGAGGACAGGTAAGATTATATACCCAAAAATGGGGATTTTAAAGTACATAAAAGAAGGAGAAGCCCAGAGTACTAGACCTATTAAATATGTACCCGTTTCTATTGTCTATGATTTAATTCCTGATGTAAAGGAAATGACTGAAGAAGGCAAGGGGAAAGAAAAAAAGTCAGAAAATGTAAAGGAAGCCTTCAATTATATTAAAAAATTGGGTAATGATTATGGTCGAGCTGCCATTCGATTTGGAGATCCTGTTGAGATTGAAGAAGATCAGCAAGCTATTATTCCAGATATGGAAGAAGATAGTTATGCAGACAAAAATACCTTACCTCGTTTTGCATTTGAGCTCATACATAAAACAAATGCCATTACACCAGTAACTACTGTGTCATTAGTTTGCCATGTTTTATTAAATGATTTTGCATTAACTAAAAAAGAGATTGAATTTAAAGTCAACCGATTAATGACCTTTATAGGTCAGAAGAAAGAAGATGTATTAATTGATCGTGGCAATAAGATTGGAGTTATTGTCCAAAAAGCCTTAAACCTTTTACAAGGCGCTCATATTATTCAAAAAAGCAGAGCAGGTCAACGTGCGCAGTACAGTTTAGTACCTACAGAATATTTACCGGCAAATTACTATGCTAATATGGCTTCTGGTCATTTATATCATCAGGCGTTTATTGAAATGGCATTAGTAAAAATTAAAGATGATAAGTCTTCTCATAGAATTAAACATTTCTGGGAAGAAATTATGCGGCTACGTAATTTATTTAAGTTTGAATTTTTCTACACTAATAAACCCAAGTTTAGTAGCGAAATTGAAGCCGAATTATTACGATTTGATAAAAATTGGCGAGCGATTATTGCCAACCCAGAAGGAGATATTGACGCTTTATTAAAAAGACAAGATTTATTTGTTTCAAGGGCCATTCTATTATCTTATTTAGAAGCTGATAAAGTTGTTTGCCATACATTAAATAGCTGGGATACAGATGATGATTTCAAGGAGCACGATTTTTTAGATTTAGCAATATTTAAAGGAAAAGAGCTCCATTGGCAATCTAAAATTATACGATTAGACAGTGTATCTAAACCCTTTCTATTAAACGCACTTCGTTTCGCTAAGAATGCCAATTTAGTGCCTGTTGAGCGACAAATAGATTATAAAGGACTAGAGACTTGGAGTAAGTACTTAGATGATTTATCGGAACGATTATTTTACTTAAAACAAATCGAAATCGTTGAGGATAAAGAAGGTTCTTCTGAAAAATCTGCGGCACATCCTATAGTTACAGAACCTGTTAATGATCATGCCCATCATTTAGAAGAAATGGAGGAGGGGCCACATATCACGGCATTTTTTGATATGGATAGAACACTGATCAATGACTTCTCTGCTAAGAAATTTATGACAACCCGATTGTTTAGTGGAGAAACAACGATTAAAGAATACTTAACCCAGTTTGCTACAGCATTGGTCTTTGCGACAGGAAATAGAGATTTTGAAATACTCACAAAAATAGCAGCACTTGGTGTAAAAGGCATACCAGAATCTGCATTTGAAGAATTAGGGCAACATGTTTTTGAAGACTATTTAGAAGAAACGATTTATCCAGAATCTAGAGAGTTAATACAAAAGCATTTTGAAAAAGGGCATAGAGTTGTTATAATTTCTGCTGCTACAACCTATCAAATTAAGCCAATTGCAAAAGCATTAGGAATTAAAGATATCTATGCTACAGAGATGGAGTTACGAAACGGCAAATTTACAGGTCGTGTAGCTGAAATGTGTTGGGGAGAAGGTAAAGCTAGGGCTGCAAGAATATCTGCTAAAAAAAATAAAACAGACTTATCTAAGAGTTATTTTTATACAGATAGCATTGATGACTTAAGACTATTAAAATTAGTTGGAAATCCTGTAGCTACTAACCCAGATCAGAGATTGTCTCAAACAGCTTTTGAGAATAATTGGCCAATTTTAAGATTTGAAGAACCTGTTGAAAAACCTTTAATAAATGGCTTTAGAACTGCATTGGCAGCTGCTACTATTTATCCTTCTGCAGTGAAAGGAATCCTTAAAGGAGTTATGACAATGTCTAGGCAAGAAGCTGCAAATACCACCTTTGCCACTATAGGTGATTTGGGTTCTAAAATGGCAGGAATGGATATTGCCATAAAAGGCAAGCATAATTTAGAAGAAATAAGACCTGCAGTATTTTGTTTTAACCATCAAAGTGCAGCAGATTTCTTCATAGTGATGAAATTAATTAGACATGATTTCACAGGAGTTGCTAAGAAAGAATTAGAACGAACTCCTATCGGTCCAATTTTTAAGGCATTAGGAGCTATTTATGTTGATAGAGCAAATAAAGAAAAGGCTATTGAAGCCATGAAACCAGCTGTAGAAGCATTAAAAAATGGTGTTTCTGTGGCTATTGCGCCAGAAGGTACACGAAGTGGAAGTAAAACTTTAGGGCCATTTAAAAAAGGAGCTTTTCATTTGGCGATGCAAGCAGGTGTTCCGATAATTCCTATTGTAATAAAAAATGCCTATATGGCAATGCCAAAAGGTTCGAGTATGTTTAGACCTACACATATTGAAGTTGTTGTTCTCGATCCTGTAGACACATCACTTTGGAAACGAAAAAACCTCAATAAGCATATTGAAGATGTTCGAAATTTGTACATTAATGAATTAGAAAATTAGACGACACATGAAACTAAATTTTGGGATATTAGGTGGTGGTTCATGGGGAACGACTGTTGCCTCATTAACAGCAAAGAACAACAATACTATTTTGTGGGCTAGAAATGAAGAAACAGTTAACGAGGTTAACGATAAGCATACGAATTCAAAATATTTACCTGGTGCTCAATTGAATGAAAATTTAAAAGCTTCAAATTCAATTGAAGAAACCGTTAAAAATGCAGATGTAATTGTTGTTGGTATTCCATCTCAACATTTTAGAGACGTAATAAAAATAGCAAAACCACATATAAGGCCTTGGGTACCAATAGTGAGTTTAGCTAAGGGCTTGGAGCTAGATACCAAGATGCGTATGACAGAAATTATTGAAGAAGAGCTTCCTGGTCATCCTGCAGGTGTTTTAACAGGTCCTAATTTGGCGAAAGAAATACATTCAGGACAAGCTGCAGCTGCTGTAATTGCCATGGTAGATGATACTATTGCCAAGGAATTACAGCATTCTTTTAGTTCAGGATTATTTAGAGTATACACTAATGATGATGTGGTTGGTTGCGAATTAGGAGGCGCCCTTAAAAACATTATGGCCATTGCAACAGGTATGGGAGATGGAGCGAATGCTGGTGATAATACCAGGGCCGCTTTAATTACCAGAGGTTTATCGGAGTTAACCAGGTTAGGTACGGCTATGGGCGGAAAAAGTAGAACCTTTTCCGGACTTGCAGGAATGGGAGATTTAGTAGCTACTTGCTCTAGTTCAAAAAGTAGAAATCATCATGTAGGATTTCAACTAGGACGTGGTAAAAGTTTAGAGGCGATTATTGAAGAAATGAATGAAGTGGCTGAAGGTGTAAAAACAGCAAAAGTTGTTATGGAATTGGCGAAAGATTATAATGTTGATATGCCTATTTCGCACGAAGTGTATAAAGTACTGTATGAAGGTAACTCTGTACATGATGCCTTTAGAGGCTTATTAAAAATTGAAAGTGGCTCTGAGAAAGAACCTGGATAAAATAGTTTAGGCATAAAAATTAATCATTAAATCCTAACATATCCTTTTCTATTTCTGTGATTAAGTAAACCAATTTTCTTTGATCTTCTTTTGTTAGTTGAGTAAATAGTTTATCACCTTCCGTGAGCATTTCAAGCCCAATTTCAAGGCCTCTGATTTGGCTAAAGGCATATGATTCCTCATTTTTTTTCATTGCAAGGATTAAATATTGAATAATCTCTTTGATTTTTTCAATTTGAACTCTATCATGCAAGATTTCAAACAAGGATTGTGAGATATCAATAAATTTTTCAATTTCTTTACGTGGCAATAATCTTATAAGTGCATTAATTTTAGAGGCATCATATGGTGCTTCTATTTTATTTTTTATGGCTTCATCTACAAGACCGTTTTCAAATCGTTCTGCAGCCTTGAAAGTTTTCATGGCTTTAAGCCCAGAGGTGAGTATTTTGGGAAGATGTCTTCCGTAATTAAAGATGAGTTTGGTGGCATCCAATAAAAGCCTTAACAGCTTTTTAGGATGTTTTATAAAATCATCTAAACTTGTGAAAGCTTCGTTTAGTTCTCTACGTTTATTACAATCTGGATAAATGTAATTTAACCAGTAATTCCTGAGGATATTCACTGTTTTCTCATCTATTGATTCTGGAATCTCGTATTTATCCTTGATATTTTGGTATTGATATCTTTGATGAATAGAGTTTCGATAGCCTTCAATTATCGCTTCTAAAATATTCTCTTTATTCATCTACTTTTATTTTTAAGCTGTCCTTCCGAAGTGCTCAAGAGATTTCTATTAGAATAATAGTGGTTTGTGGAGTAAAGTTCTATGAAATTAGCCATGCCTTTATTTTAGTATAGACTTTAGGGTTGTTTAATAGGTCTAAATGTTTGCTTTCATATGCAATCCATGTATTTTTCTTTTTAAATTCTAATTTTTTAGAAGGATTTCTATGTTGTCCTAAAGCACTTTTTATATCAACTAAACTATCTCCTACTATTTTATGTGATATGGGTTCTGTTGCTTTACCGATAACGGCTGCTATGCTATAACACTCTATCTGTTTAGGCAATGGGATATGTTGTCTTGGATCTTTTTGTAATTGAAATCGGTCTTTATCTTGCCAGTCTTCATCGATTAAATTCCCATGTCTTAAATCTGTTATACCGGCACTTCTAACTTTACCCAATCGAGCAAATGGCTTTGCATAGGGTATGGATTCAAGAATAACATCTAAATAATTTCCAGTCCGTTCCAAGGGAGCTCCATGGTGTGGTGTTCCTAAAAATACTACCTTCTTAAGGTATTTGGTCCATGTATTCTTTCCTTGGATACCATAATGTATAGCACTACGTGACACTAAACCGCCCATACTATGGGAAACGATGACCAATTCTTGGATAGGTACTGGCCATGTCTGTACTAAATTTTCTAATAACTCGTTCAATTCTTTTCCATTTGTAGAAATATGGCGACCACTATTGTAATGCAAATAAACAGGTGTTTTGCCTAATTCTTTTGCCAGTGCCTCGCCGTGATTGTGTTCTTTTCGCGTCCATTGAAGATCGTTCATACATGCACCATGCACCATTAGAAGAATTTTACCATTAATAGTTGGATAAATAGCATTAAGACTTTTATGATTTAATGTTATAGCCTTTGATAAATATCTAAATTGCATTGTAATTTTTAACGGATTTTCATTTTCTTCCAAATAATCACCCACTATTCCATTAAGGGCAGAACGTATTGCTTCTTTTTCAATTGTGGTTTTTATTTCTCCCAGAACAGTTCCTAATTCTCCTAAAGCTTTATCTAAACTTCCACCAATAAGTTTAGTGCTCCATCTGATATTTTTATAAGTAATACCGGCAATATTGGTAATAAGGTGCTGAATGGGAGTTGATGGCAATAAAGGTGGATGAACGACACGTTTGTGCATTGTTTCTACCAAATTTGTAATTCCAATCGTGGTATCAATTATTATACGTGTAACACCCTGTAAATAAGAACTTGTCTGTTTTTTATTTGGCATTTAAAATTTTAATAAAAAAGTTGTTTAATGGGACAAATAATGTGGTTGCATTTTAGTTGAAATGACAAGAACCAAGTTAGCAAAAGAAAACGAGACAGAGTAAAATTCTAAGGGTTTTCCGAGTAGAAATGTGCCGAGCAATAATCATAAACGTTTTTGTAATTGTGTTATATAAGATTCAATTTTTAAAAGAAGGATAATAACCATCCATCGCTTCCAGATGTTCACTCAACGAAAAACAAAAAAAGCATGGTAGATCAAAATTAGTTTTGTCTTCAGAATTACAATTTAATTAATCTACATTTATGGAATTATTTATCGGATACACATTATTTAGTGTTTTAGGTTTCACTATATATTTAATTAGAAAAGAGTATTTAATAAAGCAAGATCTTCTTTTTGCAAGAGAAAAACTTCATAACAAAAAAGAATTAAAACATAGATTACAGAATATTGGTTTTTACCAATTTGAAGAATTAGATGAAAAAAACCAATTTATCCATCCCAGTACATTAATGTTAAAAAGTCTGAGGCATTTAGATTTTATGTCACAGCTCGAGGAATATCTTGATTCTTCTGGCAATACTAGTTTAAAGGCCAAATACCATCAGGAATTTATGCAGAATAAAATTGAAACACAGCAAACTGTTTTAAAATCTGCCGAATTACTTAGTAAAGGCTTAAATATCGCAGCATAAATTACAAAGTTGTAAAAATTACCATTCGTCGACACTTAACCGTCGTCCAGCGACACTTAAATACCTACAACCGAAAATTATCTCCTGTTTTTCTATTAAGTACTACTTTGCTTGCCCAAGCAAAACCGCTCAAATATGAAAAATCTAAAAATACTGCTCATTGAGGACGATATGATTGAAGTTATGAAACTCAACAGGGCAACAAGTTCACTTGGGCTTAATCATAGTATTAAAGAGGCAGGTAATGGTGAAGAAGCTCTGAAATTATTGGAGCAAAAGGATAACCTACCTGATATAATTTTATTAGATTTAAACATGCCTAAGATAAATGGCATTGAATTTTTAAAAATTTTAAAAGCAGATGATAGACTAAAATACATCCCTACAATAATTTTAACCACATCAAATAACCAACGTGACTTGTTAGAATGTTATAAGATTGGTATTGCAGGTTATATTTTAAAACCTTTAAAATATGAGGAGTATGTTTCTAAAATAGAAAAATTATTGGCATATTGGAGTATAAATGAATTGATTACAGCATAATGAAAGGTATTATATTTACTGAGTTTTTAGAATTGGTTGAAGAGAAGTTTGGCTTAGGGATGGTTGATAAAATCATTAGTCAATCAGAGCTCAAATCTGATGGCATCTACACATCTGTAGGTACCTATGAGTTTGGTGAAATGCTTCAATTGATAACTCATTTAAGTGAAAATACCGATATTTCTGTTGACGATCTGCTTATGGTCTATGCAGAACATCTTTTCGCGGCCCTTATTAAAACACATCCAAATTTAGTGGAACATTATAAAGACCCTATGGATCTTTTGGCATCCATAGAAAATCATATCCACGTAGAAGTACAAAAAATTTATCCTGAAGCTCAATTACCTACCTTCGAATTAATAGAACGTACGGATAACAAAATGATTATGATTTATAAATCTGATAAGGCGTTATATATGCTTGGTAAGGGGTTAATGTTAGAGACATTTAAACTATTTAAAGTACCAGCAAAAATTGATTTTGAAAAGTTAAACGAAGAAGGAACTGAGGTTAGGTTTATTATCAATAAAGGATAATGGGTCAAGAAGAAATAGATATTCTCAAAAGAGCACTCGAACGCGAGCGCGCATCGCGCAAAGCGGCAGAAAGGATTCTCGAAGAAAAGTCAGTTGAACTGTATAATGTTAATAAAAAGCTTGAAGAATCTTATCAAGAGCTAACCGTACTATACAACAAGACCTCTTCCCAACTTCAAGGAGTATTTGAAAACATAGTTGATGCCTATGTTATTATGGATTTAGGTGGTAATATTCTTAAAATGAATGATGCTGCGGTAGAATTATTGGGGTTTAAAACCGTCCATGATAATGAAAATCTCAACAAACTAGTGCATCCCTCTAACGTTAACCTTGTAGCACCTGCTTTTAAAACCCTTCAAGATGAAGGAAAAATAACAGATTTAAAGATTAAAATTTTAACCAAACAAGGTGAGACTAAATTTGTACATATCAATGCAAGTATTATTGAAGAAAACGGTCAAATTGTAGCTGCACAGGGTATTGTAAGGGATATTACTAAAGAAAAGGAAGCGCAAGAAAAACTCATTGAATCCGAGAACAGACTCTCTACATTAATAAAGAATTTAGATACGGGTGTTTTATTGGAAGATGAAAACAGAAACATAGTATTAACCAATAACAAATTTTGTAATTTTTTTGGTATACCCGTAGCACCAGAATTATTGGTTGGTCAAGATTGTTCTGAATCTGCAGAACAGAGCAAGGCTATGTTTGAGGATCCTAAAGGTTTTGTTGCTAGGATAGATGACATATTGAAACAAAAAAAATTGGTTGTAGGTGATGAGCTTAAAATGGTTAATGGGAAAATTTTAGAACGGGATTATATTCCAATTTTCAGAGACACGGAATATCATGGGCATCTTTGGAGCTATAGAGATATTACCTTGCAACATCAATATAGTAAAGGTATTGAAGCTGAACGTGAAAAGTATAGAAGTATTATTGCTAATATGAATTTGGGTCTTGTTGAGGTAAATAACGATGATGAAATTCAATTGGTAAACCACAGTTTTGCCGAAATGTCAGGATATCAAAAAGAGGAACTTATTGGCAAAAAAGGAGGAAAATTGCTACAAGCTGATCAAAATGATGATATTATAACCATTGAAAACCTAAAACGCCAAAAGGGTCTGTCAAACTCTTATGAGCTTAAGGTAAAAACTAAAAACGGTGAGATTAGGTACTGGTTAATAAGTGGTGCACCAAACTTTGATATTAATGGTAATGTAACAGGTTCTATTGGTATTCATTTAGATATAACAGAATTTAAGAATCTTCAAGTTCAAAAAGAAAAATTACTGACCAAACTAGAAAAGAGCAATGAAGAACTTGAAGAATATGCGCATATCGTTTCACACGACTTAAAATCACCTTTGCGCAGTATCGATGCTTTAGTGAGTTGGTTAAAAGAGGATAATAAAGATAAAATTGATGAAACGAGTCTTCAAAATCTTAACCTTATCCAGACCACTTTAGAAAAAATGGAGCAACTTATCACAGATGTTTTAAATTATTCTAGTGTGTCATCAGATAATACCATAGCAGAACCGGTAGACACTCAAACTATGTTAGATGATCTCATTTCTATTTTATTCATCCCAAAACACATAAATATTTCTATAGAAAATCCATTACCAATAGTTAAGGGAGATAAAATTAAACTACAGCAAGTATTTCAAAATTTAATAAGTAATGCGGTAAAATTTAACAATAAAGATCAAGGCGAAATTAAGATTAATGTCAAAGAAGAACCGCAACAATACAGGTTTTCCATTTCAGACAATGGAATAGGAATTGAGCCACAGTTTCACGATAAGATATTTAAAATATTTCATTCGTTAAATCAACGGAAAGATTCCTCTGGGATAGGACTCTCCATAGTCAAAAAAATAGTCAATATCCATGGTGGTAAAATTTGGTTAGAAAGTACACCAGGTAAAGGCACAACATTTTATTTCACGTTAAAAAAATAACATGCTCATTTCGTCAACAAACAATACAGAGATCGTAAATGCTATCTCAAACCATATTAAAAACAACGCTGCCCTGATATCTATTGGAGAGCATACGGCTATTGATATAAACGGTCTAATTTCTGACTTAAATAAAACTGGTATTAAATTTATTGGTGGGCTTTTTCCAAAGGTCATCCACGATAACTCAATTTTAGATAAAGGTATAGTAATCAATACGCTTAATGAAATAGAGACCTTGTTCGTAATAGAAAATATCAGTACCAAAAACTTCAGTATACCAAAAGTTAACTTTAAAGAGAATCAAGATTATAGTTTATTTACTTATGTAGATGGTTTAACCTCCAATATTTCAAATTATTTAGGGGAATTATATGAAAATTACGGTATGCAAACCAATTATTTTGGCGGTGGTGCAGGCAGTCTATCTTTAGAGCAAAAACCATGTGTTTTTACTAATAAAGGTATTTATCAAGATGCGGCGGTGGTTTGTATAATGCGTATGGCCTCCAGAATTGGTGTTAGGCATGGGTGGAATAAGGTCGATGGTCCTTTTATCGTAACGAAGGCAGAAGGAAACGTTATCAAAGAAATCAATTGGAAAAATCCTTTTGAGGTTTATAAAACAGTTGTCGAAAAACATTCAGGTAAGACCTTTACAAACGATAATTTTTTTGAGATTGCGAAAGGGTACCCATTTGGTATTTTAAAGGAAGATGCGGAATGTATAGTAAGGGATCCTTTAATGGTAAACGAAAACAACGAGTTGGTTTGTGTTGGTGAGCTAGAAGACAATATGGTAGTAGATATCCTTAATGGTAATGAGAAATCCTTAATTGAGGCGGCCAAAACCGCTACTGAAGATAGTATTAAACAAACCACAGCGCCACGTAAAGCAATTTTAATAGATTGTATATCGAGAATTCTTTTCCTTGAAGACAATTTTAACAAAGAACTTAATACCATTACAGAAACCATTAAAGCAGAATTTCCGGATGTTTCTATTAGTGGTGCTTTAACCTTGGGCGAAATATCATCTTATGGCGAAGGATTTTTAGAATTTTATAATAAAACCGTTGTGGTAGGAATGTTTGAGTAATGAAAATAGAAAATCACGTTTTAAACATATTGCAGCTGTATGAATATGCTATGGCTATAGGTAAATCCTTAGATTATAAGGAAAGTTGTAATCTGTTTTTAAAATTGGTATTAAAGCGTAAAAACCTTAATGCAGCTTGGATTTTAGAACATGATAAATCAGCAATAAGGTCAACATACGCAATCCCTTTTGGTATTGAAGTGAAGAGCAGCTATAATGATCCACTTCGTGAAATGCTTCAAGATATTGAAGAAAGTAAAATTATTAAGACCAATAGTTTAATTTCATCCATCTCACCGTTTAAAGTTGAGGGTGGCTACAATGCTATTTTTAATTTAAAAGGACAAGGTTTCTTATTTCTATATTCAAAAAAAGACAATTTATCGCAAAAGGATTTATCACAGCTTCAACCTGTAATTGACAAGTTTTCTATGAACTTAAAGGCATGTAAGGCATTTAAGCAACAACAGGTATTATTACATGATTTAGAAGTACAAAATCAAGAGTTAAGCGAATATGCTCATATGGTTTCGCACGATTTAAAATCACCACTTCGCAGTATTGATACACTTACGACGTGGTTAAAGGATGATTATTCGGATGAGATTGGTGAAGCTGGCAAAAAGCAAATCAATACAATAAGAGAGAGTGTTGAAAAAATGGATACCCTCATTAATGGCATTTTAGAATACTCTACTATTGGGAAAAACAAAATTGAAGCTTATCCCGTTGATATAAACCTTTTGCTAAACGACATATTAAAAATAATAGAAGTACCTAACCATATTACCATTGAAGTTAGAAAGCTTCCCATTATAAATGGAGATAAGTACAGGTTACAGCAATTGTTTCAGAATTTAATTGGTAATGCAATTACATATAATGATAAGCCAAAAGGCATGATTGTTGTCGGCTACAAGGAAGAAGACGAGTCTTATGAGTTTTATATTAAAGACAATGGTAAGGGAATTGATGAGATGTATTATGATAAGATATTTAAAGCTTTCGAAAAATTAGAAAATAATGCAAATTCTACTGGAATTGGATTATCAATTGTAAAGAAGATTGTAGATTTATATGGAGGTAAAATTTGGTTAGAATCTCAAGTAAATGAAGGCACAACTTTTTTCTTTACCATTAAAAAATAAGTATGGAACAACCTAATTTGTCGTATATACATAGCATGTCAGGGGGCAATAAAGACTTTGAACAAAAGCTCATTGGCATCATTAAACAAGAATTTCCACTCGAAAAACAAGAATACATAGATAACATTACAGCTAAGAATTATAAGCTCGCAGCGAATAACGTCCATAAACTTAAACATAAAATTAGTATTTTAGGACTTGAAAAAAGTTATGAGGTTGCGGTAAATTATGAGGATAATTTAATAGACCATAAAACGGATGGTCAAGATGATTTTGAGACCATTTTACAAATCATGACCGATTTTTTAAAGACGCTATAATCTAAAATTATGAATTGTATTATCATTGATGATGAAGCTACTGCCAGAGCTATAATTACACAGCTTTGCACAAACATCCCGGAATTAAATGTATTAGAAGAATTCCCTAATGCAATTCAGGCTATAAAATATCTCAATCAGAATGAAGTTGATCTCATATTTTTAGATATTCATATGCCAGATTTTACAGGTTTTGATTTTATTGAAACCTTGAAAAGTCCACCTAAAATTGTATTAACCACTTCAGATCCAAATTTCGCCATCCAAGCGTTTGAATATGATTGTATTGTAGATTATTTGGTAAAACCAATAGGTTTAGAGCGCTTTAGTAAGGCTATTGAGAAGGCAAAAGCTGTGAAATCACCTACCAAAAAACCTTCAACTACTGATAAAGTAGAAACAAGCTCAGGGAATGATCTTTATGTAAATATTGATAGACGTCTAATTAAAATAGATATTCCAAGTATTTATCTCGTTGAAGCCAAAGGCGATTATATCCATGTTAAAACCGAAGATAAAAACTACACGGTACATTCGACCTTAAAGAAAATAGAGGAGAAGCTACCAGAAAATCTCTTCTTAAAAGTACATCGTTCTTATATTATCAACGTCGATAAAATTATAGATATTGAAGATAACAGTGTCTTGATTAAAAAAGATGTTATTCCTGTAAGTCGTTCTAACCGACCAGAGTTAATGAAGCGATTAAATTTATTATAGAATTACCATTTGTCGACACTTTTAGATTAACCAACGTTCCAATTAGGCATAGTATCGAAATTCATTATATAGTAAATTGACTTCTTTTAAATTTGAAGTATAATCATTCACTAAGAATTAGATTAATAGCGGTTAAAAGGCTTTAGAGAAATCTATAGCCTTTTTTTATACTGATGTTTTATTTACAAGCCAAAATCCATTCATCGACACATATTTGTCAACCAACGTAATAATAATATAGTCAAGCGAAAATTCTTAAAATAAGCTTAAGCCCAGCGTAGATTTGTTCTCAACTAGAATGAAAATGAAAAATTATTACGCTATGAAAAATATTTTACTCTTAGTAACAATTTTAATTACAGGCCTCCAAATTAAAGCCCAGGATGTGCCATTTAATTGTGATTATAATGCCTATTTATTTCAATTTAATGATGTCTACTCCATAGACCTTGCTTCAGGCAACTCATATCTGGTAGCTAAAGATGTTACACCAGGAAACATTAATGCAGCAGCATATAACCCTGCTGATGGTTTTATTTGGGGATCTTTATCTTCACCTTCAAAAACTATTGTAAGAATTGATAAGAACTTTGCAACAACAACCTATTATATAGAAGAATTGCCTACTAATAATCGTTATGTCGGCGATGTTAATGCAGAAGGCATTTATTTCTTAAAAGGAGGAGGAACTACCTATTATAAAATAGATTTGAACCCAGATTCTACTTATTATACCCAACATCAAGCAACAGCATCTTTGTCCCAGAATATTAGCATTCACGATTGGGCTTTTAATGCAGTGGATGGACAATTATACACTGTAGAAAAGAATACTAATAAATTATATAGAATAAATCCTGTTAATGGGCAAGTGACGTCTCTTGGCGTTGTTCCAATTTTAGAAGGTAACAATTATACCTATGGTGCTGTTTATTTTGATGCAGATGGTCGATTTTATGTATCAGCAAATCAAACCGGTACTATATATGTAATACAAAATGTACAAAATGTAAATGATGTAGAAGATATGGATTCAAACCTATTTGCATTTGGTCCATCTAGTTCAAGTAATGATGGTGCACGTTGTCCAACAGCACCAGTGCTACAAGAAATTTGTGATAACGGTATTGATGATGATGGCGATGGCTTAATAGATTGCCAGGACCCTTCTTGCTCTGGTTATGGTATGTGCGATATCTTGCAACCACCCACATCTGGTGGTAATGATGGTGGATTAGAAAGTAATAATAGGTTGTCAGAGCAAATCAATAAAAGAAACTTTAACAGAGTAAAAACAGGTTACAGTTTTGATAAAACTTCAGCCCCACGCATTACCAAAGGTCTAAGTTATGCCAAACGTAACGGTGATTTCACAATAGAGGATTTTATCCCTTTAAACATTATTGGTGAGACAGAAACAATAAATTCAACACCTGCAGATCTATTAAGTATAACTAATGCAACGGACATCTTTGCGGTAGATTATATGGATAATGATATACCCTATGCCTCGATATTGGCATTAAAAACCGAAGATGGTGTCTATGAGCATACCAAATACATCTGTGACCGACTGTTAGGTGCAGAATTAATTTCGGTTTCTACCATAGACATCAACGAGCAACCGTTTATAAAGTCTATCATAAAAAATGTAGATGGTACCTATGAATTTGTATTGAGTCTTTCTGCAAAAGTGGTTAACAATGATACTAATTTTGCCATAGAAAGCCACTGGAATCTCGATCAGTATGAGGAGAATGTTACTTTTTACAATTTTCAGATTTGGGCCAACACCGTAGACAATTTATATCTGTTAGGTGAAGAAGTTATTAATCTTTTGACAATTGAAAAACCAATTTCTGGTTTCAATAACTCAGCTCCTCCTACAGTATTTGTTAGAAAAGGGAAGTACAATAATGGCAATTTAGAATTACAAATAGTGAACACAAATGCAACTGAATCGGTAAGCCTAGATGCAGGCTATAGAACAACAGAAACAAACGAATTTGAAAATTTAAATAGTACCCTAACCTTAGGTGAGCAATACATCACCAATCACACCATAGAAACAGGTGGTTTATTTGATATTGGTTTTAGAATTGGTGATGGTATTGCTACACCAGATGATCTTTTCATGTCTGATGGACCGTGGGGAATAGACGCCTCACAAGAAGGAACTAATGTAAGCCAGTATAATGTTACTCAAAACACAATTGACTTTGAGGAAGATGAATTTCCTATTGAGAGAAACGTTGAATTACGTGCATCAACAAATAGTTATGTTGCGGCCTACAGAGCTTTAACACCAAGATTTAAAGCTGTAGACCTTACAGATTATAACAGTTTAAAGTTGAGTGCTAAAGGCACAGGAAACTTAGAAATCACCTTTGTTAAACAAGGTATTTCACAATGGGAAGATCAGTATAAAACCATTATTGCACTTTCTGGGCAAATGCAAGATTATGTTTTGCCAATTTCAGAATTTACATCTGCTACTTCAAGTAATTTATTGCTAGATGATGTGGTTACCATTGTATTTACTATGGTATCAGAAGATGGTACAGCTGTTAGTAAGTATGTAAGTTTAAATAATTTGAGACTCTCTCAAGACACTGTATTATCCCTTGAAGAAGAAGCCATAGTAGCAAATACAATTAAGGTATACCCAAACCCAATGTCAGCTCAGGCCGAAATCCAATTTACGGTATCGCAAAATGAAACGCTTCAGTTTGTTATTTATAACCAATTAGGCAAACAAGTCTTTAGTACAACGTTTAATGCAGTTGCAGGTCATAATAGATTAACAATACACAGAAATCAATTAAGCACTGGCTTATATTTCTGTAAACTCATTAGTAATCAGAATAATTTTAATTCCCTAAAACTGATTATTAATTAACCCTTTGATTTGTAGGTTAATTCTAGGGGAGAGGCAAAGGCTAATGCTTTTGCCTTTTGGTTTTATATGATAACCAACTATAATCTGAGTTAGGATTGTATTGAGTTGAAAGTTTAATTGCAATTTCTTGACTATAGAATTAAATGAATAAAAATTAAATTAATTAAATACTTTGTTGTTCTCTGTTATTATTTACTCCCAATTATCCATTACTTTTCGTAACGCAGAGCCTTCAACTGCTTCGATTATTTCAAAATAAATTCCATTTAAATCTTTGGCATGTGCAATATTAACCTGAGTAAATGGACTAACCTGTGATTTGGTACATTCAATTCCCAAGTTATGAAAATCACTAACTAAGGCTTCATTGTTATGAGTTTCTAAACCAAAGTGGTCTATTCCTTCTGGATGTTCTTTATTCGCTGGCATCAACTCTATAAATGTTGACTTATTGATTTGGAAATATGCAAATATGAGTTGACCATTTTTATCGTCAAATTTGTAAATCATAGGGAAACCCATAGTATTTGTATAAAAATTTGATGCTTTATCAAAGTCGGCTACTCTGATCCCTACATGATTCAGGCCAATAATTTTACCTTCTTTATTATTTTCGAATCCAATATACTGTCCAGTTATTAATCCTGAAAAAAATAAAATTGGAATAGCGAGGATTATAATAATTTTTGTTTTCATATCATTTGGTATAACCCTTGTGCTTAGTACTTATTTTGTTTGCGTTGTTTTTTAATGTTTTTAATCATTTTCCCAAAGTCTTTGTCCTTTTTTCTTTTTTCCGCAATACTTGATTCAAAAAAGGATCTTTCTTTTTCCATTTTTTGGAAATTATCATATGAATCTGAATCAATTTCACAATTTTCTATTGCATTTTGTATAGCACAACCTTTTTCGTTAGTATGAGTACAGTCATTGAATTTGCAACTTTGAGATAATTCAACAATTTTATCAAATGTAATTTCAAGTCCAGCCGAAGAATCTGTAATACCAATTTCCCTCATTCCAGGATTATCTATAAAAATCCCTCCATTGTCCAAAACAATTAATTCTCGGTGTGTAGTAACATGTTTTCCTCTGTCAATACTTTTACTTATTTCTGCTGTGTTCATTAGTTTCTTACCTGATAGTTTGTTTAAAAGAGTAGATTTTCCTACTCCAGACGACCCTAATAAACAATATGTTTTTCCCTTGTCTATAGAGGATTTTAAATTATCTAAACCGATATTAGATTGAATACTAATAGTAATTATGGAAACACCTTTAATACGTTCTTTTATTGCATTTAGAAGTTCATTTAACTTCTGTTGTTCCACTAAATCTATTTTGCTGAGAATAATAATTGGTTCTACATTTGAGGTATTACATATTGTTAAATAGCGTTCTAAACGATTGATATTAAAATCTCTATTTACTGATTGAACTATTAAACCATAATCAATATTTGTAGCAATTATTTGAGTTTGTGTAGATTTTCCGATCGCTTGTCTCTCAATGATTGAATGTCTTGGAAACACAGCATGTATTAGCGCTTTATTTTCGTCATATTCAGAAATAGCAACCCAATCTCCAACAGTAGGTAAATCGTTTCTACTTTCAGAAGTAAATCTTAAATTGCCAATAAGTTCAGCGTTAAATTCTGTAGTGCTTGTTTTGACCACATACCTATCTTTATGTTCCAATATAACTCGTCCAACTTGGAATTCAGCTAAGTTTTGTTGTATTCTATATTCTTCTAAATCTTTATTATAACCTAAGTCTTCAAGTTTCATTTGAGGTTTTTCGTATTAAGAACGGTCTCGGCTATGATTTCGTTGCGTTGAAAATTCCAGCGGAATTTTCGACCGTAGAAATCCAGCCGTTTAAAGTTAAACTAATTTTGGAAATAGGCGAGTATTAGCAATGAATTATAGCCATTGTTGTGCATAGTATTTTTTATTCCACTATCCATTTTTCATTTCTTTTGGCTTGGTCATTTAACGCCAAATAATGAATTGCTAAAATCAATTGAATATTCGGGTCATTCAGGTCAAAATATTTTTTATTTTTTGATATTTTTGAGTAGAGCAATTGTAAGGAATTAAAGTCTCCTGAAGCATTAATCCAATGCGCATATTCCTCTATTTTAGGATTCTGTTTTCCCAAATCGAAAAGATAATTGTTATATTCTCCAATGGCATTGGCACACAGATGTCTTTTTTCTTTTTCTGTTTTATTTTCAGTTGAGTTACAGAACGACCAAATTTTATCAAACGTTGATTTTGATATTTTTTTGTAAAGTTCCTTTTGTTCTTCAAAGTCAATATCTGTCCAAAATCCATTTCCTGAGGCTTCAAAATATTCGTGAGGAATTCGCTCATAACAAGTTTTAAAATCAGAGTCCTTATTTAGACACATTTGATTTTTAAAAAAGACAGTTATTTTTTTTAAATCGGTTATTTGTTCAGACGTAAAGTTGTTGTTTAATTCAGTTACAGAATATTGAGATTTACAAGCGAAATTCAATTGTAAAATTGTAATTCCAAATATTAATATTATTGCTTTTCTCATATTATGCACAACGGTCTCGGCTATGATTTCGTTGTGGAATCATCCGCAGGATTATTCCGCTTAGAAATCAGCCATTGATTAATACTTATACTTAGGTAAGGCACAAAGCCACAATGAATTATAGCCATTGTTGTACGCAGTTTTAATTTACTTGTCTATAATGCGCATCTATTTCAGATTCAGATAAATTCAGAAATCGAGCAGCGTTGTTATAATAAATATCTCTTTTTTGTTTTTCAGTTAGCCATTCCAAATTATAGATTATTTCAATGTTCTTTCTCACCGTTCCAAAATAGTCAGATGCAAACATTAATCTGTCTCCAAGACCCTCATTAAACAACTTCTTTACTTTGGGTTCCCAAACCTTTTTTGGGGCAAACATACTCACAGCAGAAATCTCACAATAGATTTGAGGGTATAATTTCATAAGCTCTAATGACTGCTCTGAATATCCTCCTCCATAATGCATTAGGTAAATTCTTAAATTAGGATGTTTTTCTAAAATGGGTTTAAGTAATTCTGGATTTGCGTAATCTGGATTATAATTAGGTCTTTCTTCCTTGTGCTTCTCTGGTCTTGGTCTAGAATCTGCATGAATTCCTACAGGTAAATTAAATTCTTCAGCAATCTTCCAGTAAGGTTCTAATCTCTTATCGGTTGGTGGAATACCATAGTAATTAAACATTGATTCTCCAAGGCTTTTGAAGTTCCCCGTTTTGTAAATTTCTCGCAGTTTAGATTCGCTAAAGAATTCTTTGTCACATGGTTCATCTTGTTTCACAGTTTTTATGCAGGGAAAAACCAATCCAGCCCAAAAAATACTATCGGCTTTTGCATACATTTTAGCATATTTTTCTGTGCCTCCACCTAAAACCAACACCACATTATTGTTATTAAAATCTTCAATAACCCAATCTAGTTTTGCGCTATCAATGTCTACTTTTCGTTGATTGTAAGTTTCATTGTCATCAAACCCTTTTGTAATGTGGAAATGCATATCAATAATAGGTTGATTCTTTAAAAATTGATCGATATCTTCTTGAGCAAAAACAGAAGAAATTGAAAAAATTAAAATGAAGATTAATGTTATTGAAAATTGATTTTTCATGTTTTTATCAAAATTGCGTACAACTTGTTATATCACAATAAATATAACTAATTAATAGGTGCTATTATGGGATAACAAAACTTTTAAGCCAAATCTAATTATTTCTTAAATCTTGGCTTGCTGGTTAGGATCCATTTAAATCGCAACCCAATTTCTGTAAAGGTAAAACCAGCAGCAGTGGCAGAAGCAATATTACTATGTGTGCCATAGATATTTAACAAGGTTTGCTCTGAGAACTTATAACCAAATGCGCCCTGTAAACGGTAAGCGGTTTGTTTTGGGTCGTCCTCAATATATTGGTAACCAAATGCTGTAGTAGCATTATAAAACCATTGTTTTGGCTTAGCAATATTTTCGTCTTTAATTAGATTTATAAATATCTCGTAGGCATTAAACTTCTCTGGGCTGAAATAAATATCAGGTACTTGATCCTTAAACGTGATGTATTGGTAATTAAAACCAACTTTTAGACTAGGTTTTGCCGATAGGTTGTAATATAAAGAAGTGAATAACAGGTTTCTTGTATTACCATCGTTTTGGGAAGTATAGATGTATTGCGTATACCAACCCAAATTAAAATTGGTACTTAGATTATAGTTTGCGTAATAATTGTTTTGTACCAATTCACGGTCTAAAAGATCTGCATTAAAGCTTTCTATTTGGCGCTTGTAGCCAATATCCAAGGTTTGTAGTTTAAAAGTCTTAATGTTAAGTACTACATCTGTTAGAAATTGTGTAAAATCTGTTGATTCTGCTTTTGCAGTACTCAGACCTGCACTACCTTTTAAAGTAATGTTAGGTATTAGCTCATAGGATAAGCCAAATGACAAATCATTAGATGATGCCATATTTTTGGTTACTGTATTGTTAGTGTTTCTGTAATTATAATTACCCAATACATTAAGTTTACTAGACAGTGGATATATCACAGTAGTATTAAATGCGAATGCCTTGTTATCACCATTATCAAATGTGTGTGAAGCTCTGCTCTCTAAACTTGGTGATAAATTGAGATTTATTTTATTTATAAAGTTAACAGCATCCTTTTGGTTGTTATAAAATTTAAGAGTGTTATTGGCAGAAGAAAGAGCATCATCTGTGCGTCCTAAGGCTTTAAGTACATTAGCCTTACCCAAGTTGCCATCAAATGATGTGCTGTCGTTGGCCAATATTTGGTTATAGTCTGCTAGACTCTGCTTAAAATTGCTTTTATATACATTTAGCGTAGCACGCAATGCTAAAACCCAGTTTTGGTTGGGATGTTTTGCAATTAGTTTTCTTATTAGATGCTCTGCTTGCTTGTATTTTTTATTCCAGATTAGAGCCTGTACATAGCGCTCTGAAGTTTGTTGGTTTACCTTTTTACTAGTGTTTACAGTTAAACTTTGAAAGGCTTCAGTACTTAAATTTAAGGCTTCCTTTTCGTTGCTTTTTAAATGTGCTACCAATGCCAAACCATTTAACGCTTGGATTTTGTTTTCTGGCTGTGTTGCTAAACGTGCATAAGTAGATTTAGCATCATTGTATTTTTCCCATATAAGATAAAGATTGGCAAGGTTAAGCAGTGTGTCTTTATCGTCATTGAATACACTTAGGTTTTTAATTAATAGCGCTTCTGCTATATCATAGTTTTGTGTTTGCTGGTTTTGGTAGGCATATCCTAAATAGATATACTTTTTTGAAGTTAAAGCATTGGCATTTCCTGGAGAAACCTCTAAGGCTTTATTTACTTGTATTAATGCGTCGTCATAAGACTTTAAATTAGACAGTGTATTGGCGTAGCCTAATAACGCAGCAAAATTTTGTGGCTGTTCAGTTACCAATTTACTATAGTAGGTCTGTGCTTGTTTAAAGTTTTTGTTCCATAATAAAGATTCACCATAGTTGAGCTTAACTTCAAAATCATTAGGGTAATCGTTTAACAGATCACTAAACAATAGATTTGCATCTTCCGCTTTACCATTTAGACCAATAGCTCGTCCATAACACAAACGTGCTGTTTTATTATTAGGATAGTCCTTAAGTATATTATTAAAGAATGTTTCTGCTTGTGCATATTTACCAGTTTCTAAATAGGTAAATCCTTCTTGCATATTCTGAGCAGAAGCATTTAATACTAGGATTAAAAAACAAACTTTAATAAGTGATTTTAATGTTCTCATGATAGTTTCATTTAACTATTTGCAAGTTACGGACATGTACTGCTTCACTCATCTACAGCAAACTGCCATCCGTCGAAATAGAATGCTCATACATGGAATTACGCTTGATATTTGCGTCAGAAATGAACAAAAACTAATTTAAAATTTACAAGATTATGGCACTAACAATTACAGAAAACAACGGCATTTTTAAAGTAGAAGGTATAGTTAATTCTACGACTTCAAATCAGTTAAAAAACCATTGTAAAACACTATTAAATGTCTGTGGTGAAGTTATTATTGATTTGAAAAATATAGCATTTATAGACATTAATGGTTTATTGACTATTCGTTCTTTATATGCCTATGCAAAAGCGTCAAACACATCATTTTATGTTATTGGTGATGGCAGCAAAATTGATCCTAAAAACAAAAAATTTAAAGTAGCAGCTTAATAATTTATAAAATATAAAACGTCATGCAGTTATTAGCGACAATAAAATCTAAAAAACTAACACCAGAACAATTGTTTATGGTCAGTGTATTGGCCGTAAATGGTGGTAATTATTTATATAACCTTATTTTAGGACGTATATTAGGACCAACAGCATTTGCTGATGCTGCAGTACTTATCACGTTTCTTTTGGTGCTGTCTTTTATTGCCATGACATTTCAATTGGTTACGGCTAAATTCTCAGTCTTATTTGAAAATATTGTTTTTACAAGTTTTGTTACCAATGTTTATAAGCAAGCACTTGCTACTGGTGTTCTTTTAGGTATTGGCATTATTTGTTTTTCTGGTGAGCTTCAAACACTTTTTAATACATCGTCAAAATCTATGTTCGTGATTTTTGGATGTGGTGTACCGCTCTACTTTTTAATGAGTGTTAATAGAGGAGCGTTTCAAGGTAAAAAAGCCTATAAATCACTATCCATTACTTATCAAGGTGAAATGCTTAGTAGATTACTAATAACTCTAGGTATAATTTTGGTCTTTAATATTAAATCTTCTGCAGTTATTGCAATTGGGATTTTATTGTCTTTTGTTTTTGGGCTCTTTCCTTTTAAGACCAGCCATATCAATCTTAAAAGCACTATTGTGTTGGAAAAGACGCACAACAAACAGATTAAGCGTTTCTTTTTGCTAACGGCATTCTATGAGTTAACGCAGATTATTATTAATAACAGCGATATATTATTGGTTAAGCACTATTTTGAATCTTATGAAGCAGGTTTATACGCTTCGCTAGCACTAATAGGCCGGATAGTATATTTTATAGCATGGATGTTTGTAATGTTGCTTTTGCCTGCAGTTGTACAATTGAAGAAGGAAAACAAGGAAACGGCATCTGTATTGTTTAAATACGTTGGCTACGTTGGCATAATCTCAACACTCATTATTGTAACCTGTTTAAGCTTCCCGGAATTGATTATTCAAATTTTATTTGGTAGCGACTATTTGGCTATGGCACCCTTATTATGGAAATATGCTATTGCGACATCTATGTTTGCCATCTCAAACATATTTGTGTACTACTATTTGTCCTTAGACAAATATGTTCCGGTAATTATATCAGGCGTATTTGGGATACTGCAAATGGCACTGGTTGTTTTTTTCCATGATTCTTTAGACCAAGTTGTACATATGCAAATAATTGCCATGGTCTTGTTATTAGTGATTCAATTCGGATTTTTTCAACATGAAAACCGTATTCAAAAAAAGGTTAATCTAAAGTAAAAAACCATTCGTCTACAGTAAAGGGCAAACCGCCTAAGGACAAGCATTTTAGTGGTTTTTAAAATGCAAATTTGTACTGTAATTAAAACATATAAAAATGAAATTAGCAATAGTAACAGCATATCCACCGAGTAAAGTCACTCTTAACGAATATGCATACCATTTAGTAAGGCAGTTTAGACAAAAGCAAGAGGTGACAGAGTTAATCTTATTAACAGATAAGACTGAAGGTGAAAAAGATCTTCAGTTTACAGAAGCTGGTTGTAAGATTATTGTAAAAGAGTGTTGGTCTTTTAATAGCTACAAGAATATTTTTTCTGTAACCAAAGCCATAAACCAAACACAACCAGATTCTGTTTTATTCAATCTTCAGTTTATGAAATTTGGAGATAAAAAAATTGCAGCAGCATTAGGATTATTGTTACCATTGGTTTGTAAGTTGAAGCGCATTCCAAACATCGTTTTACTGCATAATATATTGGAGGAAGTAGATTTAGGAAGTGCAGGTTTTACTTCAAATAAAATAATGCAGAAGATATACGGTTTTATAGGTACATCTTTAACAAAGCTCATTCTACAAGCAGATACTGTTGCAGTAACCATGCAGAAATATGTAGATATTTTAGAAGCAAAGTATAATGCTATAAATGTAAAACTAATACCACATGGTACGTTTGAAATTCCTGAACAACCAGATTATAGTTTACCTGATGGTCCATTACAGATAATGACTTTCGGAAAATTCGGAACCTACAAAAAAGTAGAAGGTTTGATAGAAGCTGTTGAACGTGTGAGACAATCTACAGGATTGGATTTGGAAGTTGTTATTGCTGGCACTGATAACCCTAATGTACCAGGTTACTTGGAATCTGTAAAAGAAAAATACAATCATGTGCCTCAATTAAGATTTACAGGTTACGTTGAAGAACAAGAAGTACCTAAATTATTTAAGGAAAGTGCAGTGGTGGTATTTCCATATACATCTACAACAGGAAGTTCAGGAGTATTACATCAAGCGGGAAGCTATGGTAAAGCTGTTGTAATGCCAGATTTAGGAGATTTAGCATTGCTAGTCAAGGATGAAGGTTATATGGGTGAATTTTTTGAGCCAACCAGTGTTGGTAGTTTAGCAAATGCTATTGAAGCTTTAGTTGTAAATGATGCCTACAGATTGCGTTTAGCTAAAACAAATTATAAGGCTGCAACAGCGCATCCTATGTCTCAGATTGCAGACATGTACTTAGATACATTTAATGAAATCATTAATACTAAAAACAGGGTTGAAACCAATACCTCCAAGGAAGTTATTCTTTAGATGAGGAAATATATTTAAACGATGCTTTTTTCGTCCCATTTTTATCGATAAAACCAAAATGCTTTTGAGCATTTTGACGCCAAGGAAGTCCACCTACGACTTCCTTTGGTATTTCGGTAAAGTCATATAAAGTCCAAGACATAAACTGTATGTCATTTTCGTTAAATATGGTTTGGATGTTTTTATGATATTTTGCTTGGTCTTCTTCTGTATTACCTAGTGGATTCCAAAACCCATTATAAGAGGACAAACCATATTCAGTGATAATAATAGGTTTAGCTTTAATTTTAGATTTAAGCGCATTGTACTGTTGCGACAAATTATCTAAGTTGTCATAATAATGAAATGTAATAAAGTCTAACTTATCTGTTAAGAGCTTAGCACTTTCAATATTAGACCAGCCAATTGTAATAGGATGATTTACATCTATAGATTTAACATGGTCTATCATTTTATCTAGCCATACTAAGACTAATGCTTTTCCTCTATTTTCAAAATCAAGGTTTGGTTCATTTTTAATGTCCCAGCCTAATAGTGCTTCATGATCTTTAATATGACTTACTATGACTGTTGCATGACGTTGTGTTAATGACCAATCTAATACAGAGTAGTCGCCATAAAAGTCAAAAAGCGTAATTAACACCTTAAGTTTTTGTTCTGTAGCAAGATCTAAAACTGTAGTTAATTTTTCTAATTTTTCAAATTTAACATTAGACTTTCCAAAATCTTCATAAGGCACAAATATTCTAATACTATTAAGGCCAGAAGATTTAATAAGTTTAAAATCCTTTGCAATAATGGTTGGGTCAAAACTATCACCAAACATATTCCAAGGTGTTCCTTTTGGATAATAATTAGTGCCTTTTAAATCACTAATTTTAAAAGCATTTGATAATGCTTTTGGATTGTAAAAATCACTTTTGGTTTTAACTAGATGTCGTATTCTCCAGAAACCATCTTCTAATAGCATTGTGATTTTGTAAGTTGAAATTTCATTTATTTCTGAAATGAGTTGCTCACCTTTGAAGATACGTTTGTATTCAACAACATTGTTGTCTGTAAGCACAACCATTTGTCCATCTTCGCTAAAAAATTCTAGGTTAGGGTTATGTGAAAGCGTAGTACCTTCAATTGATACTAGACTTTTTGAATTGAGGTCAATGATATTAAATAAATTGAGTCGTGCACTTTTGGTATAGTAATCCTTAATACCTGTTTTCGTATTGGATTTAAATGAGAGATGTTTTACGTACCAAGCGTCTAAATAATCGTTTTCAATAGTTTTGAGAGTTTGCTCATCTATTGATCGGCCTTCATTATTAATGGGTTCCCAGTTAAATTCTGGCAGGTACTGTTCAACTTGTTTAATCTCCGTATGCAACATTGTACTTCTGTCTGCACCAGTGTTTAGATAAGTAAATATCGCAGCAATACCATAAATTACTAATGCCGTTAAAAATAAATAGATTAAGAGTATTACACCACGCAATATGTTTTTGTTATAACTATTCATTGGTGATGTTTGTAAATGATTTAGTGAGTCCGGCAGTTTCTATTTCGAAGTCGTATGTACCTTGTGGATATTCATCTGTACTTAAATGAAACAAAGCAAAGCCATTAGAGCTTTGTTTCATTATTTCATTAACTAAACTATTGTTTTGATATAATTTTAATGTAATGGACAAACCATCAGGTACGCGCTGTTTCATAAAGCTTTGCAATGGTCCCACGGTTATGTGTCTTTTGTCTTCAGAAAATGCAACTTCAAAATTAGAAATAGCTTGTTTGTAGTCTAAAGTAATCGTATCACTATTTGCCATGCCTTCAATATATGCTTTTACCGACCATTGTTCTTCATGATCTGGATGTAATATTTTAGCTGTTGCCATGCCATTAATTGTTGTGCCAAATGTTTGAGTCTTATTTCCATTTTGGTCGGTGATATAAAAGATTACAAATGTACCATCACTAACTAAGTTATCATACCTGTCTTTAATTTCTGATGTTTTGAAGATGGTGATTTGATTGCCATCAGCATAATTATGAACACGCTCTGCTTTAATTGTAAAATCAGTTGGTATAGCCGGCATTACATTAACATCGTATTCTTTAGAATTTAAATCTAAACATTCTGAGCTAATGAGTATGCGACCACTTTGTTTATAGGAATTTATTGTTTTGTAAGCGAAACCGTGATCCGTAAATACATCATTAAAAATTTCATTATCTAAAAATTGATGCTTAATCTGTACTTTAGTACTATCTGCCATAGGATTATCTAAATCATCTGTTGGTATAACAATAAGCATTGTATAATCGGTGCCACCTGCTTCTATGCTTGGAGGGCCTAGATAACTTTCAATGGAGTTAATGGTTGGTTTTGGTCTTATAGTTAATTGTCCTTTTATAGCTTCTGAATTTGAGAGGAGTTGCCAATTTATAACACCAGATTTTTTTGAAACAGAATCTGGGATTAGAAAATTAAGAATGTTATCATCAATTTCTGGCTCTATTAAAAGAGAGCCATAACTGTTTGAACAGTATAATTGTACATCTGAGTCTGTACTAAAACTGAATTCTAAGCTTACTTTTTCACCAGCAATAAACACCGTTTTATTAGTATTCAATGTATAAGTTGCCTTTAGAGTCTTATTCTGAAAAGACAAAGCGTAAATCAGTATGAATGCCAATATTGATATGTAAATAGATTTTGTAGTCATTTAATTTAGGTTGCCTATATAAGTATTAATTTCAAGTTTTACATAGTTATATTCTGAGTGACTAATATATTGGTGCTCTAAGTTATTATGGTTTTGTATCCTGTCTGCTACAATTTTATTTGAAATGGCATCGTTTGGTAAACCATTGACATAACAATTGCGCATATCTTCGCTAATAATTTCAATAGGTGAATTATCTATTAATTTATATTTAAAATATTGTTGCCGTTGTTGTCTTAGCCCTTCCTCAATAAATAAATGGTCTACCCATTTTAATTTTTTATCTGCTGTATAATAAGACACCAAAAGTTGAGGTATGGTGACTTCTTCTGTGCCAGTATTAACAATTTTACCGTATAATAAACCCTTGTCTTTTTTAGAAACTGTAACAGAAGTGTTTTTAAATAAATCAGAACCAGAGACATTACCTGCTGCTTGCAAATTAAACTTTGTAGGTTGCTCCTCTAATTCAATAGGTGTAAATTCATCTGGGTTAAACGTTTTAGGAATTGAGTCTTGAGTTTTAGACCATGCAATACCTTCAAAATTTATTCTAAATGAACTCACTTCTTTTGGAAATAATTTGTGCTTTACATGGTACTTAGCGTTGTATGTAGCTAATTTTTTATTGTCATCATTATACAAGGTTCCTTTTAAAACTACATCGGATGGTACATTGTCTATATTTTGTATTTCACCAACAATAGCATAACTATTTTTATACTTTACAAGCTTAGCGTCTAATATTTCTAAAACAGGTTGTTTTAAAACATCTTCATGATGTGTCTGCTCGGTAGTAATGCGTCGCCTTCCTTGGTTAAAGTATTTAGTTATATTATCAGAATATAATTGATCTGGTGGAAGATCTACATTAATATCATCAGGTTGCAAATACCACTTATCATTAATTTTAATGAGTTTTTTATAATCTGTTTTTTTTATTTTTTCGAGAGGTGTAATCCAGTCCGTAAATACTTTTAAGCTTGCTAGGTTGTCCGTTTTGCTGATAGTTTTAGTGCTAATAGCATCTAATTTTGCATAAGAACTTAATAAACCATCTGTTACTGAAACCTCTAGCATGTATTGTGCAATAGAGATATCACTTTTTGGGTTGATTAGGCTATGGGCTTTTTCAAATTCTTTGAAATCTAAAGCATCATAGTAGGCTAGTATGGCGTTTTCTGGTGAATGGTGAGATTCATTTTTAATGTAGAAAAGGTAAATCCCATAGCCTATAATTAGGGCCAAAATTATAGACCAAATATGCATTACTTTTAATACACCTCCAGAGAATTTTGAATAGCTATTCTGAAACTTCATATATATTGGTGGAGCTGTGAACTTAGTCTTTAACGCATGCACCAATAAAAACTGAATATTTAGAATAAATGCTATGATTACCGTTAAAAAAGGAATTGTACCCCAAAGTACTTTTTGCCAGGTGCCAACATCCTCTTTTGGAAGGATGGAAGACAATGGTGGCACATTTAATTTTTCCCATACCATAATGCCATTTTCTAATTGACGTAGGCGTTGCCAGCCACAGAAGTAGAGAATAGGGTCGTAAAACTTGTCATTAGAAAAGATATACTTTAAGTTATATTTTTCTGGTGTGGTTAAGAACTGCTGTAATGAACCAATACCTTCAATACCTTTAAATTTTGAATTTTCCAAACGCTCTATTGGTCGGGTTGTTAATTCCGGAAGCCGTCTTGCGGAATGGTAGTTGCCATCTACTGATAACGCATTAATTTGTGCAGAAAGCCATGCCATCTGATCACCAAATCCTAAGGTCATATATCGCCATTGATCATGCTGGTCTTGGTTAAGGAAGTTAACAATGGGCAACATTTTAATTTTTTGAGGCTGTGAAGGCTTAAAATAGCCCAGACTCATGGTAAAAATTGTCATGAATAATAAAAGGCCAGACAAAATACCACCTGAAATTCTATGAAACACAGCACCAAATCTTTCCTGAATCAAAGCTTTTAAATCACCTTCTACAAAGCGAAAAGCAAATTCTCCAAATAAGGGTAAAGACATTATAGAAGCCCATAACGTAAAACGGTCTAGAGTTAAAATATTGAATGCGGTTTCGCCAAGAACCAATCTAGGAATCTGTGTAGTTCCACCAGTACCTAAAACAAACAAAATGGTGATTGATAAACCAAAGAATAAATATCGTTTGCTGTAATATCTATAAAAAATATAAGGTAAAAGCACAAGTAAAACACCCCAAGGAATTAAAAAGAACACCAATCCTGAGGAGGTAATCTCAAGGAAATTATCCCGAGATCCATGAGGAATAGGTACTTGGGTAATTGGATTGTTTTTGGAATTAATCCAATAAGGCAAAATACATCCTATAATAATGATTAAGGAAAGCATGCCAAAACTAATAATCCGTTTAAAAAGCTTAAAAAAACTATTGACAAATACCTTAATTGTAACTTCTTTGATGGATTGTACTTTATCTCTGGCATCGTCCATAATGACCATGCCAATTAATGGAAAAATGAAGAATACCATACCGAATATTGGTGTCACATGATGCGAGGTAACTGTAACTGCAATGAGTGATAAGGATGTGGCTAAATAACGCCATTTACCCTTTTTGAGCCATAAATATATTTCTGGTAAGGCGTGCATTAGTACTGAAATACCAATAATACTAGGTAGCTGACCAAAGATATGGAGTGTTTCTACAAATGATGATGAAAACACAGCAAGGACAGAAGCATAACCGGCAACAGTTTTATTTGATGTAATAAGTAATGAGAAACGATAAACACCAGTTATAAATAAAATGACGCCTATTATAGCTACAGTAAACATCCCAAATTTTAAACCACCGATATAAGAGAGTGCAGCAATAGATTGGTGTACTAGTGGCGGATAACTCATTACCGTAAAACCTGTATACCATTTATAGTTCCATGGCTCGAACCAGCTACCTGAATAGTGGTCTGCAAAAAACAAATGTATTAATGCATCATAGGTAGTTTCTAGTGCAAAGAAAATAGAAGTACCATGAAATGCAATACCAATGAGTAAAGCTACAATCAGATATTTATTTGAGGCATTTTTCATGTAAGACCTTGATCCTAATATCAATGATGTAAAGATATATAATTAAAGAGGTCATTCCATTTTTAATCATCTAAACCAATTAGCCATTCGTCTATACTAATAAGCGCATTAGTCTAAATTAAAAATTTTCGAATGTCAATAACGATACTTTTGAACGTAGAAATTACATAAAACAATTAATTATGAAGGTTTTAGCAATAGACGATCAACAATTAGTCTTACTTCCATTACAGAAACGATTAATGGACTTAGGATATGAAGTAGCAATAGAAACAGATGCTATAAAAGCATTAGAGACATATAACGAATTTAATCCAGATTTGGTCATAGTAGATTTAAATATGCCTAACATTTCAGGTTTTGAAGTTATAACACATATAAGAATTACAAAGGCATCATCAACACCAATAATGATTTTATCTGGAAATACAAAAGACGAAGCCATTACAACAGCTTTTGAACTTGGCGTAAATGATTATATGAAAAAGCCATTAAGTCTTATTGAGATTTGTGCAAGAGTAAAAAATTTAATTGGTGCACCTAAGATGAATTCCACTATTGAATCAGAATCGAAAGTAATGATTCAGCAACGCTGTGTGGGTGTTGTAATTCCATGTTATAATGAAGAGGAAAGACTTTTAAGTGAAGAGTTTTTAAGATTTGTAAACACAAATTCTGGATATCATTTATGTTTTGTAAATGATGGCAGTAAGGATAATACAATGGCTGTGCTTAGAGATCTACAAAAAGGAAGAGAAGATTACATAACAGTTTATGATTGTGAAAAGAATGGCGGTAAAGCTGAGGCTGTAAGACTTGGAATGTTGCACATGGCCAAAAAAGAAGATTTGGATTATATAGGTTTCTTAGATGCTGACTTATCAACAGATTTAGCGGATTTTGATGATTTGGTTAAAACCATTGAAAAGTCAAATTTTAAGATCGTAAGTGGTTCTCGTATCTCAAGAATGGGAGCTGATATTACTAAGGAGTCTGCAAGAAAAATAATAAGCTTAACTATCAATTTTATCATAAGAAAGATTTTATCCATGGATTTTAAGGACACGCAATGTGGTGCGAAGATTTTCCATAAGGATGTTATTGATATTGCTTTTAAAGAAAAGTTTGTTACCCAATGGATTTTTGATGTAGAAATCTTTAAGCGTATGGCCATTCACTTTGGTTTGAAAAAAGCCAAAACGCTTCTGTGTGAGCAACCGTTAAAACGCTGGATTCATGCTGATGGCTCTAAATTATCCATGAAAGATTCTGTAAAAATTGTATTGCAACTAGCACAAATTGCATGGATTTATAGAAGCCGTAAAGATCTTAAAACTCATAGTTTAAATTCTAAGTTAGAAGTAGTTTAATCCATTTATCAAATAAAATATGAAAATAGGTGTAATCATTATTTTCCACAATAATCAAGATGAAATTTATACGGATGAGTTAATTCAAACTATAAAGTCTATAGATGACATAGAACTCTGTTTTGTTGATAATGAAAGCAGGGACAAAACTTTAGAAAAATTAAGAGAGATTAAAGAATCTTGCAATAATGTCTCTATTGTAGAAATAAAAAAACACATTACCCAACAAGCGGCAAAACGAGCGGGCGCTAGGTACGTTTTTAACAACTTTGACTTGAGACACATTGGATATTTAGATGTCAATGTTTTAAAAGCCCATCATTATAATTTTAATGAGGTTGTGAAATCACTAAGCCGTGATAAAGAGGTGATAATAGAGTTTAACAAAGAAATAAAACGTCAACAAACAGTAAAACCAACATTATTTAAAAGTGTTTTTTCTCTTCTGGAATTCTTGAGAAGTAAAAACATAGATAAAATAGGTGCAACAATAAATTTAATCAAAGTTTAATAATCAATAGTTATGGAGGCATATCCGATAAAATTTAGACCAATACTAAAAGAAAAAATTTGGGGAGGAGACAAACTTACCAAACTATACAATAAAGATTCAAACTCTAAATCTTTAGGGGAAAGCTGGGAGATATCAGGAGTAGAGAATAATGTTTCTGTCGTTGCAAATGGTATTTATAAGGGCAAAACCTTAAATGAATTAATTCAAAATTTTAAAACTGAATTTTTAGGATTTGCAAACATCAGAAGCTTCGGTGAGAATTTCCCACTTTTGATTAAATATTTAGATGCAAATAAAAACTTATCCGTACAAGTACATCCAGATGATAAAATGGCTGAAGAATATCATAATTCATTCGGAAAGACCGAAATGTGGTATATTATGGATAATGAAAAAGATGCTGAAATTATTTTGGGGTTAAAAGATCAACAGCTTGATAAAAGCAAACTTGGAGATATTAACGCAAAAAATGTCAGAGAGATTTTTAATTCTGTAAAAGTAAATAAGGGAGACAGTTATTTTATACCTGCAGGCAAAGTGCACGCTATTGGTGAAGGAGTTATGGTTGCAGAAATTCAGCAAACTAGTGATATCACCTATCGTGTATACGATTGGGATAGAGTTGATGATAGCGGTAATACAAGAGAACTACATACGGATTTGGCAACAAAAGCAACTAAGGTATTTCCGTCGACAGGCAAAAGTAACTATGCATTGCAACAAGGCAAGTCTAGTAATTTGGTGAACTGTAACTTTTTTACAACAAACATTTTTAAAGTTAAGGGTGAAGAAACTAAAGATTATTCATTCTTAGATTCTTTTGTAATCTTTATGTGTGTTGAAGGAAGTGCAGAAATAATTCAAAATGGTTTATCTGAAGTTATAACTATGGGAGAAACTATTTTAATACCAGCAAATTCAAAAGATGTTTGTTTTAAAGCTAATGATGCAAAATTTCTAGAAGTTTATATTGAAGGAAATAGTGCGAGTTCAAAAAAATTAGCTTCGTAGACAAGTAATTTTCGAAGAATTGCCAATTGCTATTCTTATTTTTGTTGGCATAATTATTTATATGTCATTAGAAAAACAACTTCAGCAACGCAGTAGCTCAAAATGCGAGCTATGTGGCCAACAGGAACAGCTTTCGGCATATACTGTGCCAAATATCAAAGAAAACAGTCTTAAAACAGCTTTGTATGCTTGTAACACCTGTATTGAGCAAATGGATGATTCAGAAAAAATTGATTCTAATCATTGGAGGTGTCTTAATGATAGTATGTGGAGCGAACATGATGCTGTAAAGATTATGGCTTGGCGAATGCTACAAAGAATAGAAGAGGATTGGCCTCAAGATTTGTTGGGAATGATGTACTTGGAAGATGAGCTATTAGAACTGGCTAAAGCGTCTGGTGATGGTGAAGATGACGAGAATAAGATTATTCATAGAGATGTAAATGGCGTGGTATTACATACAGGTGACTCTGTAGTGCTGATTAAAGATTTAAAAGTTAAGGGGTCTAGTATGGTAGCTAAACAAGGTACTGCAGTGAGAAATATTAGATTAGATCATGAAAATGAATCGTACATTGAGGGTAAAGTAGATGGCCAGCACATTGTCATTATCACACAATATGTAAAAAAGACCTAATCGGTATCTTTTTTCTTAAACAAAAAACCAATCGGAAACATCAATACAAGAAATAAATACTTGCCTGTTATGATTCCATAAATTGTAATCGTTGCAAGTATTAGCATTAAGAATACTTTGTAATTGTATTTCATAATGCAAAAATAATTGACTAATTTCAAATAGAGAAAATAAACTTCAATGCTAGAAATTAGGCCTTCTTGTGAACATTGTAATAAAAACTTACCTTTTGATAGTGATGAAGCTATGATTTGTACATTTGAGTGTACCTTTTGTAAAAACTGTGTTGAACTTTTACAGCATGTTTGTCCCAATTGTGGAGGAGGTTTTGAAAACCGACCAATACGTCCAAGTAATATGCTAGAGAAATATCCTGTTTCTAAAAAGGTGGTTCACAAACCAATAGATATAGAATTGCATATAAGAACAATTAATAAGGATCAATAATCTGTTGTTCATCGACAAAAATGACACCCATATTCAACACAACAATTCTATTTTGCCGTTTGTCGATTTTATCATAAAACCTTCCATAATTATTACGAAATTTAGGTAATCCCTTAAAGATTATTAGCACCCAATTTACTGATTAATAGCCTTGAATTATTATTAATGAATTAACATTTGTGTATTATGGATTTACAAATTACCAGTTACAATAACCGCTTTAGAATAAAAGGGACGTTAAACAAACTTAGTTTAAAAACGTTCGATGCTCACTTTTCAAATATTTTTCAAAAACTTGATGAAGTCATATTAAATATTGAACATATTGAGAGTATTGATAGAGCAGGGGTAATGGCTCTAGCAAAACTGCATAATGAGTCCATTAATAGATCAAAAAAATTATCAATAATCGGTTTAGGTTGTAAGGAATTATACGATCATTTTAAATCCGAAGAAGAAACAAATACGGCTTCAATACCTTCAGGTTCTATTGTAGCCGCCTGATTAATATAGCTTTTTGATGTAAAGTGCAGTACAGTCCGCTTTTGGTGACAGATAAGTGGCTTTATTGCACTTTATTTTTTAGCAAGACATATCCGCAACAATTTTCCATTCCCCATTTATTTGTTTAAATATTATAATGAATATTCCGTCTGCATCTCCAATGTTGCGTTTTAGATGATATTCTCCCATTACCCAATAATTGTTCCCTTCAATTTTAGAAATGTCATTAATAACAAAGTTTAATTCTCCACTTTCTGTTTTGGTAGGATATCTTTTCTTATAGTTTGCTAAGGTTTGCTCCCAGCCTAAAGTTAATCCACTAGCACCATAGAACTTTAATTGGTCGTTTCTCCAATAGCCAGCCATAAACCCTTCTAAATCATGTTTGTTCCAAGCTGTTACTTGCTGTTGCAATACCAATCTTATACCAGCTTCCGCGAGCTCATATTCTGTAGATTCTTGAGTAGTGGTATTAATATCAGCTTTTACACTAATACAACTTGTAAATAATAAGGCGGCAAAAAGACCATTTAGATATTTCATAAGATTGAAGTTTTATTTCAATCCTAAAAATAGCAACTAATTACTTAAAGTGCAGATTTTTGGTTTTTAAAAAATGCATCCGCTTGTAATTGCATAAGTTCTCGTGCTTTTTTACGCTTGTAGTTCATTACTTCTTCCTCGTCTGCAATTTCTGTGTAGACTTTGTTATTAATATCATTATCAGTTTTTAGAAGCAATTTGCGTTCTGCTACCTTTTGCATCGTCCATGTTTTCACTGTAGTTTCCTGGTCTTCTAATCTAAAGTCATATTCACCTTTTGGTGAAATTAATTTTGCAAAAATAGGTGAGGTTTCAATGGCTAAAAACAATAAGAAAATAAAAAATGATGGTAACCATGGCAGTGCGCCCAAAGCATTAACACGTGCCATTAAACCATCAAAATTATCAATGATAGGTTGCGAATCACTAACATTGGCTTTATAATCACCTTGCAAACTTACTATTTCACTTTCTAAAGTGGTTATCTTGGCTTTATTTTCAGTTTTTAACTGCTGCAATTCAGCTAGTGCAGCATCGTGCTTTTCTCGCTTCTCTTTGTAAACAGGACCTTTACCAAGTAACATGGTGCCAGCAGTTCCTTCAGCCTCAGTGATAAAGGTGTCATAGAGAGCATTAACTTCTGTTTCTTTAGTGTCAACTTGAGATTCTAGGGCCGTAATTTGATTTTGTAAATCTGATATTTTTGGATTGTATTGCTCAGCAATCTGGTTCTGATTTGCTAAGGTTAATTCATTTTTTTGCTCTAATAAGACCTGATTTATTTCTTTTTCAAAAATCTTAAGTTCTAAAGGTTTTGAGATAACAACCGCAATAATAACTGCTAAAAGTATCCTTGGTATAGCCTGTAAAAATTCGTCAATAGAACTATCTCGTTTCTTAATTGTAGATACGATATAACGGTCTAGATTAAAAATTAAAAGGCCCCAAATAAAACCAAAGAAAATCGAGGTTAATAGATTGTCAAAAACTGTATAGAGAGCATAACTAGCAGCAATTGAAGCCATGAGTGCTGTGAAAAAAACAGTGGCACCTATACCAGCATATTTGTTTTGTTCACCATTAGAGCATTCATCTAAAATTACAGTGTCTGCTCCTGAGCAAAGGATAAAGAATTGTTTTAGCATGATGTTTTCTGATTGATGTATAGAGTATTAGAACGCTAAAACAATGTTTTTGTTACACTTTTTATAAAAAAAGCCTCATTCATTTGAGGCTTTTCTAATTTATGCAAAGTTGTTAGTTCCTTGATTTTTCTTTTACTTCTTTAATCATAGGCTTTTTAGAAATATAAACTAATGGCTTTTTGGAATCTGTTTTCTTTGAGTATATATTTAATTTAGGGTTATTTTTCACCAGTTCAATGGCTTCTTTTTTAGAAATAGATTTTCCTTCACTAAAAAATTGAGCGTTGGCATTTACCATTCTTTTAACAAATACAATAGGTTCTTCTGCCTTAGGAGGAGGAGGAGGTGCGGGTACCTCTTTTAATTCCTTAACTGTTGGCTTTGGTGGTTTTGGTGGAGCTGGTGGTTCTGGTGGCGGTGGAAAACTTGGAAATGGTTCAGCGTTTTGCCTTTGCTTCATCGACATTAGATTGTAAATATATTTGAGTTTTTCAACATCTTTCATTTTAATTCTAACCTTCTCGTCTTCTCTGATCATGGCATTGTAATACTTTGCCAATTTATTATATTCAGCAATTTGCTTTTTTGAGGCAATTTGTTGTTTTGATTCTGTTGATAATGAATTTTTTTCTTCAGTATTTCCTGTATCAAGACCTGGAAATGGGTATTCAACAGATTGCTTTTTCTGTTGCACAGACATTCTGTTATATATGTCTGAGTATGTTTTTAAGTCTTGCTGATCTATTGGTGGATACCAGGTCGCATCGCTTGAAAGTTTTTTACTTTCAGCATGTATTTTTTTAGCCCACACATTATAAGAGGCAATCTCTTTTTTTGTTGGTGATTTTTGTTGTACTGAATTATTGCTCTCAATAGCAAATGGTGTATTACCCTTAGCTCTATTAATTTCTTGATTAGGTGTTACAATGCGATAAAATCCATAGTCTTTAAGTGAATTATAGATAAACCAGACTTCCTTATTAGAAATGTCCTTAGATGAACTTACATGGATATTCATAACATTTTTTCGTAATTCTGGTGAAATGTCCTGATGTAATTGATTGAAAACTTTAACGAAAGAATTCTTAGTTGCCTTGATTCCATCTATTAAATAAGAATTGTCATCTATAACTATTAGTTCAATACTTCTTGCGTAATGGTTATAAACTTCGTGGCTGTTTTCAACATTTGGACCACCTCTTGATTTTTTCACAGGCGGAGGAGGTGGAGGCGGTATGGTTGCTCTTTCTTCCTTGGTGAGCTCACTTTTTTTCTTAAAATAGGTTTTACCATTAAGGGTGATTTTTGCATAAGGAAGAATTGGTGCTGTTGGCCTTTCTACTTTAGACTTATTTGCTTTAGACATTCTAAAATACATACCACCAAGGGCGGAAAACAAAGTTTCCATTTTCATTTGTTCTTCACCTGTTTTATTGATGTAATGTGGTGGTGTGTCTTGAAGTTTCTTGTATGCTTCATATTTTTTAAGGTATGCCTTTATTGGGTCATTATTGTCAATTTCTAATAGCTGATTATTGTTGCTTTTTTTTAAATTCTCCTTAATTTCCAGAGCGTCTTTTTCTATATATTCTCTTTCAGCAAAGCTGTAAAAAAGAATAGCAATTAGTGGTAGGAGCATAAGTGTACTCAACCAAATTCTGGTTTTTGATGTTTGTGTTTTCATAACTGTAAATCGTTTTTTGAATGATGAATAATTGATGGCACTAGATAATTGATAATCATTTGTGCTTGATGAAAATTGTAATAATATGTTTAGGTAATTTTTAGTTTCTATACCATTATTAAGTACGGCTTGATCGGCTAAAAATTCGTGATTAAGCTTTATGTGATGTTTTAAAATATAAATTAGAGGATGAAACCAAAATACAATTTGTAATAATTCAATAATTAAGATGTCCAAACTGTGCAACTGCTTTGCATGGGTTTCTTCATGAAGTATAACCTCCTCAGGAATGGAATTGGTTTCGAAACCCGTTTTATGCAAAAAAATGTATTTAAAAAATGAATGTGGTATACGGTAGGTTTTTAGTAATACATAAACAAACGATCGTCTATGAATTTTTGCATTAGCATTAATGTGCTGATACATTTTATAGAGGTTTGAAATAAACCTTGTAGCAAAAAGTAGGACTCCAATACCATAGACTATCCAAAGGATCTGTTCTATTTTTATAAAAGGTTGGATTTCAAAACTAGTCTGTATATAAGAGGGTTCCATTGGTAAAAATGAAACTGCATTTTCAGTATTGGTTATTTCAATGGGTTCTAAATATTGTGTAATTGTAAGCAAAGGGATAATAACAGCTATTGCCAAGGTACCTAGTAAGTAAAAACGCTTAAATATGTGATTCTTTTGGCGCTCTAAGAGTAAAACATATACAAACCAGAAGACAAGCAAACAAGCCGAGAATTTAAAAAGGTAAGTTTCCATAATTACTTGTTTTTAATCTGTTGGTCAATAATGGTTTTTAGGTCTTCTAGCTCCTGTTTGGTCAAATCTGTTTTACGGGTAAAAAATGAAGCGAATTGGGATGCACTATCGTTAAAAAAAGTTTTAATTATTCCATTAACATGTTTAGAGAAATAATCTTCCTTTTTTACTAACGGATAATATTCTCTCGATTTTCCATAAGTTTTATAAGCAACAAAACCTTTGCCAATCATACGCTTCAATAGTGTTGCAACTGTTGTCGTTGCTGGTTTTGGTTCTGGGTATATGTCTAGTAGGTCTTTCATAAAAGCTTTTTCGAGCTTCCAGAGGTGTTGCATTAATTGTTCTTCGGTTTTTGAGAGTTCCATCTTCTACATGTTTAGAATGTACTCTACAAATGTAGAATAAAAAAAGATAAAAACAATTTTGGTTATGTTAAAATTTAAAATTTGTACTTTGGTAAGGTTGTAAAGTATAATATACCATGAGAACAAAATTCCTTTCTTTTATTGTTTTTCTAGTTGTTTTAAATGTAGCAAATGCGCAGTCTATTCAAGATTTAATGGATCAAGTAAATACAGCGAATTTAGAAACTATGATTAAGGAACTAAGCGGTGAAGAAGTGGCCTTAATTAATGGAACTAATCAGACTATTACAAATCGAATCCATAGTAATAATGACTTGGCAACAACATATATTCAAGAACATCTTGAGGCATTACCTAACCTAAATGTTGAGATTCAAAATTTTAATTCTACAGGCAAAAATGTTATAGCGACACAATTGGGTACAACAAACCCTCAGAACATTTATATAATATGTGCACATTATGATTCTGTAACGACCTATTGTGCAGATGATAACGCAACAGGTGTGGCTGCAATTATTGAAATCGCAAGAATTTTATCAACCCAATGCATTGATAATACTATTATTTATGCGCTATGGGATGAGGAAGAAATTGGCCTATTGGGTGCAAATTATTATGCGCAACAGGTCGCTGATGAAACAGGTGGAAATACTAGAGATAATATTTTAGCTGTGGTAAATATGGATATGATTGGTTACGATGGTGATGCGCCTGGTACTGCAGGTGATAATGACTTTGATATTGATGTACGAAACATTGCAAACTCACTTACTATTAAAGACGAATTACTAAATATTTTAAACACATATACTTTTGATTTGAACCCAATTGTGGTGGACCCTGGAACAACGGCTAGTGATCATTCCCGTTTTTGGAACCAAGGCTATTCGGCAGTTTTAGTTGGTGAATCTTGGGAAACAAATGACCAAACTCCAGATTACCATACATCAAATGACAGGTCTGAAGATATTGATTTACCATACATGACCGAACTCACAAAATTAGTATTGGCCTATACTGCGACTGAAGCAAATCTTATAGCAATTGATAATACAGTGACTGAGAATTCAACGAGTCTAGTTTCTAATGAATCCACTGGTTCTTATCAGTGGTATAATTGTGATACAGATTCATCCATTAACGGTGCAACATCTCAAACATTTACACCAACTACAGATGGAAATTATGCCGTAGAAGTCAGTAATGGTAGTTGTGCTGAGATCAGTGACTGTGTGTCATTCACGGTTTTATCTATAGAGGAATTTACGAGTAATGAATTAAGAATTTACCCTAATCCGGTTGCTTCTATATTAAAGGTTGAAAATTATCTAGAAGCAGATTTGAGAATTACAATTAATGATATCTCTGGCAAGGAGATTAACATTATCAATTCTAGTTTGCCTAATATCAATGTTGATTTCTCATCCTTGCCTAAAGGGGTTTACTTCATAAATTTTATTACGGAAAGAAAATCTTCCTCCTATAAAATAGTTAAGGAGTAATTCAGCTTTTTAACTCTGTGTAATATTTGTAGAACCACGGAATGGTTTCAATTCCTTTGAGGTAGTTTCCGATACCAAAGTGTTCATTTGGTGAATGTATGGCATCACTGTCTAAACCAAATCCCATTAGTATGGTTTTACTACCCAGTTCTTGTTCAAACAGCGCTACGATTGGGATACTTCCACCACTTCGCTCTGGAATTGGGGTCATGCCAAATGTTTTTTCATATGCCATTGAAGCAGCTTTATAACCATCAAAATTCGTTGGAGTCACATAGCCTTGACCACCATGATGAGGTGTAACCTTAACTTTTACACCAGCTGGAGCTATACTTTCAAAATGTGATTTAAATAATTCTGTTATTTCTTCCCAATCTTGATGTGGTACCAAACGCATTGAGATTTTTGCATAGGCCTTACTTGCAATAACAGTTTTAGCGCCTTCACCTGTATAACCTCCCCAAATACCATTTACATCTAAAGTAGGACGTATAGAGTTACGTTCGTTTGTTGTGTATCCTTTTTCACCATAAACCGCATCAATATCTAGTGCCTTTTTATAAGCGTCTAGTGAGAAAGGTGCTTTCGCCATCTCTGCACGCTCATTATCCGAAAGATTCTCTACTTTATCATAAAAACCTGGTATACTAATATGGTTGTTCTCATCATGAAGAGAGGCAATCATTTTTGTCAATACATTAATCGGGTTTGCCACTGCGCCACCATATAAACCTGAATGTAAATCTCTATTTGGGCCTGTTACTTCAACTTCGACATAACTTAGACCTCTAAGTCCTGTTGTAATAGACGGTATGTCTTTTGCAATCATTCCGGTATCAGAAATTAAAATGACATCGTTTGTCAGCTTATCTCTATTTGAAGCTACGAATTTTCCGAGATTAACACTACCCACCTCTTCTTCACCTTCTATCATAAACTTAACATTACAAGGTAATTCGTTTTGTGATGTCATATATTCCATGGCCTTTACATGCATGTACATTTGTCCTTTGTCATCACTTGCACCTCTTGCAAAAATTGCACCTTCAGGATGTAAGTCTGTTTTTTGAATTACAGGTTTAAACGGTGGTGAATTCCATAGATCTAAAGGGTCTGGTGGTTGTACATCATAATGACCATAAACAAGCACAGTCGGAAGGTTTTTGTCAATAATTTTTTCACCATAAACAATTGGATAGCCCTCTGTCTCGCATATTTCTACATGATCACAACCAGCATTTTCTAAACTGGTTTTAATTACGTCCGCGGTTTTTAAAACATCGTTTTTATAGGCTGAGTCTGCGCTAATGGAAGGTATTTTTAATAAATCGATTAATTCGCTAAGAAAACGGTCTTTATTGTCTAAAATATAAGATTTAATAGATTGCATAGTTGTTGTTTGGTTTCTAACAAAAATAAGAAAACTAACACCATTATTTTCTTAAATGAAAGCTATTTGAATATTGAAAGTATTGTTTATATTTGCAGTCCTAATTTGCGGGCGTGGTGGAATTGGTAGACACGCTAGACTTAGGATCTAGTGCCGCGAGGTGTGCGAGTTCGAGTCTCGCCGCCCGCACCAAATTAGAATAAAGCTTCTCATTTTTGAGAGGCTTTTTTAGTTTTTATCCCTAAGTTCGGCACTACGCATTGGCATACCATCAATTAGGGCAAACAATTCCGATTTAGTTTTAAAGGTATTCTGATTGAGTTTAATGCCACCGTCAAGTCCAATGAGTATAATTTTGAAAGCTTCGTTTCTAGTATTGTAAGTACTATATAAATTCTTACTTGGTTTCCATTTTTGTGAATTGAGTTGGTATTTTGAAGGTAGAATTTTAAATAAAACTATTTTCCGTTCCACTAATTCTAGCAAGTCTTTTTCTAAAGCATTAATTTGTTTTTTGAAAATTTTTGAATCTTCAGTATTAGAAATGATGAGAACAATCCGATTTTTCCATTTATAGTCTTTTAAATTTTGGCTAAAAATATGCGTAGAAGAAAATATGATGATCACTGCAGTAATTACCAACCTAAGGCTGGAATTACCAACTGAAATGTATTCGGCACTTTTATTCAATTCTAATTATTTAAAGCTTTATTGTAAAATTTAATTCCTAAAGTTGCTTTGCCAGAATTATCAAATAGCGTGGCATTATCCCAATGAGAGCCTTGTGCCCATTGGGTAAAGCAATTTGTTGAAACCCATGCTGGCTCCCAATAGACCAAACCTTGTCCTCCTGCATCCTTTATAATAATATAAAGCTGATTTAAGTAATCTAATTGACCTTGTTCTGATGCAGGAAAATCACCAGTGAGTGCCTCTTCCCCAAGTATATTATTAGCACTATCTGCATTGTTTAATGTAAATGGGTAAGCTGTCTCGACAATCATTAATTTTTTATTGTAGGTATTAATTAATGTTTCTAGAGGAACTTGTACTTCATCTAATTCATATTCAGACCATAAAGGATAATAGGATAATCCTATCCAGTCAAAATCAGTAATACCATTAGTCGTAGCTTGCTCAAACCACCACAGACCATTTTCTGGTTGAGCAATATGAAGCATAATTTCAATGGGTTTATTTTTTAATTCAGAAATATCGCGTATTGCTTTAATCCCCTTATTAATTAGATATGAGTTTCTTTGCCAATCAATTGGTCCATTAGTTTCATCCTCCTGTAATATCATAGTATTAATTTCATTACCCACTTGAACAATTTCCGGAAGTAAATTTTCTTGAGATAACTCATTTAATGTGTTGTAGGTATAATTATAAAGAAGTTCTCCTAAGGCTTCAGTATTATTTAGTTCGCTTAACCAAGCTTCCGGAATTAATTGCCTTGAAGGGTCTGCCCAAGTATCACTGTAATGAAAATCTAAAAGGACTTTCATATTTGAATTTTTAGCACGTTGAATGGCTTTTTTTACATCTGAATAATTGGAATAATCTGTCCAATCAGGATTATGCCACAATCTCAATCTTACAAGATTTGTACCTTCTTGTTTAAATATAGAATAGACTTCTTTTTCAACACCACTTTGGTCTTTATAAACCGCACCGCAATCTTCCATTTCATTAACGTATGAGAGATCTGAACCAAAATAAAATTCTATTGAATCATTATCAGTGTTATTGTTGGTTTCTTGATTGTCACTTTCACACGAAGCACAGGAAATAACAAGTATTGATAGTATTAGGCATTGAAGTATATAAAAAGAAAAGTAACGCATTAGCAGACAAAATATTTAAATATTCGATGAGTTCTATTGCTAAATTAAACAAAAAAGGCTTCTATTAAAGAAGCCCTTTAGGTCAATTAATTTTAGGGAATTAGAGTTTTACTAATTTAGTTGTCATTAATTGATTGCTGCTATTTTCAATTTTAATGATATACATACCAGAATTAAGATTAGAAATATCAAATTCATCTGTCTGAGTAAATGAACCATTAAATTCTTTAACCATTTTACCAGAAATGTCGTAAACTTCAATCTGTGAAACATCTATATTTATACTGAAAGATGTAGTTGTTGGATTAGGGTAAATCTTAAATGTATTAAAAGCTTCATCATCAATACTTAAGGAAGCCACAGGTTGATTTCCGAAAATTCTAAATTCACCAGGTGTTAACGTAATTGAGGATGTTGTTTGTGCTTCAGTTGTAGAACCAGTGTCATCCATTAAATCGTACCAAGTTGAAGTAATTCCTGCAGGAAAATCTGGATCAACAGATTGATTCACTACATCAAAATTGGCAATTACAACTACATTATTTAGTTGTGAATTAGGAATTGCATTATCAAATACTTCTATTCTTGGTGTAAAATCACTAGCATCAATATTGTAATCTCCTTTAAATACTGCCTCATTAATTTTCAGCGCATTCAGTCGAGACCAATCTTGGTATATCTGACTTCTATTCGGATCAGAGGTCCAATTGTTCACCCATTGTGGTTGTGGTTTAGTATCTAATTTATTTTCTCCTGGTATGGCACCACCATCTTGATAATCACATTGCCCATCAGGTGAATTTACAACGCCATCTTGTCTTGTGAAAATAGAATTTTCCATTCCTAGTTCTCCAAAATGCCAAATCATTTTTGGACCAGGAACTGTTAATAGCATAGCACCAATAGCAGACATTGTTTTGGTTCTAGATTCAAATGAAGTAGCATCAGAACCAAATGTATTACCATTTATTAATGCATGATAAAGAAGACGCTCCTCGTCATGACTTTCAGCATAACCTATTAAACGTTTTCCTAAAAATGAAGGTCTACTTTTATGGCCAACACCTGTGATATTACCGTTACCCATATTACATCCAGCAAATTGGCCAGTATTTGGGTCTGGGTCAGTATAATAGCCCCTAGCCAAAACAGAATATGGACTTGTCATTTTACCCCACATCATTACACCTTTTCCTTCTGCCAAGCGATAATTTGCCCATTCTTTTTCCTCGTTTTCACTACCTAAATGTTCAAAAATAGAGTAGTGATCAGGGTCGATAGCCCATACATAGTCTATATATTCTTTAAGAACGTCAATTCTATCTTGTTGGTAATTTTGAGTGCAACCAAAGTTGCCATTATTTGTTCCGTCCCCACAATTTTGCGTAAATCCTTTTGTAAGGTCCCAACGATAACCGTCAATTTTAAATTCTTCCACCCAATAGGCAATTACTTGTTTTACGTAGTCTCTTGTGAAAGTAGAACTATGGTCAAAATCGCTTCCAACATTGAAAGCATGTTGTGGAACTACATTAAAGTATGGGTTTTCACTTGAAGGTCCTCCCCAGCCATCACCATCAGGATCGTCCATCCACATGCGTACTAATGGATTTCTACCAAAGGCATGATTAAATGCAATATCCAAAATTACAGCAATTCCGTTTTGATGACACACATCAACCAGTTCTTTGAATTTTTCTGGAGTACCGTAAAACTTGTCAAGAGCCATATGAAATGCCGTATTGTATCCCCAACTTTCATTACCTTCAAATTCCATTACTGGCATTAATTCAATGGCATTGATATTTAAATTTTTGAAGTAGTCAATTCTGTCAATTATATTTTGGTAATTTCTATCAGCATCAAAATCTCTCACTAATAATTCATAAACAACTAGATCTTCTTCGTCTGGCTTGTTAAAGTTGGTTATTTGCCAATTGTAAGGTGTTTGACCTGTTTGAAGAACAGTTACCTCACGTTCTTGTCCTACTGGATAGGTAGGGATATTTGGAAACGAGCTACTTGGAATAAATGGATCGTCAAAAGGAGATAAAACTAGAGTAGAATAGGGGTCTGCAGCTTTTACCAAACTAGGTGAGTTTGCAATCGGACTAGTGTCAAAAACCCAATATTGATAAGTTTCTATTTGGCCAGAAGTTAACCCGTTAATCTCTAACCAGAATTTATCTGTTGATGGGTCTTTTTTCATTAAATCATTACTTCCAGGTGTATAGCTATTCCAGCTACCAGCAATTTGTATAAAATCTTTACCAGGAGCTGTAAGAACTAGTGTTGCTTTTGTTGGGTCAGCATCGTAATTTATACCATCTACTAAACCAGCCGGTAATGCTTCTTCCGTAACAGTTGGTATCACAAAAACTTCTAATGTGGCTTCTGCTGACTCACCATCATTTGGTGAAGGTGGAGTCCCAACTACTCTTACGATGCCGTATTCTGTAATATTATTTATTTGGCCACTACAATTGGGAAAACTACAATTACCAGAATCCACCAAAACATCATTAAAATAAATTTCAAATGATCCTTGTACAGTTGTAGACCCTTGAAAATTAATAATTGAAATTATGGACAAATTATCGCCAGAATTTACAAATACAGAAGCTGTAGTTGGATCAGTTATTTCCACCACTACACGTCCTACATCCTGGAAATTATCACCACTTTGACTACTACCATTTTGAGATTTTATTAGGAAACCAATAGTCGCTATACCTGTATTATTGAAAAAATCAGTTGGTAGGCCAAAATCATAAGTATATGTACCGTCACCATTATTGGTGAATTTTGCAGTCTCTGGAGAATTACCAAAGTCATTTCCTGTTGCTGTTGGGTTATTAAATTGAGTACCGTTAGTATCTATGTGCCAAGCCCAAAGATATATATCAGAAACTCCCCATGATGCGTTAGGATCAAAATTGGAAACCGTTAGAGTAACATTTTCGTCTTCATTAAAAAATTGAGGGTTCCATGTAAATGTTTGAGAACTTAATGTTTGGAAACCACATGCTAAAATGAAGGTTAAAAATAATTGTAGATTTTTATTCATAGCATAAAAGTTAAAAAAGGCTATGTCATAAATAACATAGCCTTTTATTCAATTTAAATAGTTAATATTTAGATCGTGAGACTATTCTAAAGTAATGGTCTTATTTAAGGTGTCAATAGTTGTCCAGTATTGTCCTGTTGTTCCAACAAACCTAAAATTAGTATCATCATCCATATTAGCTTCTAACTTACTATCAATAGTATAACCAGCATCAGCATAGAAAGTATAATTCTGTCCAGAACCCCAATCAGTTGCTGTAGTAAAGAATCTAAAGTTTGCATCACCTTCAGCAAGGTAATTAACCCAACCAGCATATACACCATCACCTTCACACATCAATTGAACTGGAGTATCCCAAGACCAACCTGCATCTGTTAATCCGGCGCCCACAGCCCATAATTGATCTAAATCACAGTTTCCTTGTGGTGTTGGATCATCTAAAGTTATTGTTTTATTGATTGCGTCAACAGTTAAAAAATACTTACCTGAAGGTCCTGTAAAAACAAAGTTCGTATCGTCATCGTCATTTGGTCCAAACATGTCATCTATAGTCCATCCATTGTCGGCAAAACCAGGATAGTTTATTCCCGATCCCCAGTCAGTTTCAGTAGTAAAGAATCTAAAGTTACCATCACTGTCAACATTGTTTAATAAATCAACATTCACTGTATAAACATTTGTTCCTGTACAAACAACACTTTGAGGCGTGTCCCAAGACCATCCAGTAAACTTAATTCCTGCTCCAACTAAAAAGTATTGGTCGAAATCACAAACTGCAGCTTGTGTATCCATAACCTCTTGCATAACCAATGTTAATGCTTGTACTGAACCAAAATTTTCTAATCCACCATCACCTACGTATGAACGTAATCTAAAGTATACGTCACCAGTATTTGGAGCAGGTGTCTCAGGATCTGCATCTAAACCAGCTTGAGCTGCGTATGAAAGCATATCACCAATAGTTATAGAAATTTCGTTACCTGTTGTTGCACCAACAGTTTCTAAATCAGTAAAATCACCTGATATAGATTTTTGTAATTGGTATGTAATATTAGTAGGTACGTCTACATCAGCATTATCCCATGTGAATCGCTCACCCAAGTTACTCGCTGTCTGTGGTGTCAAAATATATTCTGCTGAAAAGTTATTTGTAAAAGACAACTCTCCACTGTTATCTGTTGTGAAAACTACGTCATCTTCAGTTTCACAACTATTAAAACTTATTAAGGCAAAGATGAAAAGGCCTAAAATTGATAATTTTTTCATTTTTATTTATCGTGTTAATTAGTATCCTGGATTTTGAGTTAAATTGGTATTAATACCTAAATCGGTTGCAGGTATTGGCATTATGTCTCTAAAAGACTCAGTAGTTGCACCTTGAGGTACATTTCCTTTCCATTGCCATATACCTTGGTCAGAGAATTCACCAAATCTTATTAAATCAGTTCTTCTATGTGCCTCAAAGAATAGTTCTCTTGAGCGCTCATCTATAATAAAATCGAGAGTTAGATCAGATTCAGCAACATTACCGGCTACATTACCATAAGCGCGTTGTCTTAATTCATTAATGTAATCAACAGCAGTACTTATTGAACCACCTCCACCTCTTAATACGGCCTCCGCATACATTAGATAAGCATCTCCTAATCTAAACATTGGGAAATCAATATCTGTATGGTCACCAGAAGCATCGGAACCAGGATTGCCATTTACATCAACATTTCTGTATTTAGCAACAGCATAGCCTTGGTTAAATGGACCTACTTCTTCAATGTCTTTGTTTTGCCCATCAGTGTAAAGCAATTCTCGTCCATCTATTGATGAATCAATCGAATAAGTTAGCGTGTTTAAATCAAGAGTTACCTTATATAAACCTGCTTCCACAGGAATATTAGGGCCATCTTGTGCAAGGGCAAAAGGATTTTCACTACTGTCATCAAGACCATAGTTAAGTGACCAATCATTGTTAAATCTAAACTTCATTTCTCCATCAACAAGATTTATATAACCTTGGTATACGTTAGTATCAATCTCTGCCATCGGAATGTCTGGACCATCCCATCCATTCGGAGTACCACTACCAATAAGTCCCCAATCAGATAATGTTCCAATAGCACTTGTAGCTGTTGCTGAATCAAAATTGTCTAGGTTAAATTGGTCAACAAATGTTGGTGTTGTTCTAACACCAAACCAACCACCGTTAATTCCAAAATCAGCAGGATTCATAGTACCTCCAACAGGAGCGTGTACTAAGAAAGTCATACCTCCAAATGCTTGAGTTCTTAACCCATCAAAAGGAATGGTGAAAATAACTTCATCTTGTGCACCATTAGAATCATTATCTGCTAAGAAAGAATGATAGTATGGTATTTCTGGAATTGTATAACCTGCACCAATAATATTGTTGACTTGTGTGATTACATCTGAATAGCGAGACGTACCAACATAAACTTCAGCATTTAAGTACATTTTAGCAAGCACCATCCATGCCGCAGCTCTATCTGCTCTTCCATATTCATTTTGACGTGGCGCTGCCATATCATCAAGAATTGCTAACAACTCTGATTCAATGAAATCGAATAAATCAGCACGTTGAATTTGCTCTGGAAGAAATGCTCCTGTCGGATCATCTTCTGTAACAAATGGTGGATTTGCAAATAAATCCATGGCGTGCCAGTAAGTCAATGCTCTCATAAAACGAGCTTCGGCTCTATAGGTTTGAATTTCTGTTCTTAAACTAGTATCAACACCTCGGCTATCTAATTTATCATCTGTTGTTTGTCTCAAAAATTCATTACATAATGTTACCTGATACATTAATCTTGTATACATCGTTCTAATAAATTCATTACCTGACGTCCAAACTTGACCATGTAAATCTTGTATTGTTCCGTCATTCCAACCAATAATAGCCTCATCAGTTGTTAGTTCTTGCATTTTCCAATACAATCTTAAATAGTTGGAAAACCCTTCATCTAATCCAGCTAAATCAGGTGCGCCTGCAGGCCCTTGCTGGCCACTTAAAGATATACCAGCATAAATCTTTGCTAGAAACTGCTCATACGCAGCAGGATCTTCAAATGCAGAATCAGCAGTAAGACGCTCATCTTCTGGCTGTAAGTCTAGTCTATCTTCGCACGATTGCATAAAGAATGCAAGTGTGATGATAACTAATAGACTTTTAATTGTTCTTAACATCATAGCTCTGTTGTTTTTATAATTATTCATCATTTCTTTAAAAGGTAAAATTTAATCCTAGTACAACATCTCTAGTTCTTGGATAGAAGTTATTTTCTATACCATTTCCTATTTCTGGATCTAAACCGTCATACTCAGTAATAACAAATAGGTTAGTAGCTGTTAATGACGCTCTCAACTTAACTTTTTCAAATGGAATTGTATATCCAAGAGAAATATTATCTAATCTCACAAAATCAGCACGTTGTATATATGCATCTGAGAATAAATTTTGTCCAGTAAACTCTGTGTCTAATACACTGCTGTGTGCATTGGCATTATAACCTGGTTGTCCAACAATTGCATTTAGGTTACCACGATCTGATGCCACGTTGTTATAAACATAGTTTCCAAAACTTCCTCTAAATGTGAAATTTAAATCTAAACTTTTATAACGGAAGTTATTAGTAAATCCAATGAACGCATCTGGTGTAGCTTTTTTGTAAGCTTGTCTATCTGCTTCAGTAATTTGGTTGTCACCATTCACATCTACATAGGCACCTTCAATTGGGTTACCATCATTGTCATATACTTGTCTAAACACAAAGAAGGTAGAAGGATCATATCCAGGTTTCCATATTTGAATATTGTTACCAACACCACCTGAAATTCCTCCTGTTTGTATAAAGAAATTAGGATCATCACTTAAGCTTAACTTAGTAATTTCTTGTTCCTGGAATGTAACGTTAAAGTTAGTATCCCATCCAAAGTCATCCTTTTGAGCGATAATTCCATTTAAACTAAACTCAATACCTTTACTAGTAATTGCACCAACATTAGTAGTGATTAAATCAGTTAGGTTAGAACCTGCAGGAACAGGTACTGTTGCTAAAAGGTCTTCAGTTTCTCTGTAATATGCATCAACTGTACCAGTTAATCTGTTATTGAAGAAACCAAAATCTAAAGCGACATTGTATTGGGTTGTTTCTTCCCATTTTAAATTCTCGTCAAATCCTTCTGGTCTTAATGTTTGAATGAAAATTGGTTCACCATTTACATTTGTACCAAACTGAATAAAAGCTGCATCATTTCTAGATGGAGTATATAGACCTAAGTAACCATAATTTGGTCCAATTTCTTGCTGACCTGTTACACCCCAACCAGCTCTAACTTTAAGGTTTGAGAAGAAAGAATCTTGCATGAAATCCTCATTCATAACCTTCCAACCTACAGATACACCAGGGAAAGAACCCCAACGATTGTCTTCACTGAATCTTGATGACCCATCACGTCTAAAACTAGCTGAGATTAAATACTTGTCAGCTATATCGAAACTTGCTCTGGCAAAATAAGATTCTAAAGCATTTCTATTGATGTCAGTATCAATTGTGATATTTGGTCCAGAGGCATTATCTATATTAGACTGAATATAAAATTCTTGGAAAGCATGACCAGCAGTAATATCTAAAGTTGTGTTTATAGATTCAACATTTTTCTTGTAGTTAAAGAAAAAGTCTAATGCTGTGTTTCTGTTTAGTCCATCTGAAAAACCTCTAAAAGCAAATGCATCTGGATTATTTGGATTTGCAGGTGCAAATCTATAACCATCATTTTCTGCGTAGTCTATACCAGCATTTAAATTGAATTTTAAGTCTTCTAAGAACCAGAATCTATAATCTATATTAAAGTTTGAAATAACTCTTTTTATAGTTTGTCTATCATTAGTGTTTTCTAATGTGAATAATGGGTTTGCAGGTGCTAAAGGGGCACCTAACTGAGTATAATCGCCATTTTCATCAAATACACTTTGAGTAGGGTCAAAAGCAACAGCTTGACCAATAGCGCCACCATCTGCATAATTATATTCATCTTGAATACCTCTTGCAACCAAGGTCAATTTTAGATCGTTATCTAAAAATCTATGAACGAAAGAAGTATTGAAACCATTTCTTTCATATAAATCACCTAATAAAGGACCTTCTTGCGACACATGGTTAAAATTAACTCTGAAGTTAAAATTGTCATATCCTTTAGATGCAGTAATATTATGAATTGCACCAATACCAGTTGTATAGATTTTATCTTGCCAATCTGTATTAGAACTGCCAAAAGTTGCTGGATCTACGCCATTGTCTTCTGCTAATTGTTTGTACTGACTTGCGTTAAGAACATCAACAGTGTTAGTTATTCTTCTTGTAGAAGCTTGTAAACCATACTCCACTTGTAAAGGCTGATTTGCTGAACCTTTTTTGGTAGTAATTAAAATAACACCATTTGATGCTCTAGAACCGTAAATAGCTGTTGCAGATGCATCCTTTAAGACAACAAAGTCTTCAATGTCTGCTGGGTTAATTGCATTTAAGGCATTTCTACTTCCTTGTGAACCACCTCGTTGGTCAATAGGCAGACCATCAATAACGATTAAAGGATTGTTGGTAGCAGATAATGATGCACCACCACGAATTCTAATTTCTCCACCTTCACCAGCTGCACCACCACCACTTGTAATACGTACACCAGCAGCTTTACCAGCAATAAGTTGTTGCGGAGCTACAATTGCACCACGGTTAAATTCTTCATCACCTACTTTTTCAACTGCACCAGTCGCATCTTGTTTGGTTGTTGAACCATAACCAATAAGCACAACTTCATCCAATTGTGCTGCATCTTCTTCAAGTGCGACATCAACTGTAGATTGTCCGTTGTAAACAATTTCTTGTGTTGTATAACCTAAATAAGAAACCATAATAGTTTCTCCTTGATTAATCTCTAAAGTATACTTTCCATTGAAATCTGTGGAAGTACCTCTAGAAGTGCCTTTAATAATGACGTTTACACCAGGTAAAGGCATTGCGTTTGCTTTGTCTGTAACTGTCCCACTAACGGTTGATTGTGCCATAAGTATTGTGGGCACCATTAATAGACAAAACAGTAAAGCATTAAAGATTGTTTTCATACAGTATTTTTAAATTAATTGCTTTAGTTAATTGATTTATATTTTCACTTCTCGGGTTAAATCTATGTAAAATTACTGTGTTCGGGATGTTAAAAAACATGACATAAGTCACGAAAACGTTATAGTGTTAAAAACTTTTTAATTTTGTTTAACTTTCTTAGGATTTTACTGAAAAACTGAGAAATTCTCAATTATTTACTGTTAAAGTAAAAATATGTCAACAGTGAAAAGATTTAATTTTAGATTATATTCGCTTTAAAGTTGGTAATATCATTTAAATATGAATAGAAAAATAACCCTTAAACAAATTGCACGAGAACTAGATGTTTCTATTTCAACAGTGTCAAAAGCACTCAAGGATAGCCCAGAAATAAGTGATGATACTAAGCAGAAAATTCAGGCGTTTGCCAAGCTCTATAATTATAGACCAAATAACATTGCCTTAAGCCTTAAAAACAGAAAGACAAATACTATTGGAATCATTATTCCAGAGATAGTTCATCATTTCTTTTCTAAGGTGATTAGAGGTGTTGAGTTGGTGGCTAACCAAAGAGGTTACAATGTTATTATTGGTTTATCTAATGAGTCGTTTTCAAAGGAGGTAATTAATATGGAAATGCTGGCCAATGGAAGTATAGATGGTTTTATTATCTCTATATCAAAGGAAACACAACAAATGCAAGACTATCACCATTTTAGCGAAACCATGAATCAAGGAATGCCAATTGTAATGTTTGATCGTGTAGTGTCTGAAATTAACTGTGATAAGGTGGTTGTTAATGATTTTAATGGTGCGAAAAGAGCAGTAGAAAAGTTAATCGAGACCAATTGTAAGAGCATTGCTTTAATAACAACCAAAGATTATGTTAGTGTCGGCAAGTTGAGAACTCAAGGTTACCTAGAAGCACTTCAGAAACATGGAATTATACCAGAATCCAATCTAATTCTGAAAATGGATGATACATTGGACTATGAAGAACATCTTGAAATTTTAGAGTCAGAAATTGTGCAGCTTTTTAAGTCAAATCCTAAGATTGATGGTGTATTTGCTGTAAATGAGTTATATGCATTGTCTGCTATGAAAGTTGCAAAAAAACTCGGTTTAGACGTGCCAAATGATGTTCAAGTTGTTGGTTTTACTGATGGTGTTCTGTCAAAACACGCCACACCAAGTCTTACTACAGTTAGTCAGCATGCACAACAAATGGGTGAGAAAGCAGCACATCTATTAATTGATAAATTAGAGATACAAAACAATGATGAAGAGGAGCAGTATCAAACTGTTGTAATTACTACGGATTTGATTGAAAGAGAATCTACTAAATAATGATTTGATATTGTCAATTTAAAAAAATAACTATCTTTACGGTCTAAATCAAAACTTATATTTTCACTTCTCTTTTAAGTTTTGATGAGTAACAGCTTATCAGAATAGTATTAATTTAATCATACTATTAATGGAAAAGCGTAGATTAAGCTTTTGGGAAATATGGAATTTAAGTTTCGGTTTTCTAGGAGTCCAAATGGGTTTCGCCCTACAGAATGCCAACGCAAGTAGAATACTTCAAATTTTCGGAGCTGATGTTCATGAACTGTCATGGTTTTGGATTGTTGCGCCTTTAACAGGCCTTATTGTTCAACCAATTATTGGTCACTACAGTGATAGAACTTGGACCAAACTTGGTAGAAGAAGACCGTATTTTTTAGTTGGTGCCATATTAGCCTCGCTAGGTCTGATTTTAATGCCAAATTCTGATATGTTTACTGCATTTATGCCAGCTTTATGGGTTGGTGCCGGAATGTTAATGATTATGGATGCTTCATTCAATATTGCAATGGAGCCATTTAGAGCTCTTGTTGCTGATGTACTGCCTTCAGATCAAAGAACGCTTGGTTTTAGTGTACAAACAATATTAATAGGGATTGGTGCAGTAATAGGATCTTGGTTACCATATGTTTTAACCAATTGGTTTAGTGTAACCAATGAAGCATCAGCGGGTGAAGTACCACTTAATTTATTGTTGTCATTTTTTATTGGAGCTGCAGTACTCATTGGAAGTATTTTAGTGACTGTTATAACAACCAAAGAATATTCTCCAGAAGAAATGGAGCTAATTCATGCTGCTGAAGGAGAAGCTGTTGCAGAAGAAGAATCGTCTAGTCTGTTAAATATATTTTCAGACTTTGCTAAGATGCCAGATACCATGCGTCAATTGGCATGGGTTCAATTTTTTTCATGGTTCGGACTTTTCGGTATGTGGGTTTTTGCAACACCAGCAATTGCATCACATATTTATGGATTGGATATAACAGATACCCACAGTAAAGGGTTTCAGGATGCTGGTGATTGGGTAGGTATATTATTTGGAGTTTATAACTTGGTATCTGCCATATATGCCTTCTTTCTTCCAGCAATTGCTAAAAAGATTGGCCGAAAGAAAACACATTCTTATTCATTAATCATTGGTGCATTAGGATTATTATCATTATATGTTTTGCCAGACAAGAACTGGCTTATATTTTCAATGGTTGGAGTAGGTGTTGCTTGGGCAAGTATTCTTGCTATGCCATATGCAATATTGGCAGGTTCAATTCCTGCAAGAAAAATGGGAGTCTATATGGGTATTTTCAATTTTTTTATTGTGTTACCACAGATATTAAATGCTTTAATTGGAGGTCCTATGGTAAAATATCTCTACAACGACAGGCCAATATTTGCATTGGTCTTAAGTGGTATTTCATTCATTATTGCCGCATTATTAGTATCTAGAGTGAAGGACGTAGATGATAGCGTTGTCACAAATTAAATTTTAATCAATGAACAAAAAAGGATTCATATTCGATCTCGATGGTGTTATAGTAGACACAGCTAAATATCATTATTTAGCATGGAAACAATTAGCCAATAGTTTAGGTATTGACTTTACTGAAAAAGAAAACGAACAACTTAAAGGCGTAAGTAGAGTTAGGTCTTTAGAAAAGATATTATCTTGGGGGAATAAAATTTTGCCAGAAGATGTATTTACACAACTTATGGCAACTAAAAATGAAGAGTATTTGTCCTATATAAATAAGATGGACGAATCTGAGTTATTGCCAGATGTTAAGAATATACTAGGATTTCTAAAAAATATAAACCAAGGAATTGCTTTGGGATCTGCAAGTAAAAACGCACGATACATTATTGATAAGGTGGATGTAAAAGACATGTTTGATGCTGTTGTTGACGGTACAGATGTTAGCAAAGCAAAACCAGATCCAGAGGTATTTTTAATTGCTGCGCAATTATTAAATATTAAACCAGAAGACTGTATAGTTTTTGAAGATTCTGTGGCTGGAGTCCAAGCGGCCAATACCGCAAATATGATATCAATTGGCATAGGAAGTGAAGAGGTGTTGGGTGAAGCAGACTATGTCTTTAAAGACTTTACGGAAATATCGGAAGAATTTATAAATACACTAATCAACAATTAAAATAGAATGCAATGATAGCATTCAAAGAATTAAATCAATGAATTTAGATTATATCATACCTAGCAAATGGTCCATCATTGAAGAAGGATTTGATCCAGACAATGTTAAAGCATCAGAAAGTATTTTCAGTATTGGAAATGGTGCTATGGGTCAACGTGCAAATTTTGAAGAACATTATTCCGGACCGACATTTCAAGGTAGTTATATTGCCGGAGTTTACTATCCAGACAAAACACGTGTGGGCTGGTGGAAAAATGGCTACCCAGAGTATTTTGCAAAAGTTTTGAATGCACCTAGTTGGATTGGAATAGATGTTAATGTAAATGGCGAACAAATCGATTTGTATTCCTGTAAAAAAGTGGAAAATTTCAGAAGGGAATTGAACATGAAAGAGGGTTGGCTGTCAAGAAGCTTCAAATATACACTTCATAATGGTGGTGAGATTCAAGTTAATGCAAAGCGCTTTTTAAGTTTAGATTTGGATGAAATTGGAGCTATAGAATATTCAATAACACCACTAAATATTGATGCAGATCTTGTAATTACGCCATTCATAGATGCGGCAATTACTAATGAAGATTCAAACTGGGATGATAAATTTTGGAATATATCAAATTTAGAAGTTGAAAACGGTCAAGCATTTATAGAAGCTCAGACTATGAAAACCAACTTTCATACCTGTACATTTATGCAATCGGAATGTTTTGTCAATGGACAAAGTGCTGGATTGCAACCGCAGGTTATTAAAACTGATAACAAGATAAGTTTCATTTATAAGATTTCGGTTAAGCAACAAGAAGTATTTTCAATCCATAAATTTGGAGGTTACACGGCGGACAGAAACCATGATAAGGATACTTTAATTGCAGAGGCCAAAATTGCACTAGAGAAAGCTACGCAAGCCGGATTTTTACAATTGTTGAATGATCAAAAGAAATCCTGGGCTAAAATTTGGGATATGGCAGATATTACCATTAGTGGCGATGTCAAGGCTCAACAAGGAATTCGATTTAATATTTTTCATTTAAATCAAACGTATTTAGGTACAGATCCAAAACTAAACATTGGGCCTAAAGGATTTACCGGTGAAAAATATGGTGGTAGTACCTATTGGGATACAGAAGCTTATTGTATTCCATTTTATATGTCTACCAAAGATCAGAGCGTAGCACGAAACTTACTAACCTATAGGTACAAACATCTAGTAAAAGCCATAGAAAATGCCGAAAAACTAGGTTTTAGAAATGGTGCCGCATTATACCCAATGGTAACCATGAATGGAGAGGAATGCCATAATGAATGGGAAATTACATTTGAGGAAATTCATAGAAATGGAGCAATAGCCTTTGCAATTTATAACTACCATAGATATACAGGTGATTACAGTTATATTCCAGAAAGGGGACTTGAGGTACTCATTGGTATTGCACGGTTTTGGCATCAAAGAGCCACATATTCTACAAATAAAAATAAGTATGTCATTCTTGGTGTAACAGGTCCTAATGAGTATGAGAATAATGTAAACAATAACTGGTATACAAATTATATTGCCCAATGGTGTATTAATTATACAGTTGAAAACATAGAAAAGATAGAATTAGAATTCACTACGGATTTCGCAAGGATAATGAATAAAGTAAAATTGTCTAAAGCTGAAATTTCTGAATGGAAATCTGTTGCTGACAATATGTATTTCCCTTATTCAGAAGATAATAATGTATTTCTTCAACAAGATGGATTCTTAGATAAAGAATTGATTACAGTTGCAGACTTGGATAAATCTCAAAGACCAATTAACCAGAAATGGTCATGGGATAGAATTCTTCGTTCACCATACATTAAACAGGCAGATACCTTACAAGGATTTTACTTTTTTGAGGATCATTTTTCTACAGAAGAATTAGGACGTCATTTTGATTTCTATGAACCTTTTACAGTTCACGAAAGTTCGTTGTCACCATGTGTTCATAGTATCCAAGCAGCCAAATTAGATAGAATGGAACAGGCATATACCTTTTATCTAAGAACATCAAGATTAGATTTAGACGATTATAATCATGAGGTACATGAAGGACTGCATATTACATCAATGGCTGGCACATGGATGAGTATAGTTGAAGGTTTTGGTGGTATGCGAGTTCGAAATAATCAACTGACATTTGAACCAAAAATCCCTGAGCAATGGGATGGCTATTCATTCAAAGTGAATTTTAGAAATCAAATAATAAAGGTAATCGTAAATCAAAATGAAACACATTTTGAATTAGAAGGAGATGAAGATTTACAGATTTTAGTGAATGAAAAGGAAGTAACAATAACACCTAATAATTTGGTAACTGTTTAATCATAATAATTACGCCTCAAAAATTTATTTAAAAAAATTAGACGTATGAAAAACACATTTAGAATTCTAACGGTATTCATATTAATTGTTTTGATGTCTTGTCAAGAGAGCGTTTCAAATTCTGATGAAGTTAAATCAACAGAGTTGCCAATTGTTGAATCAAATGAAATTGATAGGGTAGAACCACCTCATTGGTGGACGGGTCTAAAAAATCAAAAATTACAGCTATTGGTTAAACATCCAAATATTGGTTCTGCTGAGGTGGATATTTCTGATCAAGGTGTAAGCTTAGTAAAGGTCAATAAAGCTGATAGTCCAAATTATTTGTTTTTGGATTTAGAGCTTTCAAAGAGTGCAAAACCCGGCAAATTTAATATTGTTTTTAAGCAAGAAGACGGTTCAGAATTAAAGCAAACTTATGAATTGAAAGAACGACAAAAGTCTGCAGATGAATACGTAGGTTTTGACAGTTCTGATGCTATTTTTCTAATAACTCCAGATCGTTTTGCAAATGGAGATCCGTCAAATGATATTATCCAAGGTCTTAAGCAGATTAATATTGATAGATCCGAAGGCTATGAAAGACACGGTGGAGATTTAAGAGGAATGATTAATAGTATTGATTATATTCATGATTTAGGCTATACGGCTGTTTGGCCAACACCGGTTTTAATTAATGACATGCCAAATGGATCGTACCATGGTTATGCCATTACAGATTATCATAAAGTAGATCCACGAATTGGTACACTTGACGAATACAAAGAATTTTCTTCAAAATTAAAGGAGAAAGGTATGAAGTTGATTATGGATCAGGTAGCTAACCATTGTGGATTGGAGCATTGGTGGATGAAGGATTTACCATTTAAAGATTGGGTGAATTTTCAAGAACATTTTGAGGAAAATTTTGAAAATTGGGATTGGCAAATGGTTAAGCATTCTAATCATAGAAGAACAACCAATCAAGACCCATACGCTTCAGAAATGGACCACCAAGGTATGTCGGACGGTTGGTTTGTAAAGGATATGCCAGATTTAAATCAACGTAACCCATTTATGGCCAATTATATTATTCAAAATAGTATATGGTGGGTAGAGACTTTAGATCTTGGCGGAATTAGACAAGATACTTATCCTTATCCAGATAAAGATTTCATGGCAAAATGGGCGGGTGCTATTATGACCGAATATCCTAATTTTTCAATTGTTGGCGAAGAATGGAGCTATAATCCATTATTAGTTGCGTATTGGCAAGATGGTAAAGAGAATGCAGATGGTTACAAGTCAAACTTAAAATCTTCAATGGATTTTCCAATGCAAAAGGCAATTATTGATGGCGTAAAAGAAGAAGAATCATGGGATAAGGGATTGGTGAAAATGTATGAAGGACTGGCAAATGATTTTGCTTATGTCTCGCCAAAGAATATAATGGTTTTTCTTGATAATCATGATAAGAGTAGAATTTATACTGAGGTCGGTGAAGATGCTACAAAAGCGAAAATGGCATTAAGTTATATGTTGATGCTTCCAAGAATTCCACAAATATATTATGGTACTGAGATATTAATGGATGATACTGCAAATCCAGGCGACCATGGATTGATCCGCACCGATTTTCCAGGTGGCTGGGAAGGTGATACTGTAAATGCTTTTACAGGAGTTGGTTTGACTGCAGATCAAAGGGATATGCAACTCTTTCTAAAAAAAATATTGAATTATAGAAAGGGTAGTGAAGCCATACAGACTGGTGAAACCAAACATTTTGCACCAGAGAATAAAACATATGTATTGGCACGTTACAATGATGATGAGACAGTAGTGCATATAATTAATAAAAATGATGAATCCTTTGAACTAGATCTAACAAGATTCGAGGAGCTGGGGCTGAATGGTAAAACGCTTAAGAATGTTATTACTGGTGATACTATCATTTGGTCAGATAAATTGGTTTTAGATTCTACAGGAAGTTACTTGTTTACAACAAAAATCTAATATGAGATATTACATTATAATATGTCTGCTATTAATTCTTCCATTTTCATGCAAGGACAAGCAAGTTGATAGCGTGTCAACCAAGGAAGCCAATAATAAGCAATTGGAGACCCAAGAATTTGTAGAAATAAATATCAATTTGAGTTCGGGAAAATTACTCCGATTAGAGGCACTTCCATCAAATTTTATTAGGAGTAGACCTGTTGATGTTTGGCTACCCGAAAATTATACAACAAAAAATAGATACAGTGTGCTTTATATGCACGACGGACAAATGTTATTTGATGGTCCTTCAACTTGGAATAAACAAGAATGGGAAGTAGATGAATGGGCCACTAAATTAATGTTAGAAGAAAAGACAGAGAACTTTATTGTTGTTGCAATACATAACATAGCAGAAATCCGTTGGGAAGATTTATTTCCACAAAAATGTTTTGAGTTTATTCCAGAAGATAAAAGAGCTCAATTAAAAAGTATATCGGGTTCAAAAGAGTTTAAGCTTAATGGAGACAATTACTTAAAGTTTATTGTCAAAGAATTAAAACCAATAATCGATTCTACTTTTTCAGTGAGTAAGGATAGAGATAATACTTTTATAATGGGTTCAAGTATGGGAGGATTAATGTCCATGTATGCAATTTCTGAGTATCCAGAAATATTTGCTGGTGGTGCTTGTTTGTCAACACATTGGGTAGGGGCACTACCAGTTAATAATAACCCGTTTCCTCAAGGTATATTTAATTATATGCAGCAAAATTTTCCATTAGCTGGTAAACATAAAATTTATTTTGATTATGGGAATAAAACTTTAGATGCACATTATCCTCAATACGCACCTGAAGTGGATAGAATATTAAAGTTAAAGGGATATACAGTCGATGATTCTCGTAATCTGTTTTTTGAAGGAACCAATCATTCGGAAAACTCATGGAATCAAAGGTTAGATATTCCATTGACCTTCCTTTTAGGAAAAAGGACAGATTAATAGCAACCTTAAATCCTCACGAGTCAGTTTTGGTCTTGTGAGGATTTATAAATGAAAAGTGAAATTGGGTTCAATTTGCAATTTCACGATAAAAATTTAAAACAAATGACAAAACATTTTCTTAGTCTTTTATTCATTATAGCTGGCATCACATGTTTATTTTCTCAGAATCCTGAGAGAATTTATCAGTCACATTCTGAAGAAAATGGAATTTTTTCCGTGACTACAAATGATGGAAAATATCTATTTAAATATTATTCAACTGAAATATTAGAAACCACTTTTATACCTAAAGGTGAAGTATCCAATACAATCTCTCACGCTGTAATTATACAACCTAAAAAAGTTGAGACAACCTATAAATATATTGGGAATGATATAACTTATAGCTCTGAAGGCTTATCAGTAATTGTTACCACAGAACCCTTCAAAATCAGCTATTCGTATAACAACAATCCTTTGATTTCTGAAAAAAGAGGGTATTATAAAAGCACTCACGAATCTATGGAATTGGTGAAGGATCATATAATTGCCGAATTATCTGAAAAAATCGAGTTTAACCTATCTGAAGATGAGGTGTTATATGGTGGTGGTTCTAGGGCATTAGGGATGAATAGAAGAGGATATAGATTACCGCTTTACAATAGAGCACAATATGGGTATCAATCTTATGCTGAGTTGTTGAATTATACATTGCCTGTTGTATTATCTTCTAAGAAATATTTGCTTCATTTTGATAATTCCACAATTGGATACTTGGATCTAGATAGTAAAAGAGATAACACGTTATCCTATGAGACTCTATCTGGTAGAAAAACATACCAAATCATAGCTGGTAACTCTTGGTATGATGTTGTAGAAAATTATACAGAATTAACTGGTAAACAACCCATGCTACCACGATGGACACTTGGTAATTTTTCAAGCCGTTTTGGGTACCATTCTCAAAAGGAAACCTTAGAAACTATAGATAAGTTTAAGAAGGAGGAAATTCCCGTAGATGCTGTTATTATTGATCTTTACTGGTTTGGAGAGGAAATTCAAGGTACACTGGGAAACTTTGAGTTTTATAGAGATTCTTTCCCTGAGCCAAAACAAATGGTAGATATTTTAAAATCTCAAAATATAGAAACAACGCTAATAACTGAGCCTTACGTTCTTAAGACCTCAAAGCGCTGGGATGAGGCAGTTAAGCAAGATATTCTTGCTAAAGACTCAATTGGTAATCCTGCTGTATTTGAATTTTATTTTGGTAAAGGAGGAATAATAGACATTTTTAAACCAAAAGGAGAACGTTGGTTTAAAGATATTTATACAGATCTATCAGAATTTGGAGTCAATGGTTTTTGGGGTGACTTAGGTGAACCAGAGGAATTACCCAATTGGGTGAATTTCGAGACTGGTTCTGCTGATGAACTTCACAATATTTATGGCCATAATTGGGCAAAACTGGTGTATGAAGCAAGTTTAGAATCTAATCCTAGTAGGAGACCATTTGTACTAATGAGAGCAGGTTATTCTGGTTCTCAACGCTATGGCATGATACCATGGACAGGAGATGTTAGCAGAAGTTGGGGAGGACTTAAACCACAACCTGAAATTGCTTTACAAATGGGTATGCAAGGAATCGCATATATGCATAGTGATTTAGGTGGTTTTGCTGGTGCGAATTTAGATGATGAGTTATATGCACGATGGTTACAGTATGGAGTTTTTCAACCAATATTTAGGCCACATGCGGATGAAACCCTAGCCAGTGAACCTGTTTATAGAAGTGAAAAAGCTAAAAAACTTGCAAATTTCGCAATTCAGATGCGATATAGGATGTTACCATACAATTACCATTTGATGGTTGAGAATCATGTTGAGGGAAGACCTTTGATGCGTCCCTTATTTTTTGAAGAACCAGATAATAAAGATTTATTTGAGTATTCCGGTTCTTATTTATGGGGAAATGATATTCTGGTTTCACCTGTTTTAGAGGCAGGTAAGAAGATCCAAGAGGTTTACTTTCCAAAAGGTTCTATGTGGTTTGATATTGAGAATGATGAGGCTATTGAAGGTGGGCAAACAAAGACCGTAGCATTAAATGAAAGCTTTATTCCAGTTTATGTAAGAGGAGGCTCATTTATACCTCTAGCAAAACCAATGCAATCAACAAAAGAATACGATGATAGCTATCTTCAAGTACAGTATTATTATGATGTCACAGTTACTAAATCTCAACGTCACCTTTATATGGATGATGGAACAACAACAAATAATATTGTAAACGAAGCGTATCAAATTCTAAAATTTGATGCCGATATCGAGGATTCATGGTTAGATATAGAATTTGAATCAGATAATGGTAAGAATTATGAAGCTAAATCAAAAACAATAGATCTTACCATCCATAATCTAATAAAGAAACCAAAACAAATAAAGATTGGAAAGGATAAAGTAAATGGGACATACAATTCTGAAAATAAGACTTTAACTTTAAACCTTAATTGGGATACAAATAAGGAAAAACAAGTGCGTATTAAACTTAGAAAATAATCCATAAATGAAACACTATAAACTTGTCATATTTGCTATCAGTATAATTAGTGTAATTGGATGTAAGAATGACACAAAACAAGAGAAAACAGAAACTAATAAAGTTGAAAGTTTAAAGAAACATATGAAGAAAAAAGAAGTTGTTTATCAAGTTTTTACAAGACTTTTTGGAAATACCAAGACAACAAACAAGCCTTGGGGAACAATTGAAGAAAATGGTGTTGGTAAGTTTAGTGATTTTACTGAAAAGGCACTATCAGAAATAAAAGACCTTGGTGTAACATATATTTGGTATACTGGTGTACCACACCATGATGTTATTACAGATTATACAAAATATGGCATTTCAAATGATGATCCAGATGTGGTGAAGGGTAGAGCAGGATCACCTTACGCAGTAAAAGACTATTACAATGTCAATCCAGATTTAGCTGATAATGTTGAAAATCGTTTGGAAGAATTCCAGGCATTGATAGAAAGAACACATAAAGTAGGTCTTAAACTCATTATCGATATTGTTCCGAATCATGTTGCTCGTAATTACAAAAGCATGACCCTTCCAGAAGGAATTTCAGATTTTGGAGCTAATGATGATACCTCTATCACGTATGCTGTAAACAATAATTTTTATTACAACCCTGGAGAGAGCTTTCAAGTTCCGGACTGGAGAAATGGTTATTTACCCTTAGGTGGTGAATACCATCCTTTGGCAGATGGAAAATTCGATGAAAGTCCTGCAAAATGGACGGGAAATGGTTCGAGAGCATCCAAGCCAGATGTGAATGACTGGTACGAAACTATAAAAGTCAACTATGGAATTAGCCCAGATGGTAAAAAAGATTTTGATGAGCTCCCAATGGGTTTTGAAAATGAAGATTATAAAGCACATTTTAATTTTTGGAAGGACAAAACAGTACCAGATTCTTGGGTAAAATTTAAAGATATTGCCTTGTATTGGTTATCAAAAGATGTTGATGGTTTTCGTTTTGATATGGCAGAGATGGTACCAGTTGAGTTTTGGAGTTTTATGAATTCTCACATTAAAATGAAGAATCCAGAGGCTTTCATATTAGCTGAGGTATATCAACCACATTTATATAGAGACTATATCAAAAAAGGTAAAATGGATTACTTGTACGATAAAGTTCAGCTTTATGATACGTTAAAACATGTTATGCAAGGTCATGGAAAAACAGATAATATTCCACCAATTTTTGATGAACTTTCAGATATTGAACATCACATGCTTCATTTTTTAGAAAATCATGATGAGCAACGGATAGCAAGTCCAGACTTTGCTGGTGATGCATCTAAAGGAAAACCTGCGATGGTTGTTTCTGCAACGTCTACAACTGCACCTACTATGATTTATTTTGCCCAGGAATTTGGAGAACCAGGAGCTGAAGATTTAGGTTTTGGAGATCCAACACGCACAACGATATTCGATTATGGTTCAGTACCAAGTTTAAGGCGTTGGGTAAATAATAAAGAATTTGATAGTGGTCAATCAACAGATTCAGAATTAGAACTAAGAGATTTTTACAAAAGGTTATTAAACTTCACAATCAATAGTTCGGCATTAATGGGTAATTATCAAGACATCCATTTATATAACCAGCAAAATACAGAATGGTACAATGATAAAGTATTGTCATTTTTGCGATGGAGTGAGGACGAACAATTGATAGTCATTTCAAATTTCAATTCAGATAATACGTATGGGTTTGAACTTCAGTTGCCTGAAGATCTTATTAAAAAGCTTGGTTTAGACAATGGAGAATACAAGGTAGAAGATCAACTTTATAATCAATATAATTCAACCTTAAGGGTTTTAAATGGTAAAGCAGAAGTAAGAATTGACATTGGACCATTACAATCATTTATATTAAAAATCAACCATTAAAAATGAAACATATAATTTTAACAGTAGCTATTTGTCTATTAGTGATGACATGCAAAAACACATCTAGTCAAGAACAAACTCAAGCTAAAATTGAAAAGACAGCATCTTCTGGTACTCCCTTTGTTTGGGAAGGAGCAAATCTTTATTTTTTACTTACAGATCGCTTTAATAATGGTGATTCATCTAACGACGTTAATTTTGATAGAACTAAAACACCTGGCAAACTTAGAGGTTTTGAAGGTGGAGATATTAAAGGTATTACTCAAAAAGTCAAGGAAGGTTATTTTACAGATCTAGGTATTAATGCCATCTGGATGACGCCAATAGTTGAGCAGATTCATGGTGCAACTGATGAAGGAACTGGTTTATCATACGGTTTTCACGGATATTGGGCTAAAGACTGGACCAATATAGACCCGAATTATGGTACAAAGGAAGATTTACATGAGCTTGTTAAAGAAGCTCATGCTAAAGGGATTAGAATAGTCTTAGATGCGGTTATAAATCATACTGGTCCTGTTACTGAGAAAGATCCGGTTTGGCCAAGTGATTGGGTAAGAACAGAGCCACAATGTAAATATGATAATTACGAAAATACCATCACATGTACTTTGGTTAAAAATCTTCCAGACATTAAAACAGAAAGTAATGAGGAGGTAGACTTACCACCTCAATTGGCTGAAAAATGGAAAGCAGAAGGTCGCTATGACCAAGAGGTAGCTGAATTAGATGCCTTTTTTGAACGTACAGGACATCCAAGAGCACCTCGTTTTTACATCATGAAATGGTTAACAGATTATATTACAGAATTCGGAATCGACGGATATCGTTGTGATACGGTAAAACATACTGAAGAATATGTATGGTCAGAATTCAAGAAAGAATGCGATTACGCATTTGCTGAATTCAAGAAAAATAATTCAGATAAGGTAATGGATGACAATAATTTTTATCTGGTTGGAGAAGTGTACAACTATGGAATCTCAGGAGGAAAATTCTTTGATTTTGGAGATAAGAAAGTAAACTATTATGATGATATGTTTACACAACAAATCAATTTTGAATTTAAATGGAATGCCAAGGAATTAAAAACTGAGACTTTGTTTAGAAAATATAACCAAAAACTTAAGAACGATTTAAAGGGTTATGGAGTTTTAAATTATTTAAGTTCTCATGATGATGGTCAACCATTTGATCCTAAGCGTGAAAAACCAATCGAAACTGCCAATAAGTTATTGTTATCACCTGGCACATCACAAGTTTATTATGGTGATGAATCAGCACGATCACTGGTTATTGAAGGAACTGTTGGTGATGCAACATTAAGGTCTTTTATGAATTGGGATGAAATTGAGACTGATAATGCAAAGAAGACCGTTTTATTACATTGGCAAAAACTAGGAAAGTTTAGAGCTAATCATCCTGCAGTTGGTGCAGGTAAGCATCAAATGATTACAGCAAAGCCTTATTATTTCTATCGATCTTATCAAAAGGGTGACTATAAGGATTTGGTTGTAGTAGGATTGGATGTTCACAAAGGTGCAAAATCAATAGATGTCTCTAAAATTTATAAGGATGGAGATACTATTCACGATGCATATTCAGGTTTTAAAACCGAAGTAAAAGATGGTCGTGTTGTGATTGATTCAGAATATGATATTGTTTTACTAGAAAAAATATAAGCAGTGAAAATTTGGCTATAAAAAATCTATTTTTTCAAGTTCTTTTTTAAATCCAAGGCTTACTGTCTTTGGGCTTAGCTTTTGCTTAATAATTTTATAATCTATACTCGAAGTTTGTTTTTTGATATTTTTTAGATAGTCAACTATCTCATTTTCGTTTTCAAAAAGACAACCAATATTTTTATATTTAGAAAAAATATTATTGAAATAATCATTCTTTAATGATAATATTGGTTTTTCACTATCAATAGCATCATATAATGCACCACTTGCCCTTAATTTATAACCATCTTTTGGATATAAAAATAGGATATAGTCCAACATCGATATGGCCTTGTCCATTTCAAAACGACTTAAGCTTCTTTTATCAGAATCTGAAATTATTTCAATCCCCATTTTTTTCAATATGTTTTTGTCATGGTAAATTCGTCCGATTGAATAGAACTTGATTTTTTTTAAAGAGTCTAGTAATTTTGAAAATTTAAATAGATTATTAATAAACTGTTTTTCTTTTCTTAATTCCCCAAGGTGACCAATTCTAATAATCCCATCATTTATTATGATATCTTTTACATGTTCTCTGAAAATATATGAATGTTCAAAAAAAATAGTTTTTTGATAAAAGTTGTTGGAGACGTGCTTTTTTAAGTTCCTCTTAATACTCTCGCCTAACACGCAAAAATACGCTCCTTTTGACGGTGTAAATTTTTTTTGTTTTATTCTGTAAAGTGCTTTCTTTGAAAAAGAGTTCAATGGACTTCTTGAATCATATAAATATTCAAGATCACCGTGAAACATAAAAATAACTTTTCGATTTAATATTTTACTTAAAAAATTTTGAGCTGAAAATGCCCATAAAACGGTATAGTTAAAAAAAATTACATCCTTTTTGTTTGTTTTAATTAAAACAAAACAACTCGTCAGCATTGCAATAATAGCATACAAGTAACCGCTAATTCTTTTTTTTGCATTAATTACCGGTAAAAACTTATATGTAATGTTATTTGGTTTCTTTTTTAGAATTTTAAAGGTATTTTTTTTTACTGGTCTTGAAGCATAAAAGATTACATCATCATATATTTCCGAGAACATTTTTAAAGATGAAGCGTTAAACATTTCATGTTTTGAACCTATTGAAGTGTTATCTACATAAATTAATTTACTACCCATATAAAAGTAAGTTGAAGATATTCAAATATAAAGTTTTAGTTTCTTTACGCGATTTAATTTTCATTTTGTGGCTTAATACGCATTTTTTGTTATTCTTTTATTTTATTGAGTATTTTTATAAAGATATGGACACCATTCATTATGTATATTCAGATTTAAAAACTGAATTAAAAGATGGTCGTGTTGTGATTGATTCAGAATATAATTTTGTTTTATTAGAAAAAATATAATCATGAAATTAAGATTAATAATACTCGTTTTTGTGTGCGCATTTATTGGATGTTCAGATAATCAAAAAGAAATGCTTGAAGTTACATCACCAAAGTCAAAAGTCAAAGTAGTCTTTAACGTTAATAATTCTGGGCAACCATATTATTCGGTAATGTTTAACAATGGTGTGGTAATTGACACCTCGTATTTGGGTTTTGAGTTTACAAACGCTGAAGCTATTGGTACCAATTTAGAAATATTGACAGCTTCTGTAAATGCTTTTGATGAGACTTGGCAAATGCCTTGGGGAGAACAAATTGATGTTAAGAATAATTACAATCAATTAGCAGTTGAATTACAGGAAACGTCAACATTAAAAAGAAAACTCAATGTAGTTTTTAGAGTATATGATGATGGAATTGGTTTCAGATATGAATTCCCAGAGCAAGAAGGATGGGCAGAAGCCTTAATAATGGAAGAACATACAGAGTTTAATCTAACCGAAGATTATAAAACATATTGGATTCCTGGAGATTGGGATATTTATGAGCATTTGTATTCAGAAACAAAGTTTTCAGAAATCGATGCAATTAGTAAGCGTGATCACCCAAATCTTGCCCAAACCTATATTCCGAATAATGCCGTAAATACACCAACTACATTGGTTGGAGATAAAGGATTACATTTAAGTTTTCATGAAGCGTCCTTGGTGGATTATTCAGATATGACACTTGGAGTAGACAATGAGAATCTGAAGTTTAAAAGCATTTTGGTCGGAAGTGAAAATACAGAGTATAAGGTAAAAAGAAGCTTACCATTCAACACACCTTGGAGAACAATTCAGGTGTCAGAAGATGCACCAGGTTTAATTGAATCTAATCTTATTGTAAATCTCAATGAACCCAATAAAATTGGTGATGTGTCGTGGTTTAAACCAATGAAGTATACTGGTGTATGGTGGGAAATGCACCTTGGTAAATCGAGCTGGGATTATGGTATGGAACAGATTGATGGAAAATGGGTAGATACGGGTAAGGCTCATGGAAGGCACGGCGCAACAACAGAAAATGTAAAACGCTTTATAGATTTTTCCGCAAAAAATAATATAGGAGGCGTTTTAGTTGAAGGATGGAATACCGGCTGGGAGCGTTGGATTGGTTTTCCTGATCGTGAAGGTGTATTTGATTTTGTAACACCTTATCCTGATTATGATTTTGAAGAAGTAATCAATTATGCAAAAGAAAAGGGTGTTGAGATTATTATGCATCATGAAACTTCTGCTGCTACAGAGACGTACACCAAGCAATTGGATACGGCATATGCCTTAATGCAGAAATATGGCATGCATGCTGTAAAGTCTGGTTATGTTGGTAAAATTTTACCTGATGGTGAATATCACCATGGTCAGTATATGGTGAACCATTATAATAATGCAGTTAAGAAGGCGGCAAAATATCAAGTTGCCGTTAATGCACATGAACCAATCAAGGCAACAGGACTTCGTAGAACTTATCCTAATGCCATCTCTAGAGAAGGACTTCGTGGACAAGAATTTAACGCATGGTCAATTGAACGAGGTAACCCGCCAAGTCATTTACCTACGGTGGCCTTTACAAGAATGTTGGCTGGACCTATTGACTTCACCCCTGGAATATTCAACATTAAATTTGATGAATACAAAGATGAAAGTCAAGTAAATACAACACTTGCGCAACAATTAGCATTATATGTTGTGATATATAGTCCTGTACAAATGGCAGCAGATTTAGTTGAGCATTATGAGGCAAACCCAGCTCCTTTACAATTTATTAAGGATGTTGGTGTAGACTGGGAAAAATCTATAGTTTTAAATGGTGAAGTAGGTGATTATGTGACTATTGCAAGAAAAGAAAAGGGTACCGGCAATTGGTTTGTAGGTGGTATAACAAATGAAAATTCCGTATCTTTAAATCTAGCCTTTGATTTTTTAGATGAAAATCAAGACTATGAAGCAATCCTATATAAAGATGGTGCAAATGCACATTGGGATAAAAATCCGCTAGATATAGAGATAGTGAAGATGGATTTAAATAAGCAGTCTAGTTTAGATATTAAACTAGCTGAGGGTGGTGGATTTGCAATAAGCCTCAAGAAAAAAATCAACTAAAGGTTTTAGTTATTTGGTGCTTAATTTATTGTAACAAAATTAGTGTAAGTTAGTCTTATTCAAAACGACTACTGTTTAACTTGTTAATCACAACCAAAACAAATTAATACTATGGATGTTAATGAAGGAATAGAATCACCTTTGGTCATTAAAGTTAGTTTCAATAAGTTTTTAAACCAATACGAAAATTTAATAGAGGCAGATAATGATTTTATTGCGGCAAACGCACGTCGAGTCCTTAAAATTGCAGAAGATCATCCTATATTGCGTGATGGTTTTAGCGATTTAGCAATTTTACAAAAATTTGAAAAGGAAATTGAGGGTATTTTACAAGATGCTTTTAGTCCGGTCCTAACAAAAAATGAAATTAAAACGGCTTCCGTACCATTCCTTAATGTTATTTTTAATTCCTCACAACGCTTCAAAAGTATTCTAAAAACTGCTGGAGATGATTTTGAATTGGAGATAAAAAATATGCCTACAGACCAAAGGTATATTATTGCTTGTACTATAATCCTTAATTTCTGTTATGGCTATAATTTAAACTTTAAAAGACCATTTTTTTACGAAATACCAGATGCAAATGGTATAATGCGTTATTATAAAATACTTTATAATGCAGATTTCACAGAGATTATTCCTAAGAAAAATGCGCCTAAAATTACAGATGAAGATTATGCTCAATTACTTGATAATTTTGAGAATATTGATTTATGGAAAAAGAAGTTTCCACCAAACAGTTATGATTTTAAAGGCTTTGTAATTTCTAATATTTTTGATGTCACAGATGACCAATCCATTTCTAACATTAAATCTTCATTAATTGGTGAAGACAAACGTAAGAATGAAGGATTTATGGAAGATTTCCATGAAATTTTCCGATCTCTATTAGGTCTAAAGAATATTAAAGTTGGTTTTTCAATTTATAATAAGGATAAAGACACATTTGAGCGTGTTTATGGTGCTGGTATGAATAGTTTTCTGCTCAATAACCTGGAGGTTTCAAATTGCTCAGATGCACTTTGTCGGTGGTCTTATGATAGATTATTGCGCGAAAATAAATACTTTTCTATCTCAAATGTTGAGAAAGCATTTGCTAAGTCCCAAGGTCATGCTCCACATATAAAAGTTTTACATCAGCAAGGTATTAAAAGTGCCATTTTTGCACCTATTGCTAATGACGAGGGTTTAATGGGTATTTTAGAACTAGTATCTGAAAAACCAGAAGTATTGAATAGTATTAATGCGAACAAATTGGTAGACGTAATGCCTTTTATAGTTTCTGCAGTTGAGCGTTCTAAAAATGAAGAAGAAAATCTTATTGATGCCATAATTCAGCAAGAATGCACATCAATACATCATAGTGTACGTTGGAGGTTCGAACTTGAGGCAAGAAATTACATAAAGGATCAAATTAATGGCAATGAACCAAATTTCAATAAGATAGCTTTTGATGATATTTATCCATTATTTGGTCAAATTGATATTAAGGGCTCATCCGAGGCAAGAAATACTGCAACAAAGTTAGATCTTACAATTCAGTTAAGTGCATTACAGTCAATAATGCAAAATGCGATAAATCAGGAAGCTTTGCCTATTTATGAGCAGTATTTGTACCAAATAAATGAATGGTTGGAAACACTTGATAACAATTTTCAAGTTGATAGTGAGCAACAGATAAATACTTTTATTAAGTACGATTTAAATCCTGTATTAGACCATCTTAAATCATTTGAAAACTTAGAGGGAGAAATAGAAAACTATTTAAATTCTATTGACAATAAAGTAGGTACTGTTTATATAAATCGTAAAAATTATGACGAAACTATTGCCACAATCAATAAAAATTTGGCATCAGTACTAGATGAAAAACAGATAGGCGCTCAGGCTATGTACCCTCATTATTTTGAGCGTTTTAAAACAGATGGGGTTGAGCATAATATGTATATAGGTGAGTCGTTAACAAAAGAAGATAGTTTTAGTCCAATTTACCTATATAATCTAAGGTTATGGCAATTGCAGATTATGTGCGAAATGGAAAATTCGTATTATCAGATGCAACCAAATTTCCCAGTTAAACTAGATGTTGCTTCAATGATCTTAGTATTTAACCAGCCATTATCTATTAGTTTTAGAATGGACGAAAAACAGTTTGATGTGGATGGTACATATAATGCCAGATATGAGATTGTAAAAAAACGTGTAGATAAAGCTTTTATAAAAGGAACCAACGAACGCGTAACTCAAAAGGGCAAAATAAGTATTGTCTATTCACAAAAACAAGATGAAGAAGAATACCTGAGATATGTTAAGTTCTTGCAGTCAAAAAATTATTTAGACAATGATGTTGAGATATTAGACCTTCAAGACCTGCAGGCAGTAACAGGTTTAAAGGCAATACGAGTAAGTGTTCTTTATCACAAGGATAATAATGATAAGGAATATTACACCTATGATGATTTAATGAAAGAAATCAGTAACTAGGCTTAGTTTATAACAGATTCTGAAAGCCAAAAGGATACTCCAAAGGCTAATACACTTATCACAATCCCAATCACAAATACATTATAGGTTACGCGTAATAAGTTATATTTCCTATTCAGTACTAAACCGAGGAAGTAGAGATCCTTAGTTAAGGAACCATAGAGATAATCTTTATCCTTCATCATTTCTTCCATAGCCCATTCAAACTCGTTAAGTTTCATTTGATGAAAATTTCCAAAAAACAATAAGTTCACTTTTTTATTGGCAACATCTTCCTTTGTGAACTGGCCTTTAGTAACGTTAGGTCGTGTGGCAAGTACTGAAAGTACAATGCAAATCACCGTAAAAAACATAAAAATAAGCGTTGGATATATTAAATAGTCATTAGAAGGGTTATCTAATTTTGGTAATAAATTAGATAGTGCAACAGAAATAATAATAGCATTTACCGATAATAAAATATTAGCTTTTGTGTCAGCAATATCGCTTAAGGTAATGTGATTTCTTAGAGCAACCCTAAACATAGTTTCAATACCTCGATCTGGTAAATCTAGTTTCTCTTTTTTGAATTGTAATTCTGCTTTTTTATGTTTTAGTTTATCTGTGTCACTTTTTATTTTATTATAGCTTTGTAGAAGGTTAGCTAAATTCTTACCCTTGCGTTTCTCCCATTTACTAGTTGCAATTGCCGAGTTAAAGGTGTGATTGGTTAAGAAATTAATATTCTCCAATAACCAATCGTCTTTTGTTACACTTTTATTTAAGGTTAATTCCCACTCCTTTCTTAATAAGGAAGCATAGTCATCATAATTTTTACTTGAAATATGAGCTGAATCAGCATCTCTTATAATACCCTCTAATTTTGTTTTTGGTTGGTATGTCATTTCTGTTGCACGAATAATCTGTGCTATAATATCAATTTCAGTTTTTTCTAAATTATGTTTCTTTAAAAACTCAATAGCGATTTTTGCACTCTCCTCCTCATGACCATCAATGACTTTTGTAAATCCTGTATCATGAAACCATGCTGCTATAAGCAATTGTCGTTTTTCGTCTTCACTTACATTGTTGTCTTCAGTGAGTTCATTTATTTTTTCAACGACTCTTTGTGTATGAGCCAAATTATGATAAACAAATTTTGAGTCTAAATTTTCATTTAGGTAGTTTACTACGTATTTTTCAACTTCTGATAAGATATTTTCCATAGAGTTATCGCTAGAATGCTAATTTAAGAATTATTTATTATGAAATAATAGCTAATTAGTAACTTAGCCTAAAGTCTAATTGCATAAAATCAAAATTGTTTTTTAGATTAATAAATTAAACTTAATAATAGTGTGAAATTAAATATTTCCGATACATATAATAAGGAATTGCCATCCGATGATAATTCTGAGAATACTAGAAGGCAAGTATTTAATGCTGCATATTCATCTGTTATACCAAAGAAACCATCGAATCCGATTTTATTACACTCTTCGAAAGAATTAGCAAAAGAACTAGGTCTAGAAATTCAAGATTTGAGTTCCAAGTCTTTTTTGGAGGTCTTCTCTGGTTCATCAATTTATCCAAATACCAACCCATATGCAATGGCATATGCTGGCCATCAATTCGGAAATTGGGCAGGTCAACTAGGAGACGGAAGGGCAATAAACCTTTTTGAAATTAATCATAATAATAAGCAATGGGCCTTTCAACTTAAGGGTGCAGGAGAGACACCATATTCTAGACAAGGAGATGGTTTGGCTGTTTTAAGGTCCTCTATTCGCGAATATTTATGTAGTGAGGCTATGTATCATCTTGGTGTTCCAACAACAAGAGCATTAAGTTTGATGATCTCTGGAGATAAAGTTCTAAGAGATATGCTATATGATGGTAATTCTGCTTATGAAAAAGGTGCTATAGTTTGTAGAGTTGCACCAACCTTTATACGATTTGGTAATTTTGAACTTTTTGCTTCCCGACAAGACTTTAAGAATTTAAAAAAGCTCACCGATTACACCATCGCACATTTTTTTCCTCACTTGGGTAAACCAAATAAAACTGCTTATGTCAATTTATTTAGAGAGGTCACGCAAAATACCTTAGATATGATAATTCATTGGCAGCGAGTTGGGTTTGTACATGGCGTTATGAATACAGACAACATGTCTATCTTAGGCCTTACTATTGATTATGGACCATATGGCTGGTTAGAAGGTTTTGACTTTGGCTGGACGCCTAACACTACCGACAAACAGAACAAGCGCTATCGTTTTGGTAACCAACCAAATATTGGTCTTTGGAATCTTTTACAATTAGCGAATGCTTTATATCCACTTGTTGAAGAATCTGAACCATTTGAAACAATTTTAAAAAGTTATCAGAAAGATTTTGAAATAAAGTCATTAGAAATGATGAGGTCTAAACTTGGTTTGTTTGCAGAAAAAGATTCTGATTTAAAACTTGTGACTTCATTAGAAGATTGTTTGTTGGCTGTAGAAACCGATATGACTATATTCTTTAGATTGTTATCTAATTACGAAAAAGGAGAACCATTAAGAGGAATGTCAATTGTGAAAGATGCATTTTACGATTCAGATAAATTAGATGAAAATATTATAAGTGGATGGAACGATTGGTTTAAAGAGTATGATAATCGATTGCTTGAAGAAACCCAAATAGATTCTCAACGAAAAAAAGCAATGAATCTCACAAACCCTAAGTATGTGCTTAGAAACTATATGGCACAGCTAGCTATTGATGATGCTAATGATGGAGACTATAAATTAATTGGCGAACTATTTAATCTTTTAAAACATCCATACGATAATCAACCAGAACAAGAAAAATGGTTTGCTAAACGGCCTGAATGGGCACGTCATAAGGTCGGATGTTCAATGTTGTCTTGTAGTTCTTAACTAAAATACCTCTAATAAGTCCAATTGTGTGCTGTAAAAATCGGTTCAAATGCGAAATTTATAGATGCTCTGTTGTATTTCAATCAAATTTTGTGAGAAAAGTTAATACTTTATATATTTAGATTATTAACTAATCAATACTCCCTCATGAATTTTTTACGGAAATCAGTTCTTTTAGTCATAATCAGTCTTATTGTTTGTGCTTGTGCCACCCATAAATTACAAGTTGAAAAAAGCACAATTGTTGATTTCCCTGAAGACAAAACTATAAGACATTCTTTTTATTTGCTAGGCGATGCTGGTAATTCTGAAATGGGTCAAGTAGACCCAGCAATAAATGAATTTGGTATTGCTTTAAGTGAAGCTTCCTCGAATAGTACAGCAATTTTTTTAGGTGATAATATTTATCCAAATGGTCTAACTAAAAAAAAGGATAAAAAAGAGTTGGCAGAGCATAGGCTTAAAGTTCAAACGGATATAGCTAAAAATTTTAAGGGAAGAACTGTTTTTATTCCTGGTAACCATGATTGGTATAGTGGGATTAAAGGACTAAAACGACAAGAAAAATTTGTAGAAGACGAATTAGGCAAGAATACATTCTTACCTGAAAATGGATGTCCTATTGAAAAGGTTAATATATCTGATGATATTGTACTCATTATTGTTGACTCTCATTGGTATGTGACAGATTGGGATAATTATCCAACAATTAATGATGAGTGCGATATAAAAACAAGAATTGACTTTTTAGATGAATTAAGAAGTGAAATAAAGAAGGCTCGTGGAAAAACGACATTAATAGCACTTCATCACCCTATGTTTACTTACGGACCTCATGGAGGGCAATATAGCTTTGCAAGTCATATGAAACCATTGCCTGTTTTAGGTACAATTAAAAATGTTGCTAGAAAAACAGGAGGTGTAACCAATGTAGATCTTCAGAATAAGATGTATAATGAATTAAAAAACCGTGTGGTTAGTTTGGCTCAAGATAATGACAAGGTTGTTTTTGTTTCGGGTCATGAACATAACTTACAATACATTGTTGAGGGAGGATTGCCACAGATTGTAAGTGGTTCAGGTTCTAAGACATCTGCCACTAGGTTAATAGGTAATGGTAAATTCAGTTATGGAGCAAATGGTTACGCCAGATTAGATGTGTTTACAGATGGGTCTTCCTTTGTAAGATTTTATGAAACGGGTAATAATAGACCTGTTTATACTACTTCGGTTTACGATCCAATAAAATATGATATTACCAATTACCCATCAAAGTTTCCAGAAACAGTTACTTCATCTATATATAAAAAAGCAGACACTGAAAAATCAGGTTTTTATAAGTTTTTATGGGGTGACAGATTCAGAAAACAATTTGGGACACCTATCAAAGCACCAACTGTAAATTTAGACACATTGTATGGAGGTTTGAAACCAGTAAGGAAAGGAGGAGGAAACCAATCAAAATCATTAAGGCTTGAGGATAAAAATGGTACTCAATATGTAATGCGTGCATTAGAAAAGCAGGCGGCTCAATATCTGCAAGCACTTGTATTTAAGGATAAATATATTGGTGATAAATTAGATGAGGATTTCACAACCAAATTAGTTATGGATGTTTTCGCAGGGTCACACCCATATGCACCTTTTGTAGTAGGAGATTTATCAGATGCAGTTGGTATTTACCATACAAATCCAGTATTGTATTATGTGCCTAAACAAAATGCACTTGGAAAATATAACGGGGATTTTGGCGATGAGCTTTATATGATTGAAGAGCATACATCGGAAGGACATGATGACAAAGCAAGTTTTGGATATCAGAACAAACTTTTAAGTACGGTTGATATGCTAGATAAAATAAGAAAAGATGAAGATATTGTTGTTGATGAGGCATCGTATATAAAAGCACGTTTATTTGATATGTTAATTGGTGATTGGGATAGGCATCAAGATCAATGGCGCTGGATAGAATTTAAAGAAAATGGAAAAAAAATCTTTAGGCCAATGCCAAGAGATAGAGACCAAGCCTTTTCTAAAATGAGTGACGGGTTTTTATTAGGTCTTGCTGTAAGACTATTACCCTCTGCTGGTCTACTTAGAAAATATGATGAAGTTTTAGTTGATGAAAAAGAAATTAATGTTGAGCCATATCCTCTTGATATGGCATTAATTGAAGCATCCGATAAACCTATTTGGGATGCTCAAGTAAAGTATATTCAAGACAATATAACTGACGAAATTATTGAAAAAGCATTTCTAAATATTCCTGAAGAAGTTAGGGATGAAGATGTCGAGGAAATTAAAAGATTATTGAAAGCTAGACGTGGTAATCTTCAAGACATATCAGACAGATATTATAAGCTCATAAATAAATTTGCAGTTGTAAAAGGCACAAACAAAGATGATTGGTTTGATATAGAACGTTTACCAAATGGTAAAACAAAAGTATCTGTGTTCCGTATTAAAGATGGTAAAAAAGCAGATGTCGTATTAGAACGAACCTATAGAAAAGAAGATACAAGGGAGATTTGGGTTTATGCTTTAGATGACGATGATGTTTTTAATGTTTATGGTGAGGGTAATCAGTTAATTAAAGTGCGTTTAGTAGGTGGGCAAAATAATGACACATATGATATTAAAAATGGTAAAAAGCTAAAGTATTATGAACATAAAACAAAAAAGAATACTTACGTAACCAATAAAGGAAACAGAAAACTAACGGATGATTACGAAACCAATGTCTACAACTATAAGAAATTAAAAAATAGTACAAATAAAATAGTGCCAACAATTGGTGCAAACCCTGATGATGGGTTTAGTTTAGGTGTTACAAATGTATTGACAAATTATAATTTTGAGAGAAATCCTTTCTCATCACAACACACCATCGCTGCTAGTTACTTTTTCGCAACTCAGGGACTGGTGCTAAATTATAAAGGAGAGTTGGCAAATGTATTTGGTACAACCAATTTGGTATTTAACGTACATTATAATAGTCCAAATTTTGCCGTTAATTATTTTGGATTTGGTAATTCTACTCCTAATCCAGAGGTTGATAATGATAATATTGATTTTGATTTTAACCGAGTTAAAATCCGAACAATTAGCGCAACTCCTTCATTGGTTTGGAGAGGGCAATATGGATCAACCTTTGAGGCTGGTATTGCATATGAGTCGAATGAGATTGAACGAACTCCTGGGCGTTACTTGGAAACAGAATTTCCAGCTAATGATGAATTATTTGATCAGCAAGCATTTTTTGGTGCACAGGCGAAATATACCTATGATGTAAAGGATGACAAAACATTTCCAACATTAGGAATGATGTTTAGTTTTGAAGCTGGTTATAGAAATAATACAAATACAACAAAAGGTTTTGGTTATGTGATTCCAGAATTGGCATTTGATTATAAATTAGTTCCAGAAGGGCAAGTTGTGTTGGCAACGAAACTCAGAAGCCATATAAATTTAGGAGATGATTTTGAATTTTATCAAGCAGCTGTGTTGGGAGATCAAACAGGATTAAGAGGCTATAGAAGAGAGAGATTCTCTGGGAAAAGTGCTTTTGTGCAAAGTACAGATTTACGTTTCAATTTAAGACGTAAGTCTTCTAATTTTTTACCTTTTAATGTAGGCTTTTTTGGTGGATTTGATTATGGTAGAGTTTGGATAGATGATAGTATGGTTGCTGATCCTAGTTTTAATGAAGATCAATGGAATACTTCAATTGGAGGAGGTATTTTTGTAACAGCCTACAGTATGATAAATGCTAACTTATCGGCCTTTAATAGTGATGACGGATTGCGAGTAGCATTTAGACTTGGTTTTGGATTCTAAATTAAAATTTATCCCAGTCAATTTGTTAAGCCATAAAAATTATTTCAATTAAAATTAGAATACTTATTTAAGATGGAATACAATAAACAAATTGATTATCTCAATATTAATTTTTTTGTCATTTTTTCTGTAGAACTTATAATATTAATAACATAGATACCTTTTTCTAATCCGCTTACCTTAATATCTTGGATTCTAGTATTTAACTGTAGTGTTCTTGAAATAACTAGTCTTCCTTGTAAATCATAAAGTTTTACAATACTTGGCTTAGTAATTAATCCAGAAATTTTAATAGATTGATTTAGATAATCATTAAAAATATTCAGTCTATTTATTATTGAATTATCTCCTGATAGAGTAGGTGATGTAATTGTCCAAATAAAATTTTGAAAAACATCTTCAGACCCTGGTTTTGAAATAGTTACAGTAACTAAATGTATACCATCGTTGTTTGGTCCTCCTATAAGTGCTAATGCATCTACTGTTCCAATAATTAGTCCATTAGTTGGTTCAATACTTATTCCTGTAGGTTGACCTTCAATTGCATAAGTAATATTCCCATCTGGATCACCACCACTTGCAGATAATGTTAATGATACCGATTCACTAACTTGATTAAACTGATCTGAAATAGGATCCATTTCTAGTGTAGGAAACTCTTCTTGAATTGGTATCCATTGTGTAGTTTTTATTGGACCATTGATACCGTTAATTCCGCCATTTGCTACAATTAATTGGTCTCCGAATACTCTAGCAGCCGGTGCCAGTAAATTTTCTGGTAATTCACATAACTCAGCCCAAGTGTCATTTGCAATATCATATTCGGTAATATCGTCGTAGAAAAAGTATGGTCCATTTCTTCCACCAACAATTATAATTTTTCCATTATGTACAAAAGTACCAGGCTCAAAATGTGACCTAGGTGACGGTAAGTCCTCTAATGTACTCCAACTATTATTATCAGGATTGTAGACTTCTAATAAAGTTTTATCTTCTATTTCAGATTCATTATCATGATTAGTTTGACCACCGATAGCGTAAATTAATCCATTGAAACTCGCAGCACTCAAATGATTTCTTGCGTTAGGAAGTGGTGCAGCACTGACCCAACCCGCACCTTGATCATTTATGTCTAATACATAATGATCATCTACATCTGTTATTCTATCTGGAAGCAGACCTCCAAAATAATGTATCTTTCCATTGTTATAGGCAATAGCACCAGAACCACGTGGTACTGGCAATGGTGGTCCAACACTCCAGGAATCATTTATGGTATCATAGATTTGAACTTTATCTGTAGCAACTCCAGGATGATTTCCTAAAAAGCCAGAGACAATCCAAATATCTGATCCCACAACTGCTACACCCATATGTGTTACGGGATCTGGCATTGGTGCACCGTAGGACCACGTATTTGAAATAGTATCATAAATTTCTGTTGCTCCAGTAATTTGCAAACCAGCTAGAAATCCAGCAAACACATATAATTTATCACCTATTTTTGCGCTAGGTCCTTCGATTTTAGCTAAATCAGAATCTTCCAAAGAATTCCATTGACAAGGGTCTAAAGGTCCAACATTTATATCTATTGTGTTTTTATCGATATTTCCAACACCATCAGTGACAGTTAACGTTACTGTATAAGTTCCATTTTGAGTAAAAGCATAGCTAGAATTTACGCCAGTGGCAGTATCGCCATTACCAAAATCCCAATTATAATTGACAATGTTATCATTATCATCTGTAGAATCATTGGCTGAAAACATTACGTTTAGCGGTGCTTCACCTGAAGTAGGATTTGCAGATGCTACTGCAATAGGTGCTAAATTAACGTTGTTTGACAAACTTACAACTTCAATAGCATTGATAAGAGGATTTTCTAATTCATGATCAAATAAAATATTAAGTTCATTATCATCTACAGACACTGAATAAGACAACATTGAAGCTACTTGATGGCCAAATGAGGATACTAAATCTAGATTATCTTTTACAAGAGTACCTTCAATCAAGATATCAAAAATTCTTTCTCCTATTTGATTGGTACAAGTACAATTATTGCCTAAATAGAGATTTATTTTATAATTTCCATTAGAAATTGGAATTGAGAAAGCCATTTCTTCACCAGAAATTTCATCCCAGCGCTCCTGACTAAAAATTTCATCGAATGTTGCTTCATCAATATAATCCGGAATGGAACTATCTCTATTAGAATAAAGAAAATTTGTATTTGAAATATTACCGGTATTTACTGAATACGAAACACCACTATAAGAACCTTGAGATGGATTTGACTCCCAATCTGGGCCATTATCAGTACTATTAATTGTTGTTGGACTTCCAGCATTTATTCGAACGACTGGGGTTTCAACGAAAATTTCCGACGTTAAAGACACTATCAACGGACTATTAGAACCATTATGTGTTATTTCTAATGATGCAGATTTTGTGCCTATATTATTGTCTGGTGTAAAAGCAATTGGCAATAAAGCTTCTGTTTGAGGACCTATTTCTATAGGTAAACTTAAATTACTACTGAATAAATTGGCGTTGGTACCATTGAAATTGACTTGAGTAATCTCAATAGCTCCGTCAATTGGATTTCCTAAATTCTTAAGTCCAAGATTTAATTCATTTATACTTCCTCCAGGATCTGATTCACCAAAATCTAATAAAGTGGTTGATGGATCTAAAATTTTACCAATATCTTCGGTAATATTTATAAAGTCCCAAGTGGCTGTAAATACACTTCCCGAACTGCCAGATGTGCTTATTATTCCCACTGCCATTCCATTGCTGTCATTTGGATCTAAAAAACTCGCAGGTAGTGTTATTGATGTTCCTAAAGAGGCAATTGTAATACCATCATTAAGAGAATAAAAAACTTGAGCCAGATTAGTGCTGGGATTCACTGATATATATAAATTTACAGCTATAGCTTGTAATAAATTAGAGACATCATAGGTTGAAGTAGAGCTCACCCCATTGTCTTCTAATGTTACTTCAAAACCATAAGCGGAATCTCCATTTGTAGTACCATCCATGATGGCTATTTTTAGGTAATTGTCTTGATCGCCATTACCAATAAAAATTCCATAAGATTGAGTTGCTAGTGGAGCACTGCCATTGAATGGTGTTTCAATTTTTGAATAAATTGTAAATGGGTTTGAATTGGTATCCAAGTTAACTCCAAATTGAAAGGCATTTTCTTGAGTGTTAGTTCCATTTAGTGAATTACCCGATGAGACTTCATCAATAGTTGCTTTTCCTCCCGCACCACCAAAAGACAAATTATCAGAATTAAATTGATTGATATAAGCTGTGTTTCCAGAAGGATCTAATTGTAAACCAGTAAAACCTAAACCAAAAAAGCCTGTTCCCGGATCGTTATTCCAAAAAGGATAATTTATGGGTAGATTGGTGTTAAGTCCATTTTGAGCATCAATAGCGAACACGTCATTAACATCTAAAATCCCATCATTATCATCGTCAGGATCAGTCAGGTCCGAAATTAAATCACCATCATAATCATTTGGTTTACTCCCTGCAGAACAATGATTTGTTCCGTTGCTAATTTCGTCATCATTTGTATAACCATCATTATCATAATCATTGGAACCGACATAATCTCCATCGCCAGGTTGTGGACAATCAACAAAATCAGCAGGTTCAAAAACTGTTACGTCATCAGCTCCATAAGTTACTACCCATATTGTTCCAGCGTAAGGGTGCGAATCACCTAAAGCGATTAAATCTAGTGGTATACTCCCAAAACCATTTAGAAATCCATTATCTTGTGATAATAGAGTTATTCCATCTGTGTCAAATTCATATCTATTTATATTACCATTAAATGAAGCTGAGAGTATGTCACCTTGCATTGCACCTCCAAAATTAGTGGCAGTATATTCACAAATTCCATTTGTAGAAGAATTTACAATATCTAAAATATTCACATCTGGGCTGCTTAAAGATCTATTGTAATTACCTTGCCTTGGGTCATTTGGAAAATTAGACATTGTAAAACCTGAGGGATTGAAATATCCAGTAACTCCAACAATTAAATTTGACCAATCGTATGAACCATTCTCTACCCAATTGGAGCCATTATATTCATATTTGTATATTCCAGCTTTATCAGGAAATGCTCTGATTGGTACTGGATGTCCACCATAATATGTATTATTGGCGTCATTAGTAGTGCCAACAAAATGAAAGGCATCACCGAGTGACGAACCATTTTCAATGTTGAATTCATTAGTAACGTAATCTCCAGCACCTGAGTTGTATGTTGTAGAATTTTGAGTACCCTTTAGATTATCATTACTGTCATAAATCAATGGAGCTCCACCCCAACCACCGTTAGGGCCGTTGTCAGAAGTAAATACTCGTCCGTTTTCCGTAACCACTACATCATATGCATTTCTATAACCGGGTGAAAAAATCTGAACTGGCCCACCATCTTCAGGAAATGTTTGGTTTAGTCCATTATTTCCTCCAAAGGGGTCACCTAAATCTATGGTAGCATTATACAAAGGGTGTGACGAACTGTAAGGAAAACTTGGGTGGGTATTATTAATATCCTGACGATCTGGGTCGTTCAGTGAAGGTAAATCATAAATATATGCTGTGTTTCCAATTCGAGGATCTTGGTAAGGGCCTCCATTATTAGACTCCATTTGTTCTAGCTGCGTCAGATCAACAATAAGGAGTGCACCGCTTAAATAATATTCAGAAGAACCGGCAAAATTATTACTAGGTGCACCTTGATTAGTATTACCACCTTGTTGAATTAGTAAATATGTGTTAACACCACTTGTAAACATGTCTAGACCATTCGTAGAATGATTCTCTTCACACCTAGGAAGCCCTCTAACGAGATCAACTTTTTCCCAGGCACTACCGTTCCATTTAAGTCTTGATAAAACTCCTGAATTGGTATCAAGATTTACATCATTTCCAGCACTGCCCCCTCCACCTATGCGTGAATCTGAAGAGGTAACATATAAAATTGGATTGGAAGCTGAGCCTGTGGCTAGTATTCCTGTAATTTGCCTGGCTTGTGTTGAATTATTGGTGCCATCATCATTATGATTTGGGGTATTGTTCTTTATTAATGTAATCTGATTAGTATTGGTAATTGTATATGTGCCATTTCCTGGTGTAGCATCATCTCTTTCTACATCGTACTCCCAAATAATTCCATTTTGCTGTGACACATACAATTTGCCATTTGGACCAAAATCTATAGATGTAGGGTTAGTTATGTTCGTTCCATTTAAACCTGAAGAACCAAAGCTAATGGACTGGGAATTGACAATTCCATAGTTTAATAAGAATATGAAACTAATAAACGTTAACTTAAATTTGAGGCACATATCGAAGTTATTAATAGTTGGTGATAAAAATGCACAAAAAAGCCATTAAATCATTGAAAAATAGATAATTTACGAGATTAGTCGATGAAAAACTAGAACCATATTTGTTTAATTATTTACACCTATTCACTTATTGTATAGTGTAACTATAAATATTTCCACCTGTAGATCCATGGCGTTCATCGGTGATAATTAGAGTAGAGTCGTTTTTAAAACAGACACCTTCTTTTTGTGAATTGTGCTTAAATGTCAATTTTTCTTTATTACCTGAAAAAAAATCAGTGCCTTCATAATTTGAGTATTTCCAAATTCTTTTATGGTTTAATAATACTACGGATTTACCATCAGAACTGATATCAGAAGATGTTACTCTTGTGTCTTTACCATCTAGTTCAAATTTTGAAATAAAATTAGCTGTATGATTTCCTACTGCATTAGGAACTGTAAAAACACTAAAACCTTTGTTTTCTTTGCTGATTAAATAAAATACGTTCTGATGTATAAAGAATGCTTCAAAATCTTTAGGTTGATTGATAAAAGGCAGTGAGAATTCAATAAGGTGTGTTTCTGCAGTATCATTAATTAAGTCCTTATTATAAACTTTATAAATTTGAAAAATAGTGCGATTCTTGTTATTGTTTCCAAAGTCACCAATATAGATATTTCCATATTGGTCAGCGGTAATATCTTCCCAGTCTAAATTGTTCGAAGACTTTAATTCAATACTTTTTGAAATCTCACCTGTTGGTTTTAATCCATATAATACATTATCATTACCAGAATCTTCAATAACCCAAATTAATTCTGAATTTGGTATAATTTCTGTCGCAGAAACCTCTTTTAAACTGTTAGAAATATCTCCTATTACTAAGAGGTTACCAAAAGAGGTGCATGCAATTGTGATAAGTAGGATAAAAATTAGTCTTTTGGGTATTATCATAGTAATTTTATCATTTCAATTTATAGCGTTGAATTTACACAAAGATATTATAATTATTGGCGGTGGAGCAGCTGGTTTTTTTGCCGCAATTAATATTGCAGAAAAGTCAACTGACTTATCCGTTGCCGTATTAGAGCGCGGTAAAGTAGGACTGCAAAAGGTAAAAATATCAGGTGGTGGCAGGTGCAACGTTACTCATGCTGAGTTTATACCTTCAGAATTGGTAAATAATTATCCAAGAGGCGAAAAAGAGTTATTAGGTCCATTTCATACATTTATGACAGGTGATACTATTTCTTGGTTTGAAGAAAGAGGTGTTGAACTGAAAATTGAAGAAGATGGAAGAATATTTCCCGTTACAGATTCTTCTCAAACTATAATTGATTGTTTTTTGAATGAAAGTAAAAAACATGGCGTTGAGGTTTTTTATAATCAGTCAGTCAAATCATTCAAAATTATTGGCCAAGGGTTTGCAATTCAAACTAATAATGGCCAATTTACTTGTAATAAGTTGGTTATTGCAACAGGTAGCAATCCTAAAATCTGGAAATTACTTGAAGATTTAGGACATAACATTGTATCACCTGTACCATCATTGTTTACTTTCGATATTAAAGACAGGCGTATTACGGATATTCCAGGAGTTGTTGCTAAAGATGTTGAGGTAACAGTAATGGGAACTGATTTAGTTTCAGAAGGACCGTTGCTCTTTACACATGTTGGAATGAGCGCACCAGCTATATTGAAACTCTCTGCATTTGGTGCGGTTGAGCTTTCAAAAATGAATTACATTTTCAAAATTGAAGTCAATTTTATCAAACAAGATTTTGAATCGTGTATCGAACAACTTAAAGATTTTAAACTTGGGTTTGCAAAAAAGACGATTGTTAATTCAACACAATTCGACTTACCGAAACGACTTTGGAAACAATTGGTTTTGGCTTCAAATATTAACGAAACCGAACGTTGGGCAGATACTAATAAGCAACAATTAGAAGCTTTAACCCTTCAATTGACCAAGGCAGAATTTAATGTCACAGGAAAAAGTACTTTTAAAGAAGAGTTTGTGACTGCTGGTGGCGTAAATCTAAAGGAAGTTAACTTTAAAACCTTTGAAAGTAAGCGAATTCCGAATTTGTATTTTGCTGGTGAGGTCATTAATGTTGATGCTGTTACAGGAGGTTTCAACTTTCAGAATGCTTGGACAGGAGCTTATATCGTTGCTAAAAACATAAATAAATGAACATATTCATAGCACTATTAAGAGGTATTAATGTTGGTGGTCATAAAAAAATGCCTATGGCAGATTTACGAGCACTATTATCAAATTCAGGTTTAGAAAATGTTCAAACTTATATTCAAAGTGGAAATGTCGTGTTTCAATCTTCAATAACAGACAAATTTGAAATAGAAGCGTTAATTAAAAATTCGATTCTTAGTCATTTCGGATTTGAAGTGCCTGCACTTGTAAAAACACATCTTCAACTCCAAACCACAATGGATAATTGCCCTTTTGACGAAGAAAAGAAAATCAAAAGCTATTTTATTCTACTAGATTCTGTTCCCAAAAAAGAAGACGTCAAAGAGGCAACTAAAAAACAGTACGATGGTGAAGAATATCTGATTCTTAATAATTGCATTTATTATTATTGTGAAAAAGGGTATGGTAAAGCAAAATTCAATATGAGTTATTTTGAGCGAAAACTAAAAGTTGCAGCTACATCGAGAAACTATAAGACAATTATCAAACTAATTGAGCTGAGTTCTGCCAATTAATCAAACCAATAACCTACTGAGAACTGAATTAGCAGTATAGATGTACCTTCAGTATCTCCTGCATCAGCTCTTATTATATCAGAAAACCAATGATTAATACGAAATTGACCAAACCAATTGCTGTCAAAATTATATGTTGCACCGGCTGTTATACCAAGTGTTATGGTTTTTAATCTATCTATAGACTCTAAATTTTCATCTCTACGTTGTTTTTGATCAAGTGTGACCGCGACTTTTGGGCCAGCTTCAAAACTCCAGTCATTTATGGAATAAACTTGGGCCAAAACAGGAATATCTAAAAATGTAAAGCGCGTAGCAGTTTCCCCGTTTATTCTATTGCCAATTCTAGATATTTGAGGTTCCGCCTGAATTCCAAAATTTAAATTTGTTGGAATTTTTACAACTGCACCAATATTAATATCGGTTAAAAATGAGCTATTATCTCCCACATCACCAAAAGTATTTGAAAAATTCACTCCAGCTTTGGCGGCAAATTTAAACTTACTTGTTGATGAATTACTAGAAATTTTGTCCTCTTGAGCATATAGCAAAGACGAACTAAGTATAAGTATTAATAAAGTAATTTTTAAGCATTGAGTTTTCATAATAAAAGGATGATAGTTTATAAATCATCGTTGTCTTTAAATTTTGTCATCACAATAATGTAAAAATATTATTAATACATCCTAAGTTGTTAACTTTGCACCATATTTTAATAAAATGACAGAACAAGATTTTATTCTTAAATCCTACAATACCAATTTAGAAAGTGGATCTGTAAAATGGTCGTCTCCAAGCAATATTGCTTTAGTGAAGTATTGGGGAAAGCGCAAAAATCAAATTCCTGAGAACCCATCAATAAGTTTTACACTATCAAATTGTAAAACTATAACCGAAGTCACTTACACTAAAAAAGAAGGCAAAGATTTTAGTTTTGATGTCTTTTTCGAAGCTGAAAAAAATGAAGCGTTTAAACCAAAAATTCAAACCTTTTTTGAACGTATTGTAGACTATGTCCCATTTTTAAGAGATTACCATTTTAAGATAGAGACCATTAATACATTTCCTCATAGTTCTGGCATTGCTTCTTCAGCTTCCGGGATGAGTGCGCTGGCACTCTGCATAATAAGTATTGAGGAAGATTTAGGAGTAGATTATGCAGATGATTACTTTAATCAAAAAGCTTCTTTTTTAGCCCGTTTAGGATCAGGAAGTGCTTGTAGAAGCATTGAGGGAGAGCTAGTGGTTTGGGGAAAAAATAAGAGTACAGAAAGTTCAGATTTGTTTGGTATTAGGTTTGATGGTGATATTCACTCAAATTTTAAGGATTATCAAGATACAATACTTTTGGTAGATAAAGGTGAAAAACAAGTTAGTAGTACATTAGGTCATGAACTTATGCATGGCCATCCATTTGCAAAAGAAAGGTTTTCACAAGCTCATGATAATATAGCGAATCTTAAGAATGTGCTGGCATCTGGAGATCTTAAGACTTTTGTAAAAATTGTTGAAAGTGAGGCATTAACCTTACATGCTATGATGATGACTAGTATGCCATATTTCATTTTAATGAAGCCTAATACATTGGAGATTATCAACAGAATTTGGAAGTATAGAGAGGATAATAACTCAAATATTTGCTTTACCTTAGATGCAGGAGCAAACGTTCATGTGCTATTTCCTAAAGCTGAAGAATCAAAAGTTTATGACTTCATTAAGAGTGAGTTAGTTGCATATTGCCAAAACGGTCACTATATTTGCGATAGTGTTGGTAATGGTGCCAAGCGTTTGTAACCAGTCCCAACAACACAAAAACTATGAAAGGACCATTATTTTATTCTAAGATTCTGTTATTCGGAGAATACGGAATAATCAAAGATTCTAAAGGCTTATCGATTCCTTACAATTTCTATAATGGAGCCTTAAAAGTTGATGAAAACCCTTCAGAAATAGCAATAAAATCTAATAAAAGTTTAAAAGCATTTGTAGAGTATTTACGTCAAATTGATACAAACTTGGTAACATTTGATTTTAATACACTTCAGCAACATGTAGATCTAGGAATGTATTTTGACTCATCCATTCCTCAGGGTTATGGTGTAGGTAGCAGTGGTGCATTGGTTGCGGCGATATATGATAAGTACGCTAAAGATAAAATCACTGTTTTAGAAAACTTGACACGTGAAAAGTTATTAAAGCTTAAGATTATATTCTCTGAGATGGAGTCGTTCTTTCACGGTAAGTCTTCAGGATTAGACCCATTAAACAGTTACTTAAGTCTTCCTATTTTAATAAAGTCTAAGGATAATATTGAGGCCACTGGTATACCTTCTCAAAAAACGGAAGGTAAAGGCGCTGTTTTCTTATTAGATAGTGGAATTGTTGGTGAGACTGCGCCAATGGTTAATATATTCATGGAAAACATGAAAAACGAAGGCTTTAGAAGTATGTTAAAGGACCAGTTTATAAAACATACAGATGCATGTGTTGATGATTTTTTAAAAGGCGATATAAAATCTTTATTTAGCAACACGAAGAAACTTTCTAAGGTGGTATTGAATAATTTCAAACCAATGATTCCTAGGCAATTCCATGAACTTTGGAAAAAAGGAATTGAATCAAATGATTACTATTTAAAACTTTGTGGTTCTGGTGGTGGAGGATATATTCTAGGTTTCACCGAAAATATTGATAGAGCGAAGGAAGCACTCAAAGGACAGAAATTAGAAGTTGTATATAATTTCTAAATTTAGATTTTCCTGAACATATTTCAGGGTTTCATATCTTAATCCATGCTTTCAAGACGGCAAAAACATATACTTCTTAAATTTTTCAGTCTGTTTTCTGTAGTTCGTGGTTATAATATACTTGTTGTTGTTATCGCTCAATATTTGGCTTCAGTATATATTTTTGCAAATCATATTCCTGTTAAATCTGTACTTCTAGACATTAATTTATTAATGCTTGTTTTATCATCCTCAGCAACGATTGCAGCAGGTTATATTATCAATAATTTTTATGATTCTGAGAAGGATTTAATTAATCGTCCTCAAAAAACAATGTTAGATAGGTTGGTGAGCCAAAACACAAAGCTCTCATTTTATTTTATACTCAATTTCTTCGCTTTAGTATTTGCAAGTTATGTTTCGTTTAAGGCGGTTGTGTTTTTTGCTTTATACATTTTTGCTATATGGTTCTATTCGCATCGTTTAAAGAAACAACCCATGGTTGGTAATATTGTTTCGGCAGTATTAACTGTAACGCCATTTTTCGCCATTTTTATTTATTACAGAAATTTTGAGATGGTAGTTTTTGGTCATGCAATTTTCTTGTTTTTATTGATATCAATGCGAGAGTTAATTAAAGATCTCGAAAACATAAAAGGTGATTTAGCATTAAACTATAGAACAGTTCCTGTGGTGCATGGCGAAAGGATTACAAAAATGATGTTGAGTATAGTAGCCATTTTAACAATTCTATCAGCTATTGTACTAATTTTATTTTTTGATATTGGCCACATGTATATTTTCTTTTATTTATGTATAATTTTACTTTTAATATTTCTGCTTGTTTTATGGAAATCCGAGAAGAAAACTCACTATTTGCTTCTTCATAATATGCTGAAGTTTATTATTGTCGCCGGTGTTTTTTCAATCTTATTAATTGATGTTTCAATTGTTTTAAATCGTATATGATGCAGCATACCTTAAAAATTGCAATGGCTCAGATCGCACCAGTTTGGCTAGATAAGAGTGCCACTTTAAAGAAAATTGAAAAATCGATTCTAGATGCTGTTAAAGAAGACGTAGAACTCATAGTATTCGGTGAAGCACTTTTGCCTGGTTACCCATTTTGGTTGGCATTAACTGGTGGAGCTGAGTGGAATACTAATATTAACAAAACGCTTCATGCACATTACGTAAGTAACTCTATATGCATTGAAAAAGGGGATTTAAATTCTGTTTGCAAATTGGCGAAAGATCATGGGATTGCAATTTATTTAGGTATTATGGAACGTCCAATGGATAGAGGAGGACATAGCATTTATGCCTCATTAGTCTATATAAACGAAAAGGGAGAAATAAAATCTGTTCATAGAAAATTACAACCAACTTATGATGAACGATTAACTTGGGCACCTGGTGATGGTAATGGATTGCAGGTTCACTCTTTAAAATCATTTACAGTTGGTGGATTGAATTGTTGGGAGAATTGGATGCCACTGCCGAGAACGGCTCTTTATGGTCAAGGCGAAGACTTACATATTGCTGTGTGGCCAGGAAGTGATCACAACACAAAAGATATAACACGATTTATAGCTAGAGAATCTAGATCTTATGTTGTTTCGGTTTCGGCTTTAATGACAAAAGATGATTTTCCAGAGGAAACACCTCATTTTGCTGATATTATTAAAAATGCACCAGATACCTTAGCTAATGGTGGGAGCTGTATAGCTGGCCCTGATGGTGAATGGCTTATAGAACCTGTAATTAATAAAGAAGGTTTGATTTTTCAAACTATAGACTTTAATCGTGTGTTGGAAGAACGTCAAAATTTTGACGTTGTTGGGCATTATTCCAGACCAGATGTTACAAAATTAACAGTAAATAGAGATAGACAAACTACTGTAGAAATAAAATAGTTAATGTTAACTATTGTTATACCTTTGCAGCCTAAAAATTAATGGATTATGAGCAAAAACCAAGATGGTAGAGGAAAAGGGAAGGCTTCAGGTAAAAAAAATAAAAGAAGTAATGCAAAAGGTTTTTCTGAAAATAACAGATTTTCAAAGAAAAAGACTCAACCTAAAAAGACCTCAAATCCAGATGAGATTCGTCTAAATAAATACATTGCTAATTCCGGAATTTGTTCAAGACGAGAAGCAGATGAAAATATTGCTCTTGGATTAATTACAGTTAATGGAAAGGTAATTGTTGAAATGGGTTATAAGGTAAAACTGGGTGATGAGGTAAAGTTTGATGGCAGGCGTATAAGTCCTGAACCAAACGTATATGTACTCTTAAACAAACCAAAGGGATTTGCTACAACCACAGCTGAAGGTAAAGGGAGAACAGTTATGGATTTAGTTGCCAATGCTACAAATGCCAAGATTAAACCCATTGGTAGATTAGGAAGAAATTCACTGGGTCTATTACTGTTTACTAATGATGACAAAGTAGTTCAAAAATTCACCAATTCTAAAACAGGTGTAGAACGATTATTTCAGGTAGAATTAGATAAGAATTTAAAGTTTGAGGACCTTAAAAAAGTACAAGAAGGATTTAAGATTGACGGAAAACTAATAACGGTTGAAGAGATCAGCTATATACAAGGTGAATCTAAAAATAAAATTGGTATAAAAATTAAAAATACGGGTAACACCATTTTGAGAACAATTTTCGAATACCTCAAGTATGATATCGTAAAAATTGACTGTGTAGCTATTGGTCATTTAACTAAAAAAGATATTCCCAGAGGTCATTGGAAACACTTAACGACTCAAGAGGTTAATACACTTAAAATGCTCTAATTTCAACGAATCTAATTAGTTTTGAATAATTCTTTTAAAATTAATTTTCAATTAATATTTGTATTAATTTCATTTGTATCTTAGTAATAGTAATCAACCCAACCTAAGATGAAAGATAATCTAAAAAGAGTAATCGTAGATTTTAAGAAACTAACTCCAGAGATATTGGCTTTGTTGGTAGAAAGGTATCCAGATGGCTATGATGACGCTCATATTATTTCATTTAAAAATGCAAAAAATGAGCTAGTTGAAGCAGTAGAAGTAACAACAATGGATACAAAGTATTTAGTTAAAGTTAGTACTAAGTTGGCTGTAACTATGGAGAATTATGATGAAGATGATTATGAAGATTTTGAAGGTGATGATCCTGAAGCAATTCAACCACCTGACGATTTAGAGGATTAAAAGCTAATTTTTTTCTTCAAGACTACTTCCCAGATAAAAACCAAAAATACAATGAGGTACTCTAATGCTATTACCCATAAGTTTTCAGCATAATCAATGTTGGCATAAGCGAAATAGCTCAATATTATTATAACAGACCATACTAAAGCGTATTTGTAATTAGTAAATACAGAAAGTACTATCAAAGTTGTTAGGTACCAAGGATGTACTGTTGTACTTAAAAACAGATAGCAACTTAACACTAAGAGCATTGAAGTCGCCAATTTTGTAATTGAATTATTCGCTTTGAAAAAAGAAAAATAAAGAATAACAATAAAAGATATAGATGGGAGTATTTTTGTAATCATTTCTATTTCATTAAAACCGGTAATGGCGTATCCAATACTTCTGGCGAGATAATAAATACTTGCATTAAATTCAAAATTACCAAACCAGAGACCAACGGTTTTTGAGTAGTTGGAAATAAATTCAAACGAAAAAAAAGGAACAAAAAGAAGTACTACTGTCATTAGAATAATGACATAAAATGAGATTAGCTTTTTAAAATCTATCTTTTTATTTTCGGTTTTAAACCACTTTAAAAATAGTGGCAAAAACATTAATGGAATTAATTTTACAGATATAGAGCAAGCGAATAAAAATGCAGCCAATTTCCATTTACTTGAATGTAGTAGATATAAACTCCATACTAAAAAGAATACCATAACGCCTTCAAAATGTAAATTTCCTGTGAGCTCAATAATTATAAAGGGGTTTAAAATGTACCAAAAGATACTATTAGAAGGTAGTTTTAATCGTTCCAATAGCTTTTTGCCAAAATATAGAGTTCCAATATCTGCAGATATAATAAGTACTCTAAGTCCAATTATAGAACTCAAAATGCTTTGACCAGGAAAAAGATTTGCAATTGCAAAACATAATTGGTTTAAAGGTGGGTAGTTGGTGAAATTTGAAGCACTTAGTGCTCCCATACCTTCATGTAATTCTGATTGATTTGGGAAATTAGTTAATGTACCCAGTTCCATCTGAAAATCTGGTGTGGTCAAGTAGGGATTTATTCCTGATAATATCATCTGTCCATCCCAAATAAAGCGATAGAAATCTTGTGATAGATTCGGAATAGCAAATAAAAAAAGTAGTCTAAATATTATTGATGCAAGAACAAGCACTCTAAAGTAATAGCCAGTGGATTTAATAAATTGAATAGCACAAACAAATAATCCTAGATAAAGCAGTAGGAGTTTTAAGAAATCTGTTCTAACTAAATCATACGCAAATGATAGATATAATACGGAGCTTATAAATAGATAAAGTAGCGCTAGCTTTTTGTATTTGAAAATATTACCCAACCCAAGTTCCATTCCATCAAAGATAGAATTATTTAATACGGTGAAAATAATGTCTTTGTAAAAAGATTTATAACTTTAAAAGAATTATATAAATCATGAGTTACACTATTTACCATAATTTGATGATTAACAAGGATGTTGAAAGTGTTTTTAAGGCTGTTACGGATCCCGAACAATTGATTAATTGGTGGCCTCTGAAATGCACAGGAAAACCGAAAATAAATGAAGTTTATAACTATAATTTTACAGATAAGTATAATTGGTTTGCAATAGTTAACTTAATTGAAGATAAGCAGATTCATTTTAAAATGACCGATTCTGATGAAGATTGGAATCCAACAAAATTTGGATATGAACTAGAAGAAAAGGAAGATGGAACCTATCTTAGGTTTTTTCATAAAGACTGGCCAGAATGTAATGATCATTTTAAGCACTCATCATTTTGCTGGGCATTATTATTAAATGGACTAAAAGATTATTTGGAAAAAGGAATCATTATACCTTTTGAAAGTAGAGCCTAAACCTTGGAGCTTAAAGACTTAAAAAACACATAACCAAAACCAATAAACAACATTAAGTGAAATGGAAAAAGTCCAAAATCACCGCCTTGGTCTCCCACAATAAATGCGCTATACAATCCAAAACCGAAATAAAGCATCAGCAACCCTTCTAAAATTACATTCTTTGAAAGTGATTTACGCAAGTACTTATTGTTTTTCCAGTTGTCTTTAAATTTTTTAATATTGAATTTTGGAGTTCTAACAAATTCACTTTTCTTCCCAACATGTCCTTCAATAACGGCTATTGAGTTGTGCAATGAAAATCCCATGGCAATGGAGAAGAAGGTAAAGAACATTCCTATATAACCAAAGAATCTTTTAAAACCACTTCCATAAATATTCTTATACATAAACCAATAGCACACAAAAAATATCAGGGTGCTCATCACAAAGAAACTCATTACATAAAAATAATCTCTTAAATGGGCATATTCATTTTTAATGTAAAGCATTGGGATGCTTAATACCGCAACTACAAATATGCTCAAAAACATAGAGCTATTTAGTAAATGTAATAGACCATGAATCTTTGTTTTGGTAGAAATATTTTTAGATTTAATGACTCGCCAAAGCATTTTTCTAAAATTCTCAGCTCCTCCTTTGTTCCATCTAAATTGTTGCGATCGTGCTGCACTAATTACAATTGGTAGTTCTGCAGGTGTTTCTACATCTTCTAAGTATTTGAACTTCCACTTTTTAAGTTGAGCTCTATAACTCAGATCAAGGTCTTCAGTTAGCGTATCGCCTTCCCAATTCCCTGCATCTTCAATACACGTTTTACGCCAAATACCGGCAGTTCCATTGAAATTAATGAAATGTCCTTTTGAGTTACGACCTACTTGCTCTAAAGTAAAATGAGCATCAAGTGCAAATGCCTGAATTTTTGTTAATAATGAATAATTTCTATTAATATGTCCCCAACGTGTTTGTACCACGCCAATTTTTTTATCCTTAAAATAGGGTATGGTTCGCTTTAGCCAGTTTGGTTGAGGTAGAAAGTCTGCATCAAATATGGCGATAAATTCACCTTTTGCAATTTTTAATCCTTCTTTTAAGGCACCTGCTTTAAATCCTGTTCTATCAGTTCTTGTAATATGTTTAATATCTAATCCCTTGGATGCTAATTTTTCTACATGAGTTTTAGTAGAATGAATCGTTTCATCTGTAGAATCATCAAGGACTTGAATTTCTAATTTATCCTTAGGGTATTCAATCAATGCAATATTATCAAGAAGACGATCCATTACATACATTTCGTTAAATACAGGTAATTGAATAGTAACGTAAGGAATTTCGTCCGGATTATCTAAGTCAAAAGTTTCACATACTTCTCTTTTTCGTTTCGAGGATAAGTAATTAAACAACAAATTTAATTGCGCTAGTGCGTAAAGGAAAATGAGCACTATTGCTATAGTGTAAACTACAATTATGAAATACTGAAGATATATCACTTAAAACTATATTTAAAAATCCAAGAAAGGATTTTTACGCCAGCAAATATAGCACCTTTTATGGTACCTGAAACTTTTGAGACACCTATTCTGTTTCTATAGTTAACCGGAATTTCTTCATAGGTAAATTTTTGTTTCAAAGCTTTCAGTTGCATCTCTACTGTCCATCCATAGGTTTTGTCCCGCATTTTTAATTCCAATAGCTTATTGTACTTAATTGCTCGGAATGGTCCTAAATCTGTAAACCTAGATCTAAAAAATAAGCGCATTAAACTAGTTGCTAGCCAATTACCAAAAATTTGAGGGAATGTCATTGCGCCTTTTTCGCGCAATTCTTTTACACGCCCACCAACTACAAAATCAATATCATCTTCAATAATGGGTCTAACTATTTTTGTAAGCTCTTCAGGGTAATCGCTATAATCACCATCCAAGAAAACAATAATATCTGGATTTTCATTTTGTTTGTCTATATAGTCCATGCCTTTAAGACAGGCATAACCGTAACCCTTATGAAATTCAGTTAAAACTGTAGCGCCAGCTTTTTTGGCATTTGTTTCAGTATTGTCGGAAGAGTTATTACTTACTACAATAATCTCATTAACAATATCAGGAATATCATTTATCACATGATGAATAGAATCTTCCTCGTTAAACGCAGGAATAATGACTTTAATAACTGACATTAAATAATTTTGAAGTTGCAAAAATACAACTTCTTATTTCTCATTTACTAATTTCATCAAATCTACATCATTACCTAGCAATATCTCAGTTGGATTGATACGTCCCTTCAAGCTATCATTTTCGAGTTTAAGCACACCTCTTGGGCATACTGCTGCACAAATACCGCATCCAACACAGCTAGAACGAACAATATTTTCACCTTTTTGAGCATAGTGTCTAACATCAATTCCCATCTCACAACTATTGGAGCAATTACCACAAGAAATACATTGGCCACCATTAGTGGTAATTCTAAATTTTGAAAATAATCGTTGTTGAAATCCTAATATCGCAGCCATAGGGCAACCAAATCTGCACCAAGCTCGACTACCTAGAATAGGGTAGAAACCAGTACCAATAACTCCGGAGAATATGGATCCAATATAAATGCCATAAGCTGACCTTAAGCTACCAGACTTAATATAGAATAATTGATCTGTAGTGCCTGTAAAATGCATCGTTAATAAAAGAGAAATCACAACAAAAAAACCAATAGCACCATATTTTGAGTCCATTCCTAATTCTTTTCTTTTAAAAACCATAACACCAACAAAAATTATCGTTAAGAACCCAATCACTAATGAGATGAAGACACCTCTTGTTAACCAAAAATCATTGCTCTTATAACCTAAATACGTGTAAACCATTGCAGTTGTCATAACTACTGAAAAAACTAAAACGACATGTATTAACCAACGCTCTAGTTTCCAAGCAGACATTTTTTTAGAGGATAAATGTCTAAAAGAATCTCCTGCAGTTTCGGCAAGACCACCACAACCACAAACCCAGGAGCAGTACCATCGTTTACCAAATTTATAGGTTAGGATTGGAGTAGTTACAAAAATGGAAAGTATTCCAAATAGGATCAGCGTTAGTCCAATATTACCATTTGAGAGAAACGCTTTTACAGACCATTCATCAAAAATATAATAGTTGAGCGGCCAGATACTTTTAAGATCATAGTATGGTAAATCATTATTCATTACATACATAAACTCCGGTATCAAAAAAGCAAAACCTAATTGAAAGAACATTACAGAGACCGTTCTAATTTGTTGGTACCGATTATGCCTGTATTTTAACATGAACTTGTAGCCAAAAGCCAGTATCGCAATAGTGTAAAGTGTTCCGTAAACAAACCATTGGCTGGCATTTCTTCCACTTAACAATTGACTAAGAGGGTCAAATAAACTGATTAGACCAGTATTTTCTGCGCCATCTTTGCCTAATCCTAAATATTGTGGATAGAAGTAAAGAACAATATAAAATGATGTAAGTATTATGCCTACTGCCCAACCCCAAAATCCTCTTGAAGAGATAGATTTAAACCAAACACCATCATTTTTTATGCCTTCGAGTTTATTTAAATAAGCTTCTCTAGTATAAAGAATAGTTCCTATAACTATTAAACCTAATGCAAGTGTTAGAAATATACCCTTATTAGGAAAGTTGATATTCAATAACGCCAGTGTTAATATAAATAGACCAACAAGACCAAGGCCTAAAGCAATTTTTTGTTTTATGGTAATATTTAAAGCATCAGGTGTTGCTAAAGACATACTATGATTTAATTTATTGCTCATGTCTAGACTGTTTGGAGTTGATTGTTATAAGACTGGAGGATTTGATTTTCAAATTTTGCATAAAATTCTGGGTCAAAGTTGGCTTCTGAGAGATGATTAATTACATAATCAACATCCGTTTTTTCTGTTAGCCAAGTGTCAAATGTTTCATGTCGCATCCTTATTCCGAAGGTATTAATACCAAGAAATTCATTAGTGTCCTTATTGTAAGCTACCGTGATACATTTGGTGTCATCTTCATGTTTCCAATGAAAATGAGTTTCGTAATCTGGTCTTCCTTTATTACCATGAACCCAACCATAGGTTTGATATTCTATGTCTAAAAATTTAGCAGAGTTAAACCAATGGCCAGGATTGTATTCTATGCGATTACCGCATATGGTTTGTGCCAATGTTTCTCCCATCATACGACCAGTATACCAAACGGCTTCAATTGGTCTTCTGTTTCCAATTGCTTCATGTTGCTCAGCACAATCTCCAATAGCATAAACATCGGGAATATTTGTTTCTAAGTATCGGTTTACTTTAACACCTCTGCCAGTTTCAATTTCAGAATCTTTAATAAAATCAATATTTGGTGACACACCGGCAGTTAATCCAACGACATCACAAGGAATTTCTTCACCAGTTTCTTCAACTATTACAGATTTCACCTTCCCGGAATTATCCGATATAATTTCTTTTAAATTGGTAGAAAGGCGCAAGTCAATATGATGATTTTTAATATGTCTATTAATCATAGCGCTTTCACCTTCTGGCAAAACGCCATTCCAAAAGCTAGATTCTCTAACAAGAAATGTAACTGGTATGCTACGACTATTTAGCATTTCTGCAAGTTCAATTCCGATTAAACCGCCACCAACAATTACAGCACGTTTACACACTTTATTATTAGATGCATGTTTTTCAAGATTTTCTAAATCCTGTTTGTGGTACATTCCCATCACGCCTTCCAAATCTTGTCCGGGCCATCCAAATTTATTTGGTTTGCTTCCAGTAGCTATTACTAGCTTATCATAATTTAATGTTTCACCATGAGAAAAATGAAGTATTTTAGAATTGGTGTCTATGGTTTCAACAAAACCTTGTTTGAGTTCAATACGATTTTTATCCCAAAACCAATCCTCGTAAGGTTGGGTGTGCTCAAATTTCATATGTCCCATATAAACATACATTAAGGCAGTACGCGAGAAGAAATATTCTGTTTCTGCTGAAATAATGGTAATTTTTTTATCCGATAGTTTTCTGATGTGTCTGGCAAGTGTAACACCAGATATACCATTGCCGATAATTACGACGTGTTCCATATTGATTTTGGTTGTTAGTATAGACAATAGGTCGAAGGTTTTGTTAAAACCTTAACGGCCAAAGTTGAATTTCTTTAAATTTAGGGATTATTTAATACTATGAAACGTTTAATTTCTTTGATTTTCTCCATTTTATTATTTGGCTGTGCAGCTAGTGTATATAAGCCTGAGAAAATAAATGGGGTAAGTTTTGTTGCTATGAATACAGCCATAGATAGTACTAATATAGTTCCAGTGGTTGAGGTAAATGCTAATTATGCAGCAGTAATGCCATTTGGTTTTATTAGAGATTTAGATCACCCTGAAGTAATACATAATACAGATAGACAATGGTTTGGTGAGACTAGGGCAGGAGCACAACAGTATATTAACGAATTAAAGAAAAAAGATATATCTATAATGATAAAACCCCAAATATGGGTGAGTCGTGGTCAATTTACTGGTGAAATTATGATGCAATCCGAAGAAACATGGAAAGAATTGGAGGTATCATATACCAATTTTTTGTTGGAATATGCGGCGCTTGCTGAAGAGGTTAATGCAGAAATATTATGTATTGGTACAGAGTTAGAATTGTTTACAAAATACAGGCCTGATTATTGGAAGTCTCTTATAGACAGTATCCGTGAGGTATACAATGGAAAGCTAACCTATGCCGCTAATTGGAATGAGTATAGAAAAACACCATTTTGGGATAAATTGGATTTTATTGGTATTGATGCCTATTTTCCTGTAAGTGATACTAAGACTCCAAGTTTTGAAGATTGTATGGCTGGTTGGCAAAAACATAAACTTGAAATATTAAAATTATCAAAAACACATAAAAAGAAAGTTCTTTTTACGGAGTATGGTTATCGAAGTGTAGATTATGCTGGTGAAAGACCATGGGATTATTCTAATAGAGATGGTTCTGTAAATCTTGATGCTCAAGTAAATACAACAAAAGCACTCTTTGAAACATTTTGGGATGAAAATTGGTTTGCTGGCGGATTTGTATGGAAATGGTTCCATATACACGATAAAGTTGGTGGGCCAAATAACAACATGTTTACACCACAAAATAAGCCAGCCCAGGAAGTCATTAGAGTTCAATATGGATATTCAAACAATTATTAAATGAGAAACTTAGTTATTGGTGATATACATGGTGGATTAAAGGCACTTGTTCAATTAATAGAACAATTAAAAGTTAATGCTAGTGATAAGCTTGTATTTCTAGGTGATTATGTTGATGGTTGGAGTGAGTCGGCGCAAGTTATGCAGTATCTAATTGAGTTGTCTAATAATGCAGAATGCGTTTTTATTAAGGGTAATCATGATGTCTGGTGCGAAGATTGGTTGAGGGAAGAACTTGCCAATCCGGTTTGGTTGGCTCATGGTGGACAGGAAACCGTAGAGAGTTATTCTGATTTTACAGATGAAGAAAAAAAGCAACATCTTCAGTTTTTCCAGGCTATGGAGCTTTTTCATATTGATAACGACAACAGGTTATATGTACATGCTGGTTTTACTTCTATGTACGGTGTGCAACGCGAATATGAAGTAAGAAATTTTTATTTTGATAGAACACTCTGGGAAATGGCGTTGACTATGGATAAGCGTATAGATAAAAGCTCAGGGATATATCCGGATCGTTTAAAGCACTATAAAGAAATATATATTGGCCATACGCCAACTATTAATTATTTTAAAATGCATCCTATGAATGTTGCAAATGTTTGGAATATTGATACAGGTGCAGCATTTACAGGTAGGCTATCAGCTATGGATGTTGATACCAAGGAGGTTTTTCAAAGTGATATCTTGAAAGATTTATACCCAAATGAAAAGGGTAGAAATAAGTAACCTACCTAATATGTTTTTTATAGTAAGTGTAAATATCGTCGGCTGAAGCACCGAACCATCGTTTGACATAAATAGACCAGAAATGATACTGTAGTTTCCAAACACCCACTTTTTTGTATTGTCTCGCTGAGGTTCTGATTTTACTATTTATAACTACGAATTGTTTTCGGGCATATAGTTCATTAATCAAAATATTGTCCTCATAAATAACGTAGTCTTCATCATAACCACCAATATCTGTAAATAATTCTCTAGTGATGAACTGGCTTTGATCACCACCACGACATGGCCTTATATTAAATTGGGTAAACCAACTTGCTAATCGTAACCACCAATGCTTACTATCAAACTGCATTCTAAAACAACCAGCTTCATTTCCTTTGGATAATTCTTTAAGAATTAAATGATCAAAGTCTTTTGGTGGATGTGCATCTGCATGAAGAAAGTACAAAACACCAGCTTTTGATGTTTTTGCGCCAAGATTCATTTGTTTTGCCCTTCCTTTTTCCGAAGAACTTAAAACAATTTTTTCAAATGATTTTACGATTTCTTTTGTTCCGTCTGTACTACCACCATCAACCACTATAATGTCTGATATATTTTTTGAGCTGGAATGAGTTTCTATATGTTTTAATAACTCACCAATATAATTCGCCTCATTGAGAACGGGGATTATTATTGAAATTTTAGTCATTCAATTCCCAATTATAGTCTTTGTAACTTTTTTTTGCATTCTCTGAAATCGTAATTTCAGAATATTTATTTAGAAAATCGATCAGGCTTCCATTTTGCTTAAAGTCATTGGCAAACCATTTGAATATTTTAGACAGTTTTAAACTATTGCTATTTATCTCATTTTTTGATTTATCATTTAAAAAATCCTTTGTTGCCTTTGTGAGTTGTGATTCTGAGTCTGAAGCAGTATAAGCTTCATTTAGTAGTTTTGGACATGAATCTGAAGCGCAAACAATGGCAAAATGAATTCTTGGTTCATCCATTTTACGCAAAATATTGTGTTCAATATAATTAAGGTTTAACCATTTATCACCAAATTGCCAAAATCGCTGACCCCAAGGATCTTTAATGTCTTTAATACTCTTTATAGGATAATTACGAAGAATTAAATCAATTGTTAGTGCATTATAGGCATTGATCCAGTAGGCTAATTTTTCGGACTTAGTCCATGTATCATTTGGCATGGTATGGGTTATCATATCTATATAAACATCCAAATCCATGGAGTTTTTAATCCCTAAATAATCAACCTTGCCATTTTCTGAAACATGTTTTTGTAATATTTTATGCCATCTTGCATGGTCGAATTGATCTTTAACTGCAATTAGTTTTGGAGGTTCAGGAGGAGGTGGAATAGTATTATTTTCTTTTGGAACTTTTCCCACATTTTCTGATACTGATTGAGTCAGAGGAGGAGGAACTTGTTTCTCGGTCGCATCTGGTACCTTGGTAATAATTAAAGAATCAATAACTACCTTTTCAGGTGATTGTTTTTCAACAACAGTCTTTTTTGAACTACACGAAAATGCACAAAGAATTAAAAAGGCAATTATTACTCTCATTAAAAATAGGTTGTTTAACAACATCCACCACCATCATAGTGAAATGTAGATTCACTTATGTAGACGTCATTTCTACCCAAAGCTTTCAATGCACCTGCTGTTTTATCGCATATAGCCAATGGTTGGTTTTTAAGCAAAACGTGACCTGCTTCATCATCAAAATAATCATCTTCTCCAAAATAGATTGCTGCTTTACCTGTAAAAACACAAGGCCCATCTACTGGCATAGGGTCTTTTATAGCAGCAACTTCAATAGATTCTATATAGATTAATTCGTCTGTAGGATAATGTTTAGGATCCAATATTCTATAAGGTTTTCTAGCTCTTATTTCAATAGTGCCAAATCCTGCATCAGTAAGGGCTTTAACATATTCCGCAATTGGCAAACTACCGCTAAGGCACAATGCTCTTAATCTTTCGTCATTACGTAATGTGTCATTCATTGGTTGCTCACAGGTAGGATCGCTCATTACCAATCTACCGTGTGGTTTAAGTACACGGTACATTTCTGCGATTGCTTTTTTAAGATCATCCGCTTTAAAAATATTGAAAAGACAATTCTGTGCAGCAACATCTATACTATTATCTTCAACAGGAAGATTCATAGCATCACCTTTTTTAAGTTCAACAAAATCACTTTTAAACCATGGATTAAGTACTTCAGCTTCTTTAAAATTTTGCTTGGATGCTTCTAGCATTTCGTCAACTACATCAATACCAATAACACCAGCTGTTTGTCTGTTAAAATAAGCGAACTGTAAAAGTTCCATGCCTCCACCAACACCTACATAAAGCATTTTAGGATTATTTGTTAAATCGCGAGCATGTACAGTACTTCCACAGCCGTAGTTCATCTCTTGCATTATTCTAGGAATCCTTAATCCTGGTAATTCCCATATAGGATTTGTGGTACAGCATAATCCAACATCTGGTGTCAATGCAGCTTCTTTATATACATCGTGTGTGGTTTCTAAGTAGCTCATTATAAAGTTTTTATCAATTCTTTAAATAGTATTATCATATTCGGTTCAGCTTTATTTGCCATTTCTATGATTTCTGTGATATTTACTGGTTTAAGATTATCAGGATCGCATTCATCTGTTAATACAGAAATTGCTGATGCTTTTAGGCCTAAGTGGTTAGCAACAATAATCTCAGGTACAGTACTCATACCAACAGCATCTGCCCCAATAATTTTTAACATTCTATATTCTGCTCTGGTTTCCAGTTGAGGTCCTACAACACTGGCATATACACCTTTGTGAAGTTTAATATTATGTTTATTGGCAATATTCTCAATCCTATCGTTAATCTTGTGGTCGTAAGGCGCACTCATATCATTAAAACGCTCACCAAGCTCAGAGACACCTTTGAAAGCTAAAGGAGAGCTTCCTTGCAAATTGATATGATCATCAATTAACATTAATTCACCTTTTTTGAAATTCAGGTTTATAGCTCCTGCAGCATTAGAAACCAAAAGTGTTTTTATTCCTAGTTTTTCCATTATTCTAACTGGGAAAGTAACATCTTGTAAAGTATAACCTTCATAAACATGAAAGCGACCTTGCATAACAATAACTTTTTTGCCAGCTAATTCACCAAAAATGAGTTTTCCTTTATGGAACTCTACAGTAGCAGTCGGAAAGTTTGGTATATGATTATAACTTGCTTTTGCAATGATATCAATCTCGTTAATGAGTTGGCCCAGACCAGTGCCTAAAATTATTCCGATTTCTGGATTGTCAAATCCTTTACTCTTCAAATATTCTGTACTTTCAGTTATATATTTAATCATTTAACTGTTGTATTTTTTCTTGTAGTTTAATGTTTGATTTATAGAATTCTGAAGCTATTAAGTCTTCATAAGTATCTATATCATTTAACGTCTCTAATTTACTAACAGATACGTTTAGGTTTTGTAACTCTTGTATCGTTGTTCTTAATAATTCGGGTTGACTCCATGGCTTATTTTGGAAGATTTGTGGTACCATGGATTTAAGACCAATTAAATAATAACCACCATCTTCAGCTGGTCCAAATACCGAATCTGTTTTATCTAGTGCATCCAAACCTTTCATAATATGATTTGAATTTATTGTAGGTAAGTCAGAACCAATGAGTACTATCTTTTTATAACCTGCTTTAAAACCATCCATAAATGCATTGAACATTTTTTCTCCTAAGTCATCACCTTGCTGAACTGCTTTGGACTCAATTGGCCAATGAGATTCTGAAATTGAATTGGAGAAATAAATGTGTTTGTCACAATTAAGGTTCTGAGTTGCTTTTTCTGTGACACCAACCAATTCTGAATATACTTCAAATGCGCCAACATCACCAATGGTCTTTGCTAGCCGGGTTTTAACGGTGCCTAGTTTCATGTTTTTTACAAAAACTATTACTAATGCATCAGTCATAAATCTTATTACCTTTTAAAAGCCATTGGCTCCATTCTTTTGAAAATGCATGCACATCTTCTGTTGCTTTATCATCTGAATTATAAACCGTGAAGTTATTATTTTTCCATTCGAATATTCCACCGAATAGATTATATACATTCCTATAACCTTCCTTCTTAAGTTTTTCTGCAATATCTTCAGATCGAACACCTATTGAGCAATACACAACGATCATGATATTTTCATCATGTAAAAGGCTTTTGGTTTTTTCGATATTAAAATCATCATAGCCTACATATATTGCGTCCTTTATATGACTCACTTTAAATTCGTTAATTTCCCTTGCATCTAATATTAAGGCATGGGTTTTTGGCATTGCAAGCTCCTTCACAGAAATATAGGGTATACTTTCAGTATTATATTGCTTTAATACATCAGACAAACTTTCTTGAGAACAAGAAATGAAACCAAAAAAAAGAGTAAGGATTAAAAAGAAATTTTTCATAAAATTAAGCGACGGTTCCTTGGCAACTACTACCAGCACCAGCTGTACACCCATAACAGTGCTGAGAAATTACAATATTTCTTCCTTCTAGTAAGTCTTCATTATACTCTGAAATGTGCTTCACCTTACTATTTACAGGTAACTCTAACATCTGGTTAAAATCACAGTCGTATAGATAGCCATCCCAGCTTACTGATAAGGTGTTTGTGCACATCACATTAGTTACTGCATCTGGATTATAAGCATCTACTAATTGATACATGTAATCTTCATAATTCTCAGAAGCAATTAGGTAATCTAAAAAGCGACTAATTGGTAAATTAGTTATAGCAAAGAGATTGTGAAATTGTATACCAAAATCTTCTGATAAAGCCTTCTTAAAGTCTTTTTCCATTGAAGCCTGATTTCCTGGCAAAAACGCACCAGATGGATTGTAAACTAAGTCTAATCTTAAACCACTATCTGGCAAGCCATAACCAATAGCATTTAATTCTTGAAGTGCTTTTATCGATTTATCAAAAACACCATCACCTCTTTGTTTATCAGTTTTACCACGTGTCCAGTGTGGCATAGAACTTACAACATGAACATTATGATTTTTAAAAAATTCTGGAAGATCGTAATACTTTTTATTTGCTCTAATTATGGTTAAGTTAGATCTGACGATGAAATCTTTAATACCAGCTTTAGAGGCCTCATCTACAAACCATCTAAAATTAGGATTCATTTCAGGAGCGCCTCCTGTGAGATCTAAAGTATGCGCACCTGTATTTTTTATTACCTCTAGACATTGAAGCATGGTCTCCTTGGTCATAATTTCCGTTCTATCCGGACCAGCATCGACATGGCAGTGTTCACAAACTTGGTTACACATGTAACCTACATTGATTTGTAATATTTCTAGTTTTTTAGCCTTAAGCGGAAACTGATTTGTATCGGCAATTTTATCTTTAAATTTTGGTAATTCTCCATTTTGAAATATACCGTTAGATAGAATTTCTAATTGCCTTTTACTTTGTGCCAGCGCGCTATCGCGCTTATGAAGAGATTGGGATTTAACTTTTATCATCTAAATTATCCGTCAAGTTTATTCACTTTGTTCATCATTTGTACACCATGTACTAATGTTGCGCCACTTTTTATGGCTGCACCAACATGAATGGCTTCCATCATTTCTTCTTTGGTAATGCCTCGCTCTAAACCATCTTTAGAATATGCATCTATGCAATATGGGCACTGCTCAGTATGCGCAACAGCGAGAGCTATTAAAGATTTTTCTCTTCCTGTTAGAGCCCCTTCTTCAAAAACTTTTCCGTAATACTCAAAGAACTTGTTACCAAGTTCCTCGCCCCATTCCGTGATTTTCCCAAATTTTCTAAGGTCTGCAGGATCGTAATATGTTTTAGACATTAAATAGTTTCTTAAGCGTTAGTACAAAAAATCAAGATAATATTTTTTGTCGAAGTTAATTCTTAAAGATTACAGAAAATTATGATAAAGTTTATTTGGAAAATTTAAGTCGAATTAAGAAATAAAAAAACCCGAACATAATTAACGGGTTTTCAGATTAATAGCACTTTATAATCAGGCAACGTACTTTCGTTGCTGTTTGATTTTCTTCATATCTATTTTAAAAACAGGCTTTAAAAATTTCGCCAATTGGTCAAATTCTATCAAAAATGCATCATGACCATCAATTGATTTTATTTCGTGTATGGTCACATTATCTTTAACCGTTTTAAGGTCAACAAAAGTAGACCAGTTTTCTTCTGGTTTAAAGAATAAGTCAGAATTGATCGTTACTATATGAATGTTTGAAGAAATGTTTTTTGCAATTTCTAAAAATTCACCTCTACCTTCGGTAATATCAATGGTCCTTAAAATTTGGTTCATCATTTTATAAGCAGACAAAATAAATCTATCATTCAATTTATTGCCATGATGATTCAACCAAGATTCTACATTAAATAGGCCAGACGATTTTTTAGTACGTTTAAACTTATCCTTAAGAGACTCTGGCGTTCTATACAAGGTCATAGCATGCATTCTGGCATCCTCTAATGGTTTTTTAGAATTGTTGAGAATAGCGTCTTGAATATGACAATTTGCAATAAGCCAATCTGTAGATTTCCAATCAGTAGCAATAGGTATTAAATGCTCAATAAGATTTGGTTTTAGTGCAGCCAGTTCCCATGCTATTCCACCACCTACCGATCCACCAATTGCAGCGAAGAGTGTATTGATTTTAAGTTGGTCAAGACCAGCCACAAAGATTTGAGCAATATCTCTTGCCGTGTAGTCTTTATAATTGTCTATGAGATTATTGTTGGATTTATCAAAACCATTTCCAGGTATATTGAAGGCCAAAATTGTAAATACATTGGTGTCTATACACTTATTGTCACCAATTAAATCATTCCACCAACCAAATGGACCAATAACATTAGAATTTCCCGTAAGGGCATGAATAACCAATACTACAGGTCCTTTGCCTAGTTCAACACCAAAGGTTTGGTAAGACAACGAAATATTCGATGCCTTACCACTTTGGGTTTTGTAGTTTGAAATGGTTATATGTTCTAATTTACTCATTAAACGTGTTATGAAACATTGTATTCTTTTTCTACAGCAAGTGAAATTGGTGTACTATTTTGAAGATTATCCTTGACAGGGCAACGATCTTCAACAATTTGCAACCATTTGGTTAAAGTTTCAATATCTGCATCAGTATCAGGAATTAAATGAAGTTTAATGGACTTAAAACCAGCTCTTTCCTCATTAGAACTTCCTAAAAACCGGTTAGGATTTAGTTCTCCATTAACTTCAATTTTAAGATTGTTAATGGTAAATCCTAACTCTTTGGCAACAACATGGCCAACTACATTTACACAGCCTGCAAAACCAGCTAAAATATATTCCACTGGATTTGGAAAATCATCTGTTCCACCTAATGCTTCAGGCTCGTCAACGATTAATGTAAACTGCCTTGTATTTCCTATAAATTTTGTTTCAGAAGAACTTTCTCCAGAAACACTAAATTTTAAATTACTCATCTTTTCTTTTTATTAAATTGTGAATTACTAACAGTTGCCCTTTTTTAAGGACACCTGTATCAAATAAACTGCCCTAAAGGCTAATTTTGAAGGGCTTTTTGCTCTTTTACAATTGCAAATGCTTCTTTTAAATCAGCTTTTAAATCTTCAATATTTTCAATTCCTACAGAAAGACGAATAAGGTCTTTAGTTACTCCAGTACTTTCTTGTGCTTCATCACTTAATTGTTGATGGGTTGTACTTGCAGGATGAATGATCAATGACTTTGTATCTCCAATATTTGCTAAGAGAGAGAAAAGTTTGGTTTTGTCTGCAATTATTTTAGCAGCATCATAGCCACCTTCAACGCCAAACGTTACAATGCCGCTTTGTCCTTCTGGCAAATATTTCTCTGCCAATGCTCTGTAATTGCTAGTTTTCAATCCTGGATAGTTAACCCAAGTCACTTCTGGTTGAACTTGCAGCCATTTTGCTAATTCTAAAGCATTTTCACTATGCTTTTTAATTCGTAATTCTAGTGTTTCTAATCCTTGAATAATTTGAAAAGCATTAAATGGACTTAATGCGCCACCGTAATCTCGTAATCCTTCAATTCTTACTTTAGCAATAAATGCTGCTGCTTCTAGTGCTTCGCTATAAACTAAACCGTGGTAACCAGCAGATGGTTCAGTAAATTCAGGGAATTTACCATTGGTCCAATCAAATGTGCCAGCATCAATAATTACACCTCCTAAAGCGGTTCCATTACCATTGATGTATTTTGTTAACGAATGGATTACAATATTTGCTCCATATTCTATTGGGTTAAGCAAATAAGGTGTTGCAACTGTATTGTCTACAATTAAAGGAACTTTATAAGCTTTAGCTTCTTTAGAAATAGCTTCAATATCTAATACATCTAGCTTCGGATTTCCTAGTGATTCTATAAAGAATGCTCTGGTATTTTCTTGAGCCGCTTTATTAAAATTTTCTGGGTCTGAAGGGTCAACAAAAGTGGTTGTGATACCATGTCTTGGCAGGGTTACGCTCAATAAATTGTAGGTACCTCCATACAAACTGCTAGATGCCACAATATGATCACCAGCTTTTAATAACGTTAATAACGAAGTTGCAATAGCAGAGGTGCCAGAAGCGGTAACTACTGCTGCAATTCCTCCTTCTAAAGCAGCTAAGCGTTGCTCTAGAACATCGTTAGTTGGATTGTTGATTCTGGTATAAATATTACCAGTTTCTGCTAGGGCAAAAAGGTTGGCTGCATGATCAGAATCGTTAAAGACATAAGCCGTAGATTGATAAATAGGAACAGCCCTGGTTCCTCCATTGTTTTGGACATCGTGTCCTGCGTGCAACGCTTTTGTTGCGAATTTTTGTGTACTCATTTTTCTAAGTTTTTGAGTTAATAAATAATTAAAACAAAAGCCAAATAAGCCTCGTTAGAAGCGTACTTAATAGAAAAATGTTATAAAGAAAATGCTAATTACAGATGAGTAATTAGTCTTGAGTTATCTATCCGAACTTGCAAAAAATGACTTGCTCATTCAAGTAGAATTTAGCACCTTCTCAGTAAATCTGAGGGTTGCTAAGGTTTCATAGGGTCTATTCCCTCCACCTTTCTTGATAACATTTCAGTAAGTTTTTGAACTTTGTGAGTACAAATATTGCATTACAAAAATTTAAAAACCAAATTTATTTTAAGTTTTTGTGCTTTTTTTATGAATTTCAAAAATTCAAGGTGCATATTTTGTCAAATATTTATTTTTAATAATCTCACCAACAGATTTGTTTTCAATTTTGCTTTCTAGCCACGAAATAATATCTAAATAAAGGAAGGATCTTCGCTCAAACGGGTGATCTTCATATTTTTTTAACCTTTCCAATAAATCTTTGAACGCATTTTTTAAATCATGCGGATAAATATCTTGAAGACCACGAATAAATTTTATCATTTCTTTTTGGACTTCATGTAGGTCGTTCATTTTTATGAGGAACTTATATGTACTTCGCAATAAGGAATCTAAATGATAATCTATGCCTGCTTCATAATGTGCTACCAGATTTAATACTCTTGAAAAGCAAAGCAAATCTTCTCGCATGGAAAGTGATTTGTTAGAAATGATCCTGTTGAGATATTTTATGCATGCTTTATTATTGCCAGCACCAAATTCTAAACTAGCAAATTTGTAATAAAATATCATTTTGTGATGTGGATCAATCTTATCTTGAAAATTCACTAATTCTGTCTCTATTTTAGGGATAATCTCAAGCCCTTGCTCAAAACTACCATCAATAAAATATTGATTAATACTGTGAAAATTGGTGTATAAAAAAACTAGAGTTGATACATTTTGATCCTTTATAAATTTTGGATTATTTACAGTTGTTTTAAGGTCATTTAGTTTTTCAACAAATTTTGGCTTGTTTCTTAAATAAAATATGGATTCTAGCAGATAATTGTTACCCTTTAAAAAGAAAACCGGGTTAAGGTTTATCATTTTTGGATTTTCGTAAAATAGATTTACCAGCTTAGAAGAATATTTATAGCAGCTTAAGAAATCTTGCATTAAAAAGCTATACCAAAGATGTGCTTTGTATAGCCATAGTTTTTCCCTGAATCCTATTTTTTTAATATTAATTTTAGGTAATCTATCCTTAAAATATTTTGTAACTATTTTACTTTCCTCTTCGTTTTTTACATAACCAGTTTTTAGCATTATACTATACAATTGGAGAGAAAGGTTGGATAGCTTTGATGCAATTACATTTAATGAACTAATTTCTTTAGCTTGAACAGCTAGCTCATCTGCGCGACTACCTATGCTTCGAGTAATATATTGGGATTCGATAATTTTTTCGAGCTCAATAATTTCGAAAGCCATGTTTTTTTCTTCGTTCGCAATAGCTAAATCTTTTGCCTTGTCTAATATTTTTAAACTTTGTTTATAAAGTCCTTTATGATATAGAATTGAGGCAAAATCTAATTGTTCTCTTATTTGAGATCTAACATTTTGATGAGACGGGTTTAATTTAAGGCTTATTAATATTTGCTTATAAAGATGAGCTTTTACGTTAGCAAGTTGTTGTTTTTTTACAATACCAGTCTTGATTATTGACGCCTCATCATAGATCTTAGCTTTATCTAAAAGATTAAATAAATTCAAGAATTTTGAGTCCGTATTCACACCTAGTCTGCCTACATAAAGTTTGAATTGTCTTTTTTCGGACTTATTCAATGATTTTACGAGTAAAAATAAGTTGTCTTTTTGGTCTTTAGTTATCAATTGAAAATGGACTTATATAGCTGACTATCAAATATATAATATACAAATATGAATTTGGACATCGTAAAATCAAAATGCATGTAATATACTTAGTTAGTTTCAAGGTATAAATTCGTATAACAATACTAAACTTTATTTTGATAAATGTCAAAAAACAATATTCAAATATTTGATACAACATTACGTGACGGAGAGCAGGTACCAGGTTGTAAACTTAATACAGAACAGAAAGTTGTCATTGCGTCAAAATTAGATGCTTTGGGTGTAGATGTGATTGAGGCGGGATTTCCTGTGTCTAGTCCTGGTGATTTTAAATCTGTAGAAGCTATTTCTGAAATTGTAAAAAATGCTACAGTTTGCGGTTTAACAAGATCAGTTGAAAATGATATAAAAGTTGCAGCAGCAGCATTGAAAAAAGCAAAAAACCCTCGTATCCATACAGGGATAGGAACATCAGATTCTCATATTGTACACAAGTTTAAAACTACTAAGGAAGATATATTAGAAAGAGCTTACGCTGCGGTAAAATATGCTAAATCTTTTGTTGAGGATGTAGAATTTTATGCAGAAGATGCTGGCAGAACTGACAACGAATACTTGGCAAGAGTTTGTGAAGTAGCAATAAAAGCTGGTGCAACTGTATTGAACATTCCAGATACTACAGGTTATTGTTTGCCAAGTGAATACGGAGCAAAAATTAAGTACCTCATGGAAAATGTGAAAGGTATTGAAAAAGCGATTTTATCTTGTCACTGTCATAATGATTTAGGTTTGGCAACGGCGAATTCAATAGAAGGGGTCATCAATGGTGCAAGACAGATTGAATGTACAATAAACGGTATAGGAGAGCGAGCAGGTAATACGGCTTTAGAGGAAGTTGTAATGATTTTAAAACAGCATCCATATTTAGATCTCGACACAAATATTAATACATCAATGCTTTATGGTATTAGTCAATTGGTGAGTGACAGTATGGGTATTTATACGCAACCTAACAAAGCAATTGTTGGTGCTAATGCCTTTGCGCATAGTTCTGGTATACACCAAGATGGTGTGATAAAAAATCGTGAAACATACGAGATTATTGATCCGAAGGATGTTGGTGTAACGGATTCAGCAATTGTACTTACGGCGCGCAGTGGACGCGCGGCCTTGGCATATAGAGCCAAGAAAGTTGGTTATGAGTTAACTAAACTTCAGTTAGATGATGTTTATAGTAACTTCTTAAATTTTGCTGATAGAAAAAAGGAAATCGATGATAACGACATCCATCAAATAATAGAAACGAGCAGAGTATACCAAGAAATAATATCCGCATAAAGTATGGGAAAAACGTTATTCGATAAAGTCTGGGATGCGCATGTTGTAAGTAGTATTGAAAATGGTCCTCAGATATTATATATAGATAAACATTTAATACATGAAGTTACAAGTCCTCAAGCTTTCAATGAATTGAAAGAACGAGGAATTCCTGTTTATAGACCAGATCAAATTGTAGCGACTGCAGATCATAATACACCAACGTTAAATCAAGATAAACCTGTTAAAGACGAACTGTCTAGAAAGCAGTTACAGCAACTATCAGAAAATTGTAAAGCTAATAACATTACATTATATGAGTTAGGACATAAGTATAATGGAATTGTGCATGTAATGGCTCCAGAGTTAGGTATAACACAACCAGGAATGACAATGGTTTGTGGAGACAGTCACACGTCTACCCATGGTGCGTTTGGAGCCATTGCTTTTGGTATAGGTACAAGTCAAGTAGCACAGGTATTTGCTAGCCAGTGCTTGTTACTAACTAAGCCAAAAAGTTTGAGGGTTTCGGTTAATGGAAAGCTTAAACCTGGTGTTCTTCCAAAGGATGTAATACTGTATATCATATCAAAATTAGGTACTAATGCAGGTACAGGATATTTCTGTGAGTATGCAGGTAATGTATTTGAGGAAATGAGTATGGAAGGCCGAATGACGGTTTGTAATATGAGTATAGAGATGGGAGCACGTGGCGGTATGATTGCGCCAGATGAAACAACATTCAACTATGTAAAGGATAGAGAATTTGCACCAAAAGGTGAAGAATTTGATAAAAAACTTACTTATTGGAGAACATTACCAACTGATAAAGGAGCTGTGTTTGATAAGGAGTACTTTTTTGATGCAGATGATATTGAACCAATGGTAACATATGGTACAAACCCTGGGATGGGTATTAAAATTAATGGCAACATCCCAATTGATAATAATCCATCTTTCAAAAAATCATTAGAATATATGAATTTCGAGGCTGGTGAAAGTTTACTCGATAAGCCTATTAATTATGTCTTTATTGGTAGTTGTACAAATTCTAGAATTGAAGATTTTAGAGTTGCGGCAAATTATATAAAAGGTAAAAGAAAGGCTAAGAATGTCACCGCTTGGTTGGTGCCTGGGAGTAAACAAGTAGAGGCCCAAATTGTTGAAGAAGGCCTTAAGGATATTTTTGATGATGCTGGTTTTGAGCTCCGTCAGCCAGGTTGTTCTGCCTGTTTGGCAATGAATGATGATAAAATTCCGCGAGGTGAATACTGTGTATCAACATCAAACAGAAATTTTGAAGGTAGACAAGGGCAAGGCTCAAGAACAATTTTAGCTAGTCCTTTAGTAGCAGCAGCTACTGCAGTTGAGGGGAAGATTATTGACATAACAAAACATTTAAATTAATGGAGAAGTTTACAGCACATAGGTCAACAGCTATTCCATTGAATATAGAAAATGTTGATACAGATCAAATTATACCAGCACGATTTTTAAAAGCTACTGACAAAAAAGGATTTGGTGATAACGTTTTTAGAGATTGGAGATATTATAAAGATGGATCTGTTAATGAAAGTTTTGTTTTAAACAATTCTGATTTTGAAGGAAGCATATTAGTTGCAGGCAATAATTTTGGTTGTGGTTCTAGTAGAGAACATGCAGCTTGGGCAATTGTAGGTTATGGATTTAAAGTAGTCGTCTCAAGTTTTTTTGCAGATATCTTTAAAGGAAATGCATTAAATAATGGTCTATTACCAGTTCAGGTTTCAGAATCATTTTTGAGTGACTTGTTAAATGAAATTGAGTCTAATCCACAAACGGTTGTTGAAGTTAATTTAGAAGATCAAACTATTTCTGTTGAGGGTAAAAATCTTTCAGAAAAATTTGATATTGATCCATACAAAAAAACGTGTATGATCAATGGTTATGACGATATTGATTACCTTATTAATAATAAAGAACTAATTGAAGCATTTGAAGCTGAAAGAATATATTAAATAATTAGATGAAATTAAAAATAGCAGTATTGCCAGGAGATGGTATAGGGCCAGAAGTAACAAATCAAGCGGTAAAAGCACTTAAGGCAATTGCTTCAGAGTACAATCATAATTTTCAATTTACTCATGCAGATGTAGGAGCGATTGCAATAGATAAGTCTAATGATCCGTTGCCAGAGAAAACACTCAATTTATGTAAATCTAGTGATGCGGTTTTGTTTGGTGCTATTGGCCATCCTAAATATGATAATAATCCTTCAGCTAAAGTAAGACCAGAACAGGGTTTATTAAAACTAAGAAAAGAGTTAGGACTTTTTGCTAATATCAGACCAGTTAAAGCTTATCCTGTATTGTTGAATAAATCGCCTTTAAAAAAGGAAATTATAGAGGGAACGGATATTTCAATATATAGAGAATTGACAGGTGGCATTTATTTTGGAAAAAAAGAACTGAGTGAAGATGGAAATGTAGCATCGGATTTATGTGAATATTCAAGGCCAGAAATTGAACGTATTGCTCATTTAGCATTTAAATCTGCCCAAACAAGAAACCACAAAGTAACATTGATTGATAAGGCTAATGTGCTAGAAAGTTCTCGATTATGGAGGCGTGTGGTGACAGATATTGCTAAAGAATATCCTGAGGTTACATTAGACTTTCTTTTTGTGGATAATGCTGCAATGCAGATGATACTTAACCCTAAACAGTTTGATGTAATTTTAACTGAAAATATGTTTGGTGATATAATAAGTGACGAAGCAAGTGTTATTGGTGGATCTATAGGTTTATTAGCTTCAGCATCTGTGGGAGATAAATATGCAATGTTTGAGCCAATTCATGGGTCATTTCCACAAGCTACAGGTAAAGGAATTGCAAATCCAATTGCGTCGATTCTCTCTGCGGCAATGTTATTGGATCATTTTAATTTAAATACTGAAGCGGAATTAATTAGAGAGGGTGTTGAGAAATCGCTCAAACTTAAAATTTCAACACCAGATATAAACCCAGCTTCCGATAAAGTTACAACTTCAATTGTTGGTGATTTCATAGAAGATTTTATCTTTAATCCCAAAGACACAAATCTAAATTTTATGAATATCCATTTGGGTCAATCAACAATAATTTAAACTATGCCAACAGAGCCAAAACTAAAACGTTTTAACCAAAGCGTTTTATCGAAATATCATATATACAATAGTATATTTATGACACTCCCTTTTGATACGTTGTCTAAAACGGTGGCTTTATTGCCGCTCTTTTATGAGACATGCAAAAAGGGATTTGATCATCATGAAGATCCTACAACAATTGTTAATTCATTTTTTAATAAATATCAAGCAAGGCGATCGCCACAAAGTCAGATAAATCTTTTGTTTAGGTTTATTCAATATATAGAGCGACAAGTTGTATTGTTTGATGCTGTTGAAGATGCGGCTTTCCCTGTTGTAAATAATATGGAAGGTATTGGAACTTTAAGAAGTTTAAAGGAAAATGCACAAGCTGAAAATAAGGTTGAATTACTTCGTGAATATTTAGAAGCCTTCAAAGTAAGAATTGTATTAACTGCTCATCCGACTCAGTTTTACCCTGGTACTGTTTTGGGTATAATAACTGATTTGGCAGAAGCAATTAAAGTTGATAATCTTACTGAAATTCGTAGTTTACTTGGTCAGTTAGGAAAGACACCGTTTTTCAAGGATAAAAAACCGACACCATATGACGAAGCTGTCAATCTTATTTGGTACTTAAAAAATGTATTCTATCATTCATTTGGTGATATATACGATTATGTTCAGAATAATATTTTTGATGATAAAGAAATAGATAATTCAATTGTAAATATTGGATTTTGGCCCGGTGGAGATAGAGATGGCAATCCGTTTGTTACACCTCAAATAACGCTAGATGTAGCTCGTAAACTTAAGGAGTCGATCATTAAAAATTATATTAAAGATGTAAAGTATTTAAGACGGCGACTTACATTTAAAGGCATCAGAGAAAGAATTGTTGATTTAAATCATAGGCTTCATAATACGCTATTACATAAAGAACATTCTAGTAGAATTACACTTTCTGAGTTTAGACAAGAGCTTTATGATATTAGGGAAGTGCTTATAAATGAGCATCAGTCATTATTTGTTGATAATGTAACAACACTTATTAATAGAACTACTCTATTTGGTTACCATTTTGCAAGTTTAGATATTAGACAAGATAGTCGTGTACACGATGCTATGTTTAGAGCACTTGTAAAGGAATTAATCGCAAATAAAACTGAATTCTTTCCAGAAGACTTCTTTGAATTACCACTTAATAAGCAGCTGAAGCATCTATCTGAGATAAAAGGTGTAATTGGGGATGATATCGAATTAAAAGATGAAATGGCAATAAATATTGTTGAAACAATAAGAGCCATGAAAACCATACAAGAAAAGAATGGTGAAATAGCCTGTAATAGATATATAATTAGTAACAATCAAACAACATTAAATGTACTTCAGTTGTTTGCTATGTTGAAAGTAATTGCCTTTGGTGATGATTTAACTGCAGATGTAGTGCCACTATTTGAAACAGTTACGGATTTAGTGGCATCACCTGCTGTAATGGAAGAGTTGTATACAAATCCAAATTACAGAAAACACCTTGAGGAAAGAGGTAATAAGCAAACTATAATGCTTGGTTTTAGTGATGGTACCAAAGATGGTGGTTATTTGATGGCCAATTGGGCGATTTTTAAAGCAAAAGAAGCTCTTACTACATTATCTAGAAAATATGATATTGATGTAATATTCTTTGATGGTAGAGGTGGTCCACCTGCACGTGGAGGAGGTAAGACACACCAATTCTATGCATCATTAGGCCCAACAATAGAAGATAAAGAGATACAACTGACAATTCAGGGACAAACTATTAGTTCTAATTTTGGCACAGTTGAGTCTTCTCAGTATAATATGGAGCAATTGATTAGTTCTGGCATTTCTAATAGATTAAATGATAAGAATTTAGAAATGAATGAAGAGGATAAATTGGTCATGGATAACCTGGCCAATCTAAGTTATGAGACCTATATCAATTTTAAAGAGCATCCGAAATTTTTGTCTTATTTAGAAAGAATGAGCACGCTTAAGTATTATGCAAAAACGAATATAGGTAGTAGACCATCTAAACGAGGCAAATCTGATAGTTTAGTTTTTGCAGATTTAAGGGCAATACCATTTGTTGGCTCCTGGAGTCAGCTTAAACAAAATGTACCCGGATTTTATGGAGTGGGTACAGCACTTAAATATTATGAAGATAAAGGTGAATTTGAAAAGGTGCAACATTTGTATCAAGAGTCTAGATTTTTTAGAGCTTTAATTGCAAATAGTATGATGTCCTTGTCTAAATCATTTTTTGATTTAACAAGATATATGTCTGAAGATCCTGAGTACGGCGATTTTTGGAAATTGATTTACGAAGAGTATTTAACTTCAAAACGATTGATATTAAAGCTTACTGGCTTTAAAGAATTAATGGAAGATGAGCTTGTGTCAAAGGCATCTATAGATGTTAGAGAATCAATTGTATTGCCTTTGCTTACTATTCAGCAATATGCGCTTAAGAAAATTCAAGAATTAGAGAAGGAAGAAGTTAAAGACGAAGCACTGATAAAGGTATTCGAAAAAATGGTTACAAGATCATTGTTTGGTAATATCAATGCAAGTAGAAACTCAGCTTAAGAATAACTTATCTAAAGTGAAAGGCCTAATGGAAACTTCCATTAGGCCTTTTTTCTTTTCTTTTATAAAGTGAATGCATTAAAAAACCCTCCAGAACAAAATGTCCTAAAGGGTTTTAACTAACAACTAATTATCTAAACAATCAATTTAAAACTTATAATTAATGTTCGTTCATTCTAAAATCAGGGTATGCATCCATACCATGTTCATGACCGTCTAAGCCCTCTAACTCTTCGCGTTCAGGAACTCTGATTCCAACGGTTTTCTTAAGTATAAATAGTATAATGAAAGATGATACAATACAAATGGCAGCGTAAGAAGCTACACCTATAAGCTGGCTAACAAATTGAGCACCACTAGCGAGCGCTCCAAAAATACCAACAGCTAATGTTCCCCAAATACCACAGATTAAGTGTACAGCAATTGCTCCTACAGGATCGTCTAATTTTAATCTATCAATTAAACTAACTGCAAAAACAATTAGTGCACCTGCAACTGCTCCAATTATAATGGCATCTGTTGGACTCATTTGATCTGCACCAGCAGTAATACCAACTAAACCACCTAAAATACCATTTAAGAACATTGTTAAGTCTAGGTTTTTGAACATTAAACTAGATACTAATGCAGATACAACTCCACCTGAAGCTGCGGCTAAACATGTTGTAACTAAAGTTAAAGATGTCAATTCTGGATCTGCAGATAAAACAGAACCACCATTAAATCCGAACCAACCTAACCACAGAATTAAAACACCTGCAGTAGCTAATGGTATATTATGACCTGGGATTGCTTGTGGCTTACCATCTTTAAATTTACCAATTCTAGCTCCTAACAAGAAAACTGCAACTATGGCTGCCCATCCACCTACAGAGTGAACTAATGTTGAACCTGCAAAGTCATAAAAAGGTGTTTCTAGGCTATCTAAAAATCCACCTCCCCATTTCCATGATCCAGCAATTGGGTAAATAATACCAACATATAATACTGTAAAAAGCATAAATGGTCCAATTTTAATACGTTCTGCAACTGCACCTGAAACAATAGTGGCGGCTGTTGCTGCAAACATCCCTTGGAATAAGAAATCAGTCCAATAGGTATAACCTTCATTGTATGCAAGATCTAAAGTACCTGCATCAGTCAATGGAGAATCTAATCCAAAACCTGCGAATCCAATAAAGCCATTAAAATCCCCCGGGTACATTAAGTTAAAACCAACTAAACAATAAAGTAATAGGCCAACTGTAATGATAAATATGTTTTTAAATAAAATGTTTATTGTATTCTTTTGACGCGTTAATCCAATTTCTAAAAATGCAAATCCTAAATGCATAAAGAAAACTAACGCTGTACAGATCATCATCCATACGTTATTTGTAGTAAGTAATTCCATGTTTATTATTTTAAAGTATTTCCTCCTTTTTCTCCTGTTCTTATTCTATAGACTTCTTCGATATTTGAAATAAAGATTTTACCATCACCAACATCACCAGTGGAACCAGCTTCAAGTATGGCTTTAATGGTTACTTCTTCAAAATCATCGTTAACAACTATTGATAAATAGCGTCTTTGGATATCGCTCGTGCTATACGAAATGCCACGGTATACATGACCTTCCTTTTCATTTCCAAGTCCAGTTACGTCCCAGTAAGAAAAGAAGTTTACACCAACTTCGTGCAAGGCAGCTTTTACTGAAGAAAACTTAGATTTTCTAATAATTGCTTCTACTTTTTTCATTGTTTTATAGTATTAGTTAGAATTTATATATCGCAGCAACCAAGAAAGAGGCTAAGCTCTTTGTAGCGGCTAAATCATTATCCAAAAATGCATCGTCAGAGGCGCTGTCAAGTCTTATCTCAGGCTTAATAATTAAGTCGTCAATTGTGTAGCTACCGGTTAATGTAGCAGCAAATACACTAGAGTCTGCAACACCAGTACCTATTGCACCAAAGTTTTCATCTTCTGCGAAATACTCACCTCTTAATCCAATGGCAAAAGCATCAGAAACTGTATATTGAGGATAAAGAGCAGCACCTAAGAATCCGCCGGCATCATCTTCTAAGCTTAAATAGGCGGCGTTAATACCTAAAAAGAAGTCATCAGACACGTCAAAACCTCCTGTGAAATCAACCTCAAAGAAAGAGGGATCGTATAACACATTTACGTATTGACCAGAGAAACCTAATTGAGCACCAACAGCATAATCACCTGTAGCATTAAATTCTGTTAAGTCAGTATCATTAAAAACACCGAGCATTAGGCTAATATCTTCTCCCAACGCAAAATCAGCTTTAAGACCTGTATGACTGAATGGTCCGTAAGAAAATAAATAAGAGGTACTGTAATTGAAGTTAGGTACTGGTGAAATCACCTCATAACCTAAAAAGGTATTAAAATTTCCTAAAGTTAATGTTACGCTTTCGCTCACATTCCAGTATGCATATAACTGGTTTACAATATTACCAGTAGCTGAATACATTGGTGATGCAAAAATGGCATCTGTACCTCTAGGCCCAAATACTAAATCTGCTACAAAACCAACTTTTTCACCTTCATAAGAGGCAATAACGTTAGCCATACCTAATGCAAATCCTGGTAAATTAGCAAAAGATGATCCAGGTGCAATTGCATTCTCGTCATTCGGTCCAGTTATATTAGCTCTATAATAAGCATCTATACTTCCTGAAATAGTAAATTTTTTGTCATTTGTTTCTTCCGATTCCTGAGCATTAATTATTAATGCTACGAAAAGTAATGTTAAAGTAAATAATCGTTTCATAAAATTTTATCTTTTATTAGTTAGATGGGTCAAATCTATATAAACATTATTTACTACCCCATAAAAAAAAGGGATAAAAACTCATTTTTACGAATTTATTATAATTAACCCCCTTTTTTTTGAGGGTAATATATTTTAAGATGCTAAATTTGATGAATTGATAATTACAAAATTCAATAATTTATAATAATATTATTGATTCAATATCGAATTATTAATTAAGCGTATTTATCGCAATCGTTTTCGTAAAGAACGTGCGTTATTATTGAAAAAAACTCTATTGAATAATTAGCATTTTATAGCCTAAAATTTGTTATTCTTTCATTTATAATTCACCTTAATTATCGATATGGGAAAAGTGTTTTCACTTTTTTTTTTATCCAATATCTGGGTCTATATTAGAGGAATAATGTGTGGAAAAAAACCCTCGAAAATTTTGAATTATGCTGAAGAAACAAGGACTTTATTTACCGGAATTTGAACATGATAATTGTGGTGCTGGATTTATATGTAGCTTAACTGGTAAACGATCAAACGATATTATCCACAAAGCTCTCGAAATATTAGTAAAATTAGAGCATCGTGGTGCTGTTAGTTCTGACGGTGTTACAGGTGATGGTGCTGGAATTTTAATAGATATTCCACATAAATTTTTTAAGATATTTTGTGAGTTTGAATTGCCTGAAACTGGTGAGTATGCTGTCGCTAATGTTTTTCTTCCTAGAAAGGAAAATCAACGTCAATATTGTATTGATGTTTTTGAGAAGGAAATAGAAAATCAAGGCTTAAAATTAATAGGATGGAGAGACGTACCTGTTAATAACGAGATTTTAGGTGAAATTGCTAGAACTACTGAACCTTCTATTAAGCAAATATTCATTGGTAAATCTGACGAAAACATGTCAGATAGAGACTTTAATCTAAAGCTTTTTGCCGCTAGAAAAATTGCAGAGCATACAATATATGATTCTAAATTATCTGAGGCACAGTATTTTTATTTACCGAGTCTTTCCACTAAGATTATTATTTTTAAGGGTCTGTTAAAGCCAGAACATATTAATGAGTATTATCTCGATTTATTCAATTCTGCTTTAGATACGAGGCTGGCTTTAGTTCATCAAAGATTTTCTACAAATACATTTCCAACTTGGGACTTAGCACAACCATTTAGATATATATGTCACAACGGCGAGATTAATACATTAAGAGGTAATGTGTCACGAATGTTTTCACGTGAGGAGATTATTAAAAGTGACGCCTTTGGTAATGATATTAAAAAGATTATCCCAACTGTTTTAAAAGGAAAATCAGATTCTGCTACATTAGATATGGTTGTAGAATTGCTGTTAATGACAGGTCGTTCTTTACCAGAAGCTATGATGATGTTAGTACCTGAGGCTTGGGAGAAAAATACAGATATGTCAGATGCTAAAAAAGCATTCTATGAGTATAATTCTTGTTTAATGGAACCTTGGGATGGCCCTGCATCAATTCCATTTACAGATGGCAATTATATTGGTGCAGTCTTAGATAGAAATGGTTTAAGACCTTCCAGGTATACTGTTACAAAGAACGGTAATGTTATAATGTCTTCAGAAACTGGTGTAGTAGATGTAAAACCTGAAAATGTAGAATTTCATGGTAGATTAGAACCTGGCAAGATGTTCTTGGTAGATATGAATGAAGGTCGTATTGTTAATGATGAGGAGATTAAAGAAAAAATTGCTAATAAACATCCATATCGTGAATGGTTAGACAAGAATCTAGTTCACTTAAAAGATCTTTCTGCAAAAAAAGGACCTATCCTATATGAAGAAATTGATCTTAAAAAACGTGAGATTATTTTTGGTTATACTCAAGAGGATTTAAATACCATAATTAGACCAATGGCACAATTGGGCAAAGAACCAATTGGCTCTATGGGCAGCGATACACCAATTGCTGTTTTATCAGAACGTCCTCAGCTAGTCTACAATTATTTTAAGCAACTATTTGCACAGGTTACTAACCCACCTTTAGATGGAATAAGAGAGGAATTAATTACCGATATAAGTCTTACTTTAGGTAAAGATGTCAACTTATTTGACATTACTGCTGAACATTGCAAAAAACTAAAAATCCAAAATCCGGTTATATCCAAACATGATTTAGATAAAATAAGAAATTATGATTCTAATCCTGATTTTATAGTAGAGACAATTTCAATGCTTTACGAAGTAAATCGTGGATTAAATGAATTAGAGATTGCATTAGAAAATTTAGTAAATAAAGCCTCTAAAGCAATTGATGAAGGCACAAATATTATTATTCTTTCAGATAGGTATGTGGATGAAAACCATGCGCCAATACCTGCTTTGCTTGCCTGTTCTTATGTAAATCATGCTTTACATAAATTAAAAAAACGATCTCAAGTTAGTTTAATAATTGAGTCGGCAGAACCACGAGAAGTACATCATTTTGCTCTATTGTTTGGTTTTGGTGCAAGTGCCGTTAACCCTTATATAGTAAACGAAATCGTACAAGAACAGATTAATACTAATGATGTTACCGATTTAGAATATCTAACAGCTATAAAAAACTATAATAAGGCAATAGGTAAAGGAATTCTTAAAGTGATGAATAAAATTGGGATTTCAACATTGAATTCTTATAGAGCGTCTCAACTTTTCGAATGTATAGGTATTAACACATCAACTGTAGAAAAGTATTTCCCTAATACACCAACTCGTATTGAAGGTATTGGTTTACGAGAGATTGAACAAGAAATCGTAAAGCGTCATAAAAAAGCATTTAAGGTAAATGAGGTTGATTTAGATATTGAAGTAGGTGGTGATTATAGATGGAGACGTGGACAAGAAAAGCACATGTTCAATCCATTAACAGTTGCAAAACTTCAAGAATCAGTTAGAACAAATAAAGCATCTACATTTAAGGAGTATTCGGAATTGGTGAACAACCAATCAAAAAGCTTAATGACCTTACGTGGATTATTTGAGTTTGATCAATACGATCCAATACCTTTGGAGGAAGTAGAGTCTTGGACCGAGATTGTAAAACGATTTAAAACGGGTGCGATGTCATATGGTTCTATAAGCAAAGAAGCACATGAGAATTTGGCCATTGCAATGAATAGAATTGGAGGGAAATCCAATTCTGGTGAAGGTGGTGAAGATCAAGAGCGTTTTTACAAAAGTTCTCAAGGAGATTGGAGAAATTCTGCTATCAAACAAGTTGCATCAGGACGATTTGGAGTTACATCCAATTACCTGACAAATGCTAATGAAATTCAAATAAAAATTGCGCAAGGTGCTAAACCAGGAGAAGGTGGTCAATTGCCAGGACCAAAAGTGAATCCTGAGATTGCCAAAACAAGAAATTCAACGCCATATGTTGGATTAATATCGCCTCCACCACATCACGATATTTATTCTATTGAGGATTTATCACAGCTTATTTATGATTTAAAATCAGCAAATAGAGAAGCAAGGATTAATGTGAAATTAGTATCAGAAGTTGGTGTTGGAACGGTCGCGGCAGGTGTGGCAAAAGCCAAAGCAGATGTTGTTCTAATTTCTGGTTTTGATGGTGGTACAGGAGCTTCGCCATTAACATCATTAAGGCATGCAGGTCTGCCATGGGAATTGGGGATAGCAGAAGCACAGCAGACTTTAGTAATGAACGATCTAAGAAACAGAATTGTACTAGAATGTGATGGCCAACTAAAAACCGGACGTGATGTTGCAATTGCTTGTTTATTAGGTGCAGAGGAATTTGGATTTGCTACGGCACCACTAGTTGCTTCAGGTTGTATTATGATGCGAGTTTGTCATTTAAACACTTGTCCGGTCGGAATTGCAACCCAAAACCCAGAATTACGTAAAAAGTTCAAAGGAAAACCAGAACATGTTGTTAATTATATGTATTTCGTAGCCCAAGAATTAAGAGAGATAATGGCCAAATTAGGATTTAGAACGGTTGATGAAATGGTTGGGCAGGTTCAAAAATTAAATCGTAATAAGGCTATTGAGCATTATAAGGCTTCAGGCATAGATTTAACACCAATACTGCATCAAGTTGAAGTAGGTGAGGAGGTTAAATTATACAATACAGATACTCAAGATCACAATTTAGAAACTCATTTAGATTTTCATATTATACGAAAGGCACATCAAGCGCTCTTTAGAAGACAGCGAACACATCTAAGTATGCCAATTACTAATATAGACAGAGCGGTAGGGGCGATTGTAAGTAATGAAATTTCTAAGATTTATGGTGCTCAAGGATTACCGGAAGATACTATTAATATAGATTTTAAAGGCTCTGCTGGTCAGAGTTTTGGAGCATTTGCAACGAAAGGTGTTAGCATGACGGTTCATGGAAATACGAATGATTATCTAGGAAAAGGACTGTCAGGTGGGAAGCTTACTATTAAAGTACCAGAAGAATGTACAATTATTCCTGAGGAAAATATAATAACAGGTAATGTTACTTTATATGGTGCTACATCTGGTGAAGTATATATAAATGGAAAAGCAGGAGAGCGATTCTGTGTTAGAAATTCTGGAGCAACTGCTGTTGTTGAAGGTATTGGTGATCATGGTTGTGAATATATGACAGGAGGTGTTGCTGTAGTTCTTGGAAGTGTTGGAAGAAACTTTGGGGCAGGTATGAGCGGTGGTATTGCTTATGTGTTAGACCTGGAGAATACATTTATTGAGAAATGTAATGCTTCAGATTTAAATATTGATCCAATTACTTCAGAAGAAGACGAAAATCAGTTGAAACAATTGATTGAGAATCATTATGTAGCAACAAATAGTCCACTTGCAAAACGGATATTGACAGACTGGGAATCCTATTTACCGAAATTCAAAAAAGTATTACCAGAGGAATATAGACAGGCATTATTGAGATTAGAACAAGAACAATTAAAATTAGCTTAAGACATGGGAAAGATAACAGGATTTTTAGAGTATGAGCGTCAGAACGAAAGTTATATAGATCCAAAAAAGCGAGTTAAGAATTATAAAGAATTTACGGTTCCGTTAGAGGAAAGTAAACTTAAAAATCAAGGAGCGCGTTGCATGGATTGTGGAATTCCTTTTTGTCACAGTGGTTGTCCTCTAGGCAATCTAATTCCTGACTTTAATGACAAAGTATATAAAGGGAAATGGAAAGAAGCTGCAGAAATATTACATAGAACAAATAATTTCCCTGAATTTACAGGCAGATTATGTCCTGCACCTTGCGAGGAAGCTTGTGTTTTGGGTATAAATGAAGATCCGGTTACTATAGAAAATATAGAAAAAAATATTGTTGAAACGGCCTTTAATGAAGGGTGGATTACAGCTCAACCACCAACGAAAAGGACTGGTAAAACAGCAGCCGTTATTGGGTCAGGACCTGCTGGATTAGCTGCAGCGCAACAATTGAACAGAGCCGGACATAGTGTTACCGTGTTTGAACGAGATGAAAAGATAGGAGGGTTGTTACGCTATGGTATTCCAGATTTTAAAATGGAAAAACATGTTATTGATAGACGTTTAAAAGTATTAGAGGAAGAAGGAATTGAATTTAAGATTAATGCACACGTTGGTGAAAATATTGATGCGAATCAATTAAAAGATGAGTTTGATGCCATTGTATTATGTGGTGGTGCTACTGTAAGAAGAAATATTCCAATACCAGGAGCAGATTTAAATGGTGTTGTTCAGGCAATGGATTTCTTAAAAAAGAACAACCAGTATGTAGATGGATTAAGAGAATTTGAAGATGTTATTTCTGCAAAAGATAAGAATGTTATTGTGATTGGTGGAGGAGATACAGGTTCTGATTGTATTGGTACTTCCAATCGTCATGGTGCAAAAAAAGTAACAAATTTTGAAATTTTAAGTAAACCAACTGAAGGTCGTCCCGTACACCAACCATGGCCATATTGGCCTATGCGGTTAAAAACCTCTTCTTCTCATCAAGAAGGTGCTGAACGTTACTTTAGTGTGTCTACAAAAGAGTTTATCGGTGATAAAAATGGTAATTTAAAAGCTCTAAAAACCGTAGAGGTAGAGTGGATTTTTAATAAAGGTGAAAGGCCACAATTAAAAGAATTACCAGGAACTGAGAAAGAATGGGAATGTGATTTAGCACTGTTAGCATTAGGATTTACTGGCGCTGAAAAAACATTGGCTGATCATTTTGAGTTGGAGATGGATTTTAGAACCAACATTAAAGCGTCAACTAAAGATTATGCCACTAATGTACCGGGAATATTCGTTGCAGGAGATATGAGAAGAGGTCAGTCATTAATAGTTTGGGCCATATCCGAAGGTAGACAAGCGGCACATCACATAGACGCTTATTTAATGGGAGAGTCGTATTTACCTCTTAAGGATAATAGCGATTTACCAAGAGTATAGCTATATTTGTAATACTAAGAGCATGCTACTAGAAAATTATTAGGGTTAGGGCTATTAAGTAACTAGTAGAGTTCGAAAAGCATCTGGAAACAGATGCTTTTTTTATATTGGAAATTTTGCTTTTATTTCTTCTAAGCACAAATTATGAATACTACCTATATGAGTATGTTCTTTACCTAAATCTGGTTTGTAGCTGCCAGACTGCACTTCATCACCAACTTGTTTATATGCATCCCTAAAACTCATACCCTCAACAACAAGGTTATTTATACTATCAACCGTAAAAAGATATTTGTATTTATCATCATTAAGATCAATATCGTTGACAATAATTTGTTTTATTGAATAATTGAAAATATCTAAAATGTCTTTAATACTTTCTATCGCATCAATCATATTTTCTTTCAATAATTGATAATCTCTATGATATCCACTTGGTAAATTATTGGTTATTAATAGCATTTCAGAATGTAGGGCTTGAATTTTGTTGCACTTACCTCTAATTAACTCAAATACATCTGGATTCTTTTTATGGGGCATAATGCTGCTTCCTGTAGTTAATTCATCTGGGAATTTAATAAAGTCAAAATTCTGACTCATATAAAGACAAATATCCATTGCAAATCTCGATAGTGTATTACTTAAACTCCCTAGTGCACTTGCCATTGAGCGTTCACTTTTACCACGACTCAATTGAGCTGCAACAACGTTATATTTTAGTGTCGAAAAATGAAGCTCGTTAGTGGTAACAGATCTATCAATAGGGAAGGAGCTACCGTAACCCGCAGCAGAACCCAAAGGGTTTTGATCTACAATTTTTTTAACTGCATTGATTAAGTGCACATCGTCAATTAATAATTCCGCATAGGCTGAAAACCACAAACCAAAAGAAGATGGCATTGCCACTTGCAAATGTGTATAACCTGGTAAAAGTTTGGATTTATGTAGGTCAGCTAACTCAATTAATGTGTCAAAAAGAGATTTTACTTTTTCATTAATAATGTTTAGACTGTCTTTGTAATACAGTTGTAAAGCCACTAATACTTGATCGTTACGAGACCTTGCAGTATGTATCTTTTTACCAATATCACCTAATTTTTCAGTGAGTTCATGCTCAATTTTTGAATGAATATCCTCAAATGTATCTTCAATTAGTAATTCTCCTTCATCAGCTTTTTTAAACAATAAATTAAGTTCAATCTTTAAACTTTCTAATTCTTCCTCATTAAGAATACCAATTGAATGAAGCATAATGGCATGCGCTATAGAAGCTTGTATATCATATTTGGCAATATGTAAATCTATAACCCTGTCTTTTCCAACAGTGAAGTTTTCTATTTTTTTATCTATTGAAAATCCCTTATCCCAAAGTTTCATAACACATTTTTTAATAATTCAATATATATTTTTACACCTTCTTCAATTTCCTCAATAAAGATGTATTCATCTGCTGTATGTGATCTTGTACTATCACCTGGCCCAAGTTTTAAAGAAGGACAATTCAATGTAGCTTGATCTGACAAAGTTGGAGAACCATAAGTGTCTCTTCCAAGTTCTACGCCAGCTTTCACGAGTTCGTGGTTTTTTGGTATAGAAGACGAATTTAATCTAAGACTTCTTGGTTTAATGACATCACAAGGTGATTTTTTCTTTAGAATCTTAGAGATTTCATCATTACTATATTTATCATTTACACGTACATCAATTACCAAATCTACTTCAGAAGGTACAGCATTATGCTGTTGACCAGCATTTATTTGTGTAACTGTCATTTTAACATCTCCTAAAACAGGAGATTTTCTTTCGAATTGAAAATTCTTGAACCAATTTAAAACATCAATAGTATTATATATGGCATTATTGCCATTTGGATGTGCTGCATGGCTGGCAGTTCCTTTTACTTTAGCGTCAAAAACAACTAGACCTTTTTCGGCAATGGCTAAATGCATTTGTGTAGGTTCACCAACAATTGCCACATCAATTTCAGGAATAATAGATAACATACTGTTTAAGCCATCGGGACCACTACTTTCTTCTTCTGCAGATGCTACTATTATTACATTGTAATTAAGATTCTTTTTTGAATAAAAGTATGTGAAACACGCTAACAAAGAAACTAAGCATCCTCCTGCATCATTACTCCCAAGACCATACAGTTTACCATCTTCAATTATAGCTTTAAAAGGATCTTTGGTATACCCTTTATTTGGTTTTACCGTGTCATGGTGAGAATTTAGCAGCAAGTTTGGTTTAGATTCATCAAAGAACTTATTTGTTGCCCAAACATTGTTTTTGGTTCTCTTATAATCTATATCATGGTTTTTAAACCAAGTTTCTATTAAAAAAGCGGTATTATCTTCTTCAGAAGAGAATGATGGTGTTTCAATCAATTCTTTTAATAATTCTGTAGCTTCTTGGATTAATTTCTTCTTCATTTTACAATAGTTGTATATCCTTTTTTATGTGAAAATAATCTGTCCTGCTTACCGATGCATACCTTAGTGACATTATGGTTAACTGCATTTATACAATTATTTAGTTTTGGTAACATGCCATCTGCAATTATACCTTCGGAGATTAGGTTTTTGTAAGACTTAGTATCTATTTGTTCTATTACGGATTCATCATCTTTGATGTCTTTTAAAACGCCATTTTTTTCAAAACAGTAATAGAGTTCTACTTTGTTGCTGTTAGCAAAACCAATGGCAATTTCTGTAGCTATTGTGTCTGCATTTGTGTTGAGTAATTGGCCTTTTTTATTATGTGTTATCGCACAAAAGACAGGTGTTATATTATTTGAGATTAAAAGCTCTAAGGTTTTGGTGTTTACTTTTATAACATCACCTACAAATCCATAATCAATAGCTTTTACTGGTCTTATATTGGCTTCAATTGTATTTGCGTCTGCACCAGTCAGTCCTATGGCATTGCATTGATTGAATTGCAATTTTGCAACGATAGATTTGTTGATTTTGCCTGCGTATACCATGGTGATGATGTCTAAGGTTGCCTCGTCAGTAATTCTGCGACCATCTTTCATTTTTACAGGGATATCTAATTTTTTAGCCATTTCAGTAGCAATTTTACCACCACCATGTACCAATATTTTTGGACCTTCAATATTAGAAAACAGTTCTAAGAATTTATCTAGACTCTTTTGATCATCAATTATATTTCCACCTATTTTTATAACTTTAATAGTTTCCATTTTACAATTTCTCTAAAATAGTTTTTAATACAATTTGAGCAGCAAATGTTCTATTATTTGCTTGTGGTATTACAATTGACTGATCACTATCTAATACATCGTCATCAACTACTACATTTCGTCTCACTGGTAAACAATGCATAAACTTAGCTTTGCCTAGCTTTTGCCTAGTAATTTTCCAATTGTTATCATGGTTTAGAATTTCACCATAATTGTGATAACTGCTCCAGTTTTTTGCATAGACAAAATCTGCATCTTTTAGTGCTTCATCTTGATTGTAACTAATCTCTGAATCCTTAACTATTTCTGGATTTAATTCATAACCTTTTGGATGTGTAATGGTAAAATCAACATCCATTAACTGCATGGTTTCAATAAACGAATTTGCAACTGCTTGTGGTAATGCTTTAGGATGAGGTGCCCATGTTAAGACAACTTTAGGCTTTTTCTTTTCTGAGAATTCTGAAATTGTTATGGCATCCGTTAAGGATTGTAATGGATGACCCGTAGCACTTTCCATACTTAAAATCGGTACGGTAGCGTATTTCATAAAGCTTTTTAAAATTAACTCGGACTCGTCCTTCTTTTTATCTGTTAATGTTGGGAATGCTCTAATGGCAATAATATCTGCATATTGTGAAATAACATGTGCGGCTTCTTTAATATGTTCAGTAGAATTCATATTCATTACGGTGCCATCTTCAAACTCTAATTTCCAAACATTGCTTATGTCTAATGTCATAACTGACATACCTAAGTTCTTAGCAGCTTTTTCTGTACTTAATCTCGTCCTTAAGCTCGAATTAAAAAACAACATCATTAAGGTTTTGTTTTTACCAATTTTTTGATGTTTAAAGGGATCCATTTTTAGTAAAATAGCATCCTTTATTGTACTTTTTAAATCAGAGATATCATTTATGTGCGTATAGTGTTTCATATTAATTAAGTTCTGCTTGCAATGCATGAATTAAACTGTCTACATGTACTTTCTGAATAGTAAGTGGTGGTAAAATTCTAAGTAGGTTCGGATTTTTAGAGCTTCCTGTAAAAATCTGATGTTTATATATAAGCGTTTTTCTCAATTCTGCGATTGGAAAATCAAATTCTAACCCCAACATTAATCCTCTACCTTTAATTGTTTTTACCTCTGGAATATTACTGAATTTATCTTGAATGTACTGTGAAATTTCTAAAGCATTACCCATCAACTCTTCTTCTTCTAATACCTTTAATACAGCTAATGTTGCAGTGCATGCAAGGTGATTGCCACCAAAGGTCGTGCCCAACAAACCAAATGATGCTTCGATTTTTGGATGTATTAAAATACCACCAACAGGGAATCCATTACCCATACCTTTGGCAATTGAAATAATATCTGGCTGAATATTGTGAGCTTGAAAAGCAAAAAAATCACCTGTTCTACCGAAACCTGATTGCACCTCGTCTGCAATGAGTAAAGTATTATACGTTTTGCAAAGTTTTTCTAATCCTTGATAGAAATCTGTTGTGCTTTGGTCTAAACCACCTACACCTTGAATAAATTCAACAATTATAGCACAAGTCTGGTTGTCTTTTAAAATTTCCTCGACTTTTTTTAAGTCTCCAAGAGCAACAAAATCTACTTGCTGTTGTGCATTAACTGGTGCTATTATTTTCTTATTATCTGTTGCTGCAACTGCAGCAGATGTTCTTCCGTGGAACGAATTATGAAAGGCTAATAGTCTCGATTTATTATTATAAAATGAAGCGAGTTTTATGGCATTTTCATTGGCTTCTGCACCAGAGTTACAAAGGAATAATTGGTAATCAGAACACCCCGAAATTCTATTTAATTTTTTACAGAGTTTATTCTGTAATGGATTTTGAACAGAATTGCTATAAAATCCAATGTTATCAATTTGATTCTTAATTGAATTCACATAATCTGGATGAGAATGGCCTATTGAAATTACCGCATGACCGCCGTATAAATCAAGGTATTTTTTACCATCATCACCATAAACAAAGACATCTTTAGCCTTAACAGGTGTTACCTCGTACAATGGGTATACATTGAATAAACTCATATTTGTTCTTTTTTGATGGTGTTTATTTTCTTAAATGAAGCCACCATTCCTTGTATTAATGAAGAGCTTAAACCTTTATGTTCCATTTCGTTAAGTCCTTCTATGGTACATCCCATTGGCGTGGTAACCTTGTCAATTTCTTCTTCTGGGTGATTACCATTTGTTATTAACAAATTAGCAGCACCTTCTGATGTGTACATAGCCAATTCTTGTGCTTCCTTTGCATCAAAACCTAATTGAATGGCTGCTTGAGTAGTTGCTCTTATTAAACGCATCCAAAAAGCAATGCCACTGGCGCATACAACAGTTGCAGCTTGCATTTGTCCTTCTGGAATTACAATAGAATTCCCTAATCTGTTGAATATTGATATTGCAACTTTTATACGGCTTTTGCCTTTTTCATTACTGCATAAACATGTCATTGATTTACCTACGGCAATAGCAGTATTAGGCATGGCTCTGATTATGAAATTGTCTTTACCAATAATACTTTCGATTTTAGATATTGTAAATCCGGTAATAGTAGAAATGATAACATGATTTTCGTTCAAAAAAGGTTTTATTGAAACCAAAATATCTTCTAGATGCGCTGGTTGTACCGCCAAAATCAATATATCCGAATTTTTTACAGCTTCAGTATTGTCAGTTGTTAGGCTTACATTTTTATAACCTTCAAATTCAGACAGTTCTTCTAAATTCCTTTTTGTAAGACATAAGGTAGTAATGGCATTATTAATTATAAGTCCATTAGCGATTGACTTGCCCAAATTACCTGTTCCTATTATTGCGATTTTCATAATTCTTAACTTTAGAAATAATTAGCTTTTAGTTTTAATCCTTCGGATTCTTCAAATCCAAACATTAGATTCATATTCTGAATAGCCTGACCTGAAGCACCTTTAAGTAAATTGTCTATGATACTGCTTACAAGGAGTTTGTCATTATGTTTATGTAAATGAATAATGCATTTATTAGTATTTACAACCTGCTTAAGATGTATTGGCGACTTTGAAATAACTGTAAATGGTGCATTATTGTAGTAAGTCTCAAAAAGAGAATAAGCATCTTCTAAGCTACCGTTATAATTAGTATATAATGTGGCATAAATACCTCTTGAAAAATTCCCTCTATTCGGCATAAAATAAACATCAGATTCGTAGTTGTCTTGAAGAATGTTTAAGGTCTGATTAATTTCACCTAAGTGTTGATGAGTAAATGGTTTATAATAGGAATAGTTATTATCTCTCCATGTAAAATGAGTTGTTGGAGATAATGAAGTTCCTGCGCCAGTTGCGCCAGTTACTGCATTGATATGTGTGTCGCTTTCTAATGTATTAGCATTAGCCAATGGTAATAAACCAAGTTGAATCGCTGTTGCAAAGCAACCAGGATTAGCAATATGTGTTGCCTTTTTTATATTCTCTTTTTGAAGTTCTGGTAAACCATATACGAATTTTTTTCCTTGAAAAACATGATCTTTTTTAAGTCTAAAATCATTGCTTAGATCAATAATTTTGGTAGTTTTTGAGAATTCAATTTTGGATAAAAAATCTTTGGAATTTCCATGTCCTAGACAAAGAAATAAAACATCGATTTCTTTATTTACGGCAGATGAAAACTTTAGTTCAGTAGAACCAATTAAGTCTTGATGGACTTGATAAACATAGTTGCCAGCGTTTGAAGTACTGTAGATGAAATCGATAGTTACCTCTTTATGATTAAGTAATAATCTTATCAATTCACCAGCAGTATAACCTGCTCCTCCTATAACTCCTGCTTTAATCATATCTCTGAGTTTGTTAGTTGATAAATTTTGTTGGCATTGGCGTTAATTTTAATAAATCCTTTTGCCTCATCTGCAGTCCATCCTTTATTTTCTTCACCGTAACTTCCAAAATTGGTATTCATTAAATCATGTTTGGAAGAAATACCATTTAAGTTAAAATGGTATGGTTTTAATGTTATACTAACTTCTCCTGAAACCATTTTCTGGCTACTCTCTAACATTGCTTCCATGTCTCTCATTACCGGATCTAAATATTGACCCTCATGAAGATGCATTCCATAAAAATTAGAGATATAATCCTTGTGCTGTTGTTGCCATTTCGTTAGTGTATGTTTTTCAAGTAGATGATGAGCTTTTATAATTATTAATGATGCAGCTGCTTCAAATCCAACTCTACCTTTAATTCCAACAATGGTATCACCCACATGAATATCTCTTCCTATGGCATAAGCAGATGCAATATCATTAAGTATTTCTATGTTTTTTTCTGGTATGTTTGTTTTTCCATTAATAGCTACTAGTTCGCCTTTTTCAAATGTTAGTTTTATCTCTTGTTTATCCTCTTTTTCTAATTGCGATGGATAAGCTGATTCTGGCAAAGGAAGCTCAGACGTTAAGGTTTCGGCGCCACCAACACTAGTTCCCCAAAGCCCTTTATTAATTGAATATTTCGCTTTGTTCCAAGACATATCAATTCCATTTGCAACGAGGTAATCAATTTCTTCTTGTCTTGATAATTGCTGGTCTCTTATTGGCGTAATGATTTTTATTTCTGGAGCAAGGGTTTGAAAAATCATGTCAAATCTCACTTGGTCATTACCTGCACCAGTGCTACCATGTGCAATAAATTCTGCGTCTATTTTTTTAGCATATTCTATAATTTCAATAGCCTGTATAATTCGTTCTGCGCTTACTGACAATGGATAGGTATTGTTCTTAAGAACATTACCAAAAACTAAGTATTTAATTACTTTGTTGTAGTAGGATTTAATTGCATCTATATTTTTATAGGTTGAAACACCCATTTTATAAGCATTAGATTCAATCTCCTTGATTTCTTTATCTGTAAAGCCACCTGTATTAACCGAGACAGCATGGACTTCGTAACCAGCTTTACTCAAACTAAGTGCACAATAAGATGTATCTAATCCACCACTATATGCTATGACTAACTTTTTCATTTTTTATCTTTTTTTAAAAGGATAGACTGTTTGATATTTTTTAATCGTGTCCACACTTTTTTATCGTAGTTATGTTTTTGTTCTTTTTTATTCAATTCTTTTGCTGGGTCATAAAGCATCCCAGTACATAAGCACATCTTTTGTTCGGTACGTTGTAAAACATCATAGTTTTTACAAGTTTGGCAACCGTCCCAGAAGCTTTGGTCATCTGTTAGTTCAGAAAAAGTCACAGGCTTATAGCCAAGCTCACTGTTCATTTTCATAACGGCCAAACCAGTAGTTATACTAAATACTTTTGAATCTGGAAATTTCTTTCTAGAATGTTCAAAAACTACTTTTTTTATTTTTTTGGCTAGCCCCATTTTTCTAAAATCAGGATGAACAATTAAACCAGAATTTGCAACGAATTTTCCGTGTCCCCATGATTCGATATAACAGAAGCCTGCAAAATTATCGTCATCTAATGCAATAACGGCATTACCATTTACCATTTTATTAATTATATATTCTGGTTGTCGCTTAGCAATACCAGTACCTCTAACTTGTGCGGCTTCAGCTATTGTTTTACAGATGATCTCTGCGTAAATGCTATGTGATTTGTTTGCAATAACAATTTGCATTGTAATTGAATTTGAATTAAAAACTTTGTTTAGATTTTTGTCTTGAAAGGGAACCGGACTCACCTAAGTTCCATAAATGAACGCATACCCTTACGGGCGACGTGGTGAAAAGCGACGAATCAAAATCTGGTTATCTCCTTGGATAACTGTGATTTGTAATTGATATGTAAAACTTGAATTATGCACAATAAAAAAATGATTAATTAATAGAGGTTTTAGTTACTAATTAGTGTATTAGCGACGGCGATTTCTAGCAGTATTCCCAAAGGGGATGTGTTCTCTATTGATATTAAATTGTACAATCATAAGACTAAACTACATATTATATTTTTATTGGCAATACTATTAAGCAACATTTTACTTAAAATTATGGATTTGAAAATTATTCTTTATCAATATTATGAAAATCACATTGTTAGCCTTCCGTTAAAGGATGTAATCTGTACTTACAAAATTTGAAACTTTAGTGTCTAACAATTCTTTTAAAATTGCATTATTATACTCATTGTCTTTTGATGCGACAAAAGTTCTAATTGAAAATGATCGTAGAGCATCATGAACACTAAGGGTTGCAACCGCAGAGTCCTTTCTTCCAGTAAATGGATATACATCAGGTCCTCTCTGACATGAACTGTTCAGATTTACACGACAAACAAGATTTACTAAGGTATCAATCAAAGGTGCCAACGTTTTAGTGTCTTTACCAAAGAGACTCACTTGCTGGCCGTAATTAGAGGATGCCATATCGTCTAAAGGTTTCTCAATATCTGTAAATGGAATGACAGGTATTACTGGTCCGAATTGTTCTTCCTCATATACTCTCATATCCTTTGTTACTGGGTATAATACAGCAGGGAAAATATAATTGTCTGTTGTTTCGCCACCTTTATTATTAATTATTTTAGCTCCTTTAGAAGTAGCATCATCAATTAATTCTTGGATGTAAGCTGGTTTATCTGGTTCTGGTAGAGGCGTAAGTTTAGCGCCATCTTCCCATGGATTACCAAATTTTAAACTATCTACTTTTTCAGAAAAAAGAGCATTAAATTTTTCAATTATCGCTTCATGAACATATAATACTTTTAATGCCGTACAACGTTGCCCATTAAATGAGGTCGTTCCTGCAATGCATTCATTAATAGCAAGTTCTAAATCTGCATCTGGTAATACTATTGCTGGATTTTTAGCTTCTAATCCTAGCACCATCCTTAAACGGTTACTTTTAGGATGTTCGTTCTGTAATGCGTTTGCCGATTTACTATTACCTATTAATGCCAATACATCTACACGACCATCTCTCATAATTGGAGTTGCAACTGTTCTTCCTCGTCCATAAATAATATTGACAACACCTTTAGGGAAACTACTCTGGAAAGCTTCTAACAATGGAGTAAGTAAAAGAACCCCAAATTTCGCAGGCTTAAATATCGAAGTATTGCCCATCATTAAGGCAGGAATAAGCAAAGCAAACGTTTCATTAAGTGGATAGTTGTATGGTCCTAAACATAGAACAACGCCTAAAGGACCTCGTCTAATATGTGCATGGACGCCATCGTGTTTTTCAAACTTAGCACTATCACGATCCATTTTTTTATAGTCTTCGATGGTATCATAAATGTATTCTACTGTTCTGTCAAACTCCTTTTGTGAATCAGGTAGGTTTTTACCTATTTCCCACATTAAAAGTTTTACTACCTCTTCACGTTTGGTTTTCATTTGTCCAACAAATTTTTCCATACATGAAATCCTGTCAGCTACCTTCATAGTTGGCCACAACCCTTGGCCTTTACCATAGGCTTTTACAGCGGAATCAAGCGCTTCGAGCGCTTCACTTTCTCCTAATGTTGGTATGGTGCCTAATAAAGTTGGTTGATAGTTTTCAGTTGACGAAATGGTAGAATATACTTTTGAAGTATCTCCTGTCCAAGTTTTTAATTCGCCGTTAACTAAGTAAGTATTTTGATTTAATATCTCTTTAATTTGATACTGTTCTGGTATAGTCATTTTAATTTTCTTTAAACTAAGAATTGAAATAAATCGGGTTTATCATTAAGATAATCTCCATAAAAATTATGAAGCTTCATTTTAGTAATTAACGGTTCTAAATCGTCTGGATGTTTTAACTCTAGACCCACTACGGCAACATCATTTTCGCGGTTTGCCTTTTTTGTGTATTCGAAATGAGTAATATCGTCTGTAGGACCTAAAATATCTACAACAAAATCTCTTAAAGCTCCTGTACGTTGTGGGAATTTAACAATGAAGTAATGTTTTAAATTTGCATATAGCAATGCACGTTCTTTAATCTCTGCGGTACGTGTAATATCATTATTGCTTCCGCTAATGACGCAAACTACATTCTTACCTTTTATTTCTTCAGAAAACTGTTCTAACGCACAAAGGCTCAGCGCTCCAGCAGGCTCAACAACTATGGCATCTTTGTTATATAAATCTAAAATAGTCTGACAAATCTTGCCTTCATCTACTTCAACAACACGATGCAAGGTCTCTTTGCAAATCGCAAAATTTAAATCACCAACGCGTTTCACAGCAGCACCATCGACAAAGTTGTCTATTTTATTTAATGTAATATTTCTATTATTTCTAATAGAGTTTAACATTGCAGAAGCACCTTTTGGTTCTACACTAATAATTTTTGTTTGCGGAGATAAAATTTTGAAAGCTGATGACAATCCTGCCGCAAGCCCACCACCACCAACGGGAACAAAAACGTAATGAATAGGATGTTCTTTGGCCTGATCAATAATTTCCAGACCTACAGTTGCTTGCCCTTCAATAACTTTTTCGTCATTAAATGGGTGAATAAAAGTTTTGTTGAGTGATTCAGATTCTTCTAGTGCGGCATGGTAAGCATCATCAAAAGAATCACCCACTAAAATTACATCAATATAATCTTCACCAAACATTTTCACCTGTTCAATTTTTTGATTAGGTGTTGGTGAAGGCATATAAATAGTACCTTTTATTTTTAAAAGCTTGCAGGAAAGAGCTACGCCTTGTGCATGATTTCCTGCACTAGCACAAACAATTTCGTTTTCAGTTTGAGATGCACTTAATGATGAAATCTTATTATAGGCACCACGAATTTTGTAAGAACGGACTTCTTGTAAGTCCTCTCTTTTAAAATATATATTAGCACCAAAATGCTTCGAATACCGTCCATTTTTAGTCAAAGGTGTAACCGATGCAATGCCTTTTAATTTCTCGGCAGCAGCTTCAATTGCCTTTAATGTTGGTCTGTATATCGTTGTGGTTTCTTTCATGTTTCCTGAGATTCTGAATCGTTTTCAGAATGATAAGAATTTATTATGCTAAGACAGAATCTTTAGTTTTCACATCTGATTTTATAACTTTCATTGCTGTCATTGCAGCTCGTAAACGTTGACCTACTGCTTCAATAGGATGATTTCTAATGGCATCGTTCACAGTAATTAGTTCTACATTGTCCACGCCATTGGTATCTGAATATGACTTTCCAATGATATCAGTTTCAACCGTTTTCATAAAATCAGTCAATAATGGTTTACATGCATGGTCAAATAAATAGCAACCATACTCAGCAGTATCAGAAATAACACGATTCATTTCAAATAACTTCTTACGCGCAATAGTATTGGCAATCAATGGTAATTCATGTAATGATTCGTAGTATGCGGAATCTTCAATTATACCTGCGCTAACCATAGTTTCAAAAGCAAGTTCTACACCAGATTTTACGAAAGCTACTAATAATGTTCCATTATCAAAATATTCTTGTTCTGAAATGTGATCTGTTGTTAGAGCCGTTTTTTCAAAGGCTGTTTCACCGGTTGCTTCACGCCATTTCAATAAATTTATATCATCATTAGCCCAATCTTTCATCATAGTGGTTGAAAAATGACCTGAAATAATATCATCCATATGCTTTTCAAATAATGGACGCATTATATCTTTAAGTTCTTCTGATAATTCAAAAGCTTTAATCTTGGCAGGATTAGATAATCTGTCCATCATATTTGTGATGCCACCATGTTTTAACGCTTCCGTAATTGTTTCCCAACCAAACTGAATAAGTTTAGCAGCATAACCAGGCTCGATACCTTCTTCTACCATTTTATCAAATGACAAAATTGCTCCAGTTTGAAGTAAACCGCAAAGAATGGTCTGTTCTCCCATTAAATCAGACTTTACTTCAGCTATAAATGAAGATTCTAAAACACCCGCACGATGACCTCCAGTTGCAACCGCATAAGCTTTTGCTTGGGCCCAGCCTTTACCTTCAGGATCATTCTCTGGATGCACTGCCGTTAACGTTGGTACCCCAAACCCTCTTTTATATTCTTCTCTAACTTCAGTTCCTGGACATTTTGGTGCTACCATGATTACAGTGATATCTTCACGAATCTTAGTGCCTTCTTCTACAATATTAAAACCATGTGAATAGCTCAATGTTGCTCCTTTTTTCATCAACGGCATTACTGCTTTTACAACGTTAGTGTGCTGCTTGTCTGGTGTTAAGTTTAAGACTAAATCTGCTGTAGGAATTAATTCCTCGTATGTACCCACAGTAAATCCGTTAGAGGTTGCATTTTTGTATGAATCGCGCTTTTGATCAATAGCAACTTGGCGTAATGTATACGAAATATCTAAACCAGAATCTCTCATATTTAACCCTTGGTTAAGCCCTTGTGCTCCACAGCCTACAATTACAATTTTCTTTCCTTTTAATGCATCAACGCCATCTTCAAATTCTGAAGCATCCATAAAACGACACTTTCCTAATTGCTCTAATTGTTCTCTTAATGGTAACGTGTTAAAATAATTTGACATGATTTTATTAGTCTTTTAATTAATTTCTTGTAATAATTCTGATATCGCCATTTTTGGTCTAGTTATGGCAATTCGTCCTGAACGAACAAATTGCAACAAACCATATGGTTTTAATTTTTCGTACATATTATCTATATCATCCCTTAAACCAGATGCTTCGATAACAAAATAATTTTCTGTTATTGATATAATATGTGCGCGTCTAAACTTCATTTTATTCTGAATGGTTTCATCATACAAATGTTCTGAAGATATTTTAAATAATGCAGTTTCGTTATATATGATTTCATCTTCTGTATGATAAAAGGCTCTAATAACTTCAATTTGTTTTTCTAACTGCCCAACTACTTTTCGAATTAACGTTTTTGGAACAACTACCACAAACGTGAATCTATAGACGTCATCAATTTCAGATTTTGAAACAATCATACTTTCAATATTTATATGACGTTTTAAAAATATTGCAGATAAACGGTTTAATATCCCTACATTGTTTTCGGTATATACCGAAACCGTAAAATTTTGTTTCACTTCCATACTTATTTTAATCTTATATCTGAAACAGTAGCTCCTGATGGTATCATCGGAAATACATTATCTTCTTTCTCTACGCAAACCTCTAAAAAATAGGCCTCTTTACTTTCTATCATTTCTTTTACTGCATCTGCTAATTCTTCACGTTTTGTAACTTTCCTTGCTTTTATATAATAACCTTCTGCGATGGCTACAAAATTTGGGTTTGTCATTTCTGTTGAAGCGTAGCGTTTATCAAAAAACAATTGTTGCCATTGACGTACCATGCCTAGGAAATCATTATTTAACACAACCACTTTTACTGCTGCCTTTTGCTGAAAAATGGTGCCCAATTCCTGAAGTGTCATTTGGTAACCACCATCACCAGAAATAGAAATGACTTCGCGTTCTGGTGCTGCCATTTTTGCTCCAATTGCTGCAGGAAGACCAAATCCCATGGTTCCTAATCCTCCAGAAGTAATGTTGCTTCTTGTGTTTTTAAATTCCGCATAACGACAAGCAATCATTTGGTGTTGCCCGACATCTGAAACAATTGCCGCTTCTCCGTTAGTTTGCGTATTTATTTCTTTTAAAACTTCACCCATGGTTAACCCTTCTTTGGTTGGATGTAAGTCGTTTTTTATAACTTCATTATATTCAATGGCATATAAATCTTTGAATTTTTGATGCCATTCAGAATGTTTGTTTTCATTCAATAAAGGTAATAGTTGTGTTAAGCTTTCTTTAGAATCACCTAAAACGGCAACATCTGTCATTACATTCTTATCTATTTCTGCAGGATCAATCTCAAAGTGAATAATCTTCGCTTGTTTTGCATAGGTATCTAAATTACCTGTTACACGATCGTCAAATCGCATACCGATAGCGATTAGCACATCACATTCGTTAGTTAATACATTTGGTGCATAATTACCATGCATACCTACCATACCAATATTTAAAGGGTGAGCTGTTGGAATTGCAGAAGCGCCAAGAATTGTCCAGGCAGAAGGAATTCCTGCTTTTTCAATTACGGCTGTTAATTCTTCTTCGGCTCCACCTAGAATGACTCCCTGTCCCCAAACAATCATTGGTTTTTTTGCAGTATTTATTAATTCTGCAGCTTCTTTTACCTTAGAAATGTCAGTATCTGGAACAGCTTTGTAGCTTCTTACCTTTGTACATTTTTTATATTTAAAATCAAACTCTTCAAATTGAGCATCTTTTGTTATGTCTACTAGAACCGGACCAGGACGTCCACTTTGAGCAATATAAAATGCTTTAGCCATGATTTCAGGAATCTCAGACGCCTTTGTGATTTGATAATTCCATTTTGTAACAGGTGTAGAAATACCTACAATATCTGTTTCTTGAAACGCATCGCTACCCAATAAATGAGAACCTACCTGACCTGTAATACAAACCATAGGTGTAGAGTCTATTTGGGCATCTGCTATCCCAGTAATTAAATTGGTCGCTCCTGGACCAGAGGTTGCAATGCAAACTCCTACTTTACCAGAAATACGAGCAAACCCTTGGGCAGCATGTGTGGCTCCTTGTTCATGACGTGTTAAGACATGATGAATTTTATCTTGATACTTATATAATTCGTCATAAACTGGCATAATCGCTCCGCCAGGATATCCGTATAGAATATCAACGCCTTCAGCTAGCAAACATTTTACAACGGCTTCGCTACCAGCTATACGTTCTGTAGTTTCTGTATCTGTAGTTTGACTTTGTATGGTAAGAGTTTCTTTCATATTCTCAGTCTTTTAAAATTCATCAGTTACACATCCTTTAGATGCTGATGATACTGTTTTTGCATATTTATAAAGCACGCCTCTTTCAAACTTCAATTCTGGTGCTTTCCAATGTTGTCTTCTTTTTTGTAATTCTTCTTCAGAAACTTCAACTGAAATTGTATTGGTTTCTGCATCTATAGTAATAATATCTCCGTCTTTTACAAAAGCAATGGTACCTCCTTCTTGCGCTTCGGGTGTGATATGTCCAACGACAAAACCATGAGTTCCCCCTGAGAATCTACCATCAGTAATTAAAGCGACATCTTTTCCTAAACCTGCTCCCATTATTGCGGCAGTAGGTTTAAGCATTTCTGGCATTCCTGGACCTCCTTTTGGACCTTCGTAACGAATAACAACAACATCTCCTTTTTCAACTTTTCCATCTCTTATACCATCATTTGCATCATATTCGCCTTCAAAGACTTTTGCTTTTCCTTTAAAACTTAAGCCTTCTTTTCCGGTTATTTTTGCAACACTACCCTCCTCAGCAAGGTTGCCGTAAAGCATACGTAAATGGCCAGTAGTTTTAATAGGTTCTTCAATTGGTTTTATAACATCTTGGCCTTCGGTTAAATCTTCAACATCTAATAAGTTTTCTGCAAGCGTTTTTCCTGTTACTGTCAGGCATTCACCATGTAACAATCCTTTCTTTAAAAGGTACTTCATTACAGCAGGAATTCCTCCAACCGCATGAACATCCTCCATGAGATATTTACCACTAGGTTTTAAATCTGCCAAGAATGGAGTGTTGTCACTTATATCTTGAAAATCTTTAAGTGTAAAATCAATTTGAGCTGCTCTTGCTATAGCTAGAAAGTGAAGTACAGCGTTAGTAGAACCACCAAGAATAGTTACAAGCCTTACTGCATTTTCAAGCGATTTTCTAGTAATAATATCTGAAGGTTTTATGTCCTTTTCAAGTAACACTCGCATTGCTTCACCTGCCCTTATAGATTCTTGTTTTTTAGAGTCACTCAATGCTGGATTGGAAGAGTTAAAAGGCAAAGCCATTCCTAGCGCTTCAATAGCACTTGCCATAGTATTAGCAGTATACATACCACCACATGCTCCAGCTCCTGGGCAAGCTTTCTCAACTATATTTTGAAATTCATTTTCTGTCATGGTACCAGCAACCTTACTTCCCCATGCTTCAAATGCTGAGACTACATCTAATTTTTTACCATTATGACAACCAGAATCAATGGTGCCACCATAAACTAATATAGACGGTCTATTTAAACGAATCATCGCCATTAAGGCACCAGGCATATTTTTATCACAACCTACAACTGTAACTAAGCCATCATAACTCATCGCTTGTACAACGGTTTCCATAGAGTCTGCAATAACATCTCGAGATGGTAAGGAATATCGCATACCTGGCGTCCCCATTGATATGCCGTCACTTACACCAATAGTGTTGAATATTAACCCAATAACATCTTCGTTTTGTGTACCATTTTTAACAAGTTTTGCCAAGTCATTTAGATGCATATTACAAGGGTTACCTTCATAACCAGTGCTGGCAATTCCTATTATTGGTTTGTTAAAATCTTCTTTGGTTAAACCAATGGCATGCAACATGGCTTGTGCTGCTGGTTGCGTTGGATCTTGAGTAACAGTTTTACTAAATTTATTTAATTGACCCATAGAATCATTTATACATATTGTGATTATCTATGACTAAATTACTTTTTGCACATTCCAAAGCTGATTGAGTTTTTAAATAGTATCTAAAGTCAGAGCACTTTATAAGTTTTTAAGTAACTGATAAACATGTGTTTAAGACTATTTTTATATGATGTTCAAAAGTGTTAATATTTCAATATTTTTTTACGGATTATCAAAAACCTTTAGACGATTTCTGCCGAAATGCTTTTCGGAACCTAAAAAGTGTGTTTTTAATGATAAATAATTATTACTAAATAAAGATTTATATCTTAATGCATTATAAAACAATATGAATCATGGATAAACGAATTTTATTATGGTCAATTACGGCTGCACTTGCAGGTTTTTTATTTGGTTTTGATACAGTTGTAATCTCAGGGGCAGATAAAAAATTACAAGCGCTTTGGCAATCCTCTGATGGGTTTCATGGTTCTGTTGTTATGGCAATGGCATTATGGGGAACTGTTTTTGGAGCGATTTTTGGTGGCATACCTACCAACAGATTAGGTAGAAAAACAACTCTAATATGGATAGGAATATTCTATTTAATTTCGGCAATTGGTTCAGCATTGGTTAATGACCCTTACAGCTTTGCTTTTTTTAGATTTTTAGGTGGTATAGGAGTAGGAGTGTCAACTATTGCAGCACCTGCTTACGTTTCAGAAATATCACCAGCTAAAAACAGAGGAAAGTTAGTAGCCTTATATCAATTTAATATTGTTCTTGGAATATTAATAGCTTTTCTTTCCAATTATTTACTCAGAAATGTTGGTGAAAATGCATGGCGTTGGATGATTGGTGTAGAAGCATTCCCAGCCTTTATTTATACACTTTTAATTTTTACCGTTCCGAAGAGTCCTCGTTGGTTAATTTCTAAACAACGAGAAAGTGAAGCAAAAAAGGTGTTAGGATTAATAGATTCAGATGCGGACGCGGATGAGTTTATTCAGACAGTTAAATATGAGACTGAAAACCAAAGTTCAGGTGAAAATATATTTATGAAGAAATATAGATTCCCTCTTATGTTAGCATTTTTAGTTGCAATGTTCAATCAATTTTCGGGTATTAATGCTTTTTTATATTATGCACCAAGAATTTTTGAAGAAGCTGGGCTTGGAGAAAGTACCGCCTTGTTAAGTAGTATTGGTATTGGTGTTACTAACTTGATATTTACGTTATTAGGTGTATTTTTAATTGACAGATTGGGTAGGAAGGTCCTAATGTATATTGGTTCTATAGGATATATTATTTCATTAAGTCTAGTTTCCATAGCATTTTTTCTTAATTGGGAAGGACTAGCTGTACCGATTTTTTTGTTCCTTTTTATTGCTTCTCATGCTATTGGTCAAGGTGCCATAATATGGGTTTATATTTCTGAAATATTCCCTAATCATTTAAGAGCTAGTGGTCAGTCTTTTGGTACTTCGACGCATTGGATATTAGCGGCAATAATTCCTTCATTAGTTCCAGTTTTGTTTTCATCAATAGGACCAGGGACTGTATTTTTGGTGTTTGCCATAATGATGGTGTTCCAGTTGTTATTCGTGATTTTTATGATGCCTGAAACTAAAGGAATATCACTCGAAGAATTAAGCAAAAAACTTATTAGAAATGATAAATAAATTCAACTTGAAAAAGGGTTATAAATTAAGTCTGATATTACTTTTATTCGTTTGCTTCAGTTGTAAGGAGACCAAGGAAGAACCTTCAAAAGATTTTGTGGTCACAGAAAACCTCAGTGAAGATGAATTAAAGTACCGACCTCTTTATCACTTTACGCCAAAGAATAATTGGATGAACGATCCAAACGGAATGTTTTATCTTAATGGTAAATATCATTTGTATTTTCAGTATTATCCAGAGGATAATGTATGGGGTCCAATGCATTGGGGACATGCAATTAGTGAAGACTTAATCAATTTTAAAGAACAGCCCATTGCCTTATATCCAGATGAGCTGGGACTTATATTTTCTGGAAGTGCTGTGGTAGATTATCATAATACCTCAGGATTTGGTATGGATGGTAAAGTGCCTGTAGTAGCCATTTACACATACCATAATATGGAGGGTGAAAAAAGAGGAGATTTAGATTTTCAGACTCAAGGCATTGCTTACTCATTGGATGAAGGTATGACTTGGGTTAAATACAATGAAAATCCTGTTATTTCAAATCCTGGAATTAAAGATTTTAGAGATCCTAAAGTTATTTGGGATACAAAAACTAAGCGATGGATTATGTCTCTTGCGGCAGGAAATAAAATAATGTTTTATAGTTCTTCTAATTTAAAGGATTGGGATTTTGAGTCTGATTTTGGAGAAGAGAAAGGCGAACATGGTGGTGTTTGGGAATGCCCAGATTTATTTCCAATTAAGGTAGAAGGCAGTGAAGAATATAAATGGGTTTTACTAGTAAGTATCAATCCATCTGGACCAAACGGAGGCAGTGCAACACAATACTTTATTGGTGATTTTGACGGTCAACATTTTGTGCTCGATGATAATTTTTCTAAGCAATTAGATCAATATAATTCAATTTGGTTAGATTATGGTAGGGATAATTATGCTGGAGTAACCTGGTCTAATATTCCTATGATAGATGGTAGAAAATTATTTATTGGTTGGATGTCTAATTGGGATTATGCCAGAGATGTCCCAACCTATAAATGGCGAAGCACTATGACAATTCCAAGAGAATTGAATCTAATAAGAAATGATGAGCAATATACTTTATTAAACCAACCCGTAAAGGAACTGAATAATTTTATTTCAAGGAAGATTGAAAAAGATATGTTAAGTAGTGGTGAAGAATTATCAAATATCTTAAATGAAAGAGATATTGACTTCAATAAATTGAATCTTAAATTTCAATTAAAAGGACTGGGAGAGAATGAATATCGGTTTGTTTTTAATAATAATTCTGATTCGCTAATAATTGGTATAAATAATTTAACTAAGACTCTTTTTCTTGATAGAACAAAATCTGGAAAGGTTGAATTTTCCGAGAAATTTGCGTCTCACATTTCAAAAGTTAATTTGCCTGAACCACTTGAAAAAGTTAAAGTTCAAATTCTTTTAGATAAAACCTCCGTAGAAGTATTTGTTAATGATGGAGCAATTGTTTTGACCGAATTGTTTTTTCCTAAAGAACCATTTGATGAATTCTTTATTGAAAGTGAAGACTCTGAGTTTAAAATTAGTAATGTTGAGATTGCAGAGTTAAAATTTGATTAATTGTGAATAAGATAGTTTGTTTTGGTGAAGTTTTATGGGATGTTTTTCCAACACTGAAAAAAGTTGGTGGTGCACCCTTAAACGTTGCATTAAGACTTAGTTCTTTTGGAAATGACGTTGCTATGATTAGTAGTGTAGGTAATGATAAAGATGGTGAGCAGCTGTTGCGGTTTATTGAAAACAACGAGATACATACAGAAGGTATTCAGGTAAGCAATAAGTATAAGACAAGTCAGGTTTTGGTTTCTTTAGATAATGGTGGTTCTGCATCTTATAAAATAAAACAGCCCTGTGCTTGGGACGCAATAGAATATTCGGACATATTAGAATCAATTACTGAAGAATCGGAGGTATTTGTATACGGAAGTCTTGCTTCTCGCATGGAAACATCTAAAACTACACTATTAAAATTAATGCCCTTTGCAAGATTTAAAGTCTTTGATGTAAATTTAAGAAAGCCTCATTTTAATATAGAAAGAATAATGAAGTTAATGATGCATGCTGATCTAATTAAGTTTAATGACGAAGAACTATTTGAAATATGTGATTACCTAAAATTCAGATCAGAATCAATTGAGAGTCTTTGTAGTTATATCTCAAAGCAAACAAACACAAACCATATTTGTGTCACTTTAGGTGATAAGGGTGCTATTTATTTTAAGAATAATAAAGTATTTAGTAATACTGGCTATAAAGTTGAGGTTAGGGATACCGTTGGTGCTGGAGATTCATTTTTGGCCACTTTTATTAATGGTTTAATTAATCACCATGGTGAACAAATGTCATTAGATTTAGCATGCGCTGTAGGTGCTTTGGTTGCATCAAAGGAGGGAGCAAATCCTATAATTGAACAATCTGAAATTGACAGTCTTATAGAGTCTTAAATTGTTTTAAGTTGAGTTTCGCAAAATTAGTTGCGTATCTATTGTTATTGTTTCATGTTTAAAAGGTATTCCTTTTTGTTTGCTCTCTATTTCATTAAATAATAATTCAACACATTTTTCACCTGTTTCATAGGCATTCTGTTCTACAGAAGATAAAGAAGGAGTTATTACAGAAGACATAAACCAATTACTAAATCCAAATACTGCAATTTCCTCTGGTATTTTTATATTTTTCTCATTTAAATAATTAATGACACCAATCGCATTTAAATCAGTAATGGTATAAATAGCATCGACATTGGCCTTGTCTTCTTCTATTAATTTTTTTGCATTTGCATAACCTTCATCAAAATTTGCAATAGGGCTTGAGTAAACAAGAGATGAATCGTATTTTATTCCATTATCCTCCAAGGCCTTTTTATATCCTAAAAAACGATCGATGGAATTTTGAGGATTTAAATCTCCTCTAAAATAAGCTATGCGTTTATAACCTTTATTAATTAAATGTGTTACTACATCGTAGGACGCTTTAATATCATTGATGATTACTTTAGAGCATTTTAAGAGTTTTGTAATCTTATCAAAAAGCACAAGTGGTGTACCATAATCTATTACTCTTTGTAGGTACTGAAAATCTTTTGTTCTATTTGAAAGCGAAATTAATATTCCATCGACACCTTTATCTAATAGTAGTTTAATTTGTTTTTTTTCAAGTTCGTGGTCCTCGTTAGATTGCATTATTATAACCATATAACCTTTTTTTTCAGATTCCTTTAAAATTGCATCTAATATGCTCGAAAAATAATAATGAACCATACTAGGAATAATTACTCCAATTGTTTTAGATTCTTTACTTCTCAAACTTTGAGCAAATGTATTAGGAGTGAAATTTAAGGACTGAGCCAAATCAATAACACTTTTCTTTGTTTTTGCACTAACATCCGGATAATTTTTAAGTGCTTTTGAAACAGTAGAAATTGAGATCCCAAGAGTTTCAGCAATTTGTTTTAAAGTGGGTTTTTTCATTTTAAGTATCGATTCTGTAACAAAATCAGGGGATTTTGAAAATCTAAAAATAAGGTAAAACCGAAAACTTTCGAAAACCTTTTCGTAAATTATTTTAAGTTTTTTTTAAGTTTTTTTTGCAGTTGTCTTAAAAAAGAGGCATTTTAGTTCCTTAATTAATATTTATTTAACTTTTTTTTGTTAATCTAATAACTTATCTAACCAAATACTAATTAAACTAACTAAGTATGACACAAAATCTATTAAGAAAAATTTTATGTAGTTTTTTCTTTGTTTTGGGAGGTATTCTATACTCTCAAACAGTAACAGGTACTGTCTCAGATGCCGCAGGTACTTTACCTGGAGTTAATGTGATAGTAAAGGGGACCACTAATGGTGCTCAGACTGACCTAGATGGTACGTACACCTTAGACGATGTAGCTTCAGATGCTGTTCTTGTTTTTAGTTATCTCGGTTTTAAAACCCAAGAGATAGCTGTAAACGGACGTTCTGTAATTGATGTAATTCTTGAAGAAGATGTTGCACAATTAGAAGCTGTTGTTGTTGTAGGATACGGTAATCAGGTCCGGAAAGAAATCACCACCGCTGTAACAAGCGTTAGTGAAGAAGAATTTAACAAGGGTGTGATTAATAATGCATCTCAGTTATTGCAAGGTAAAGTAGCTGGACTTTCTGTCTACAACAAAGGTGGTAACCCTAATGACAACGGTATAATTAGACTTAGAGGTCTTTCTACTGTTGGTGGTAACACTGAACCTTTAGTAGTAATTGACGGTGTACTTGGACAATCCTTAAACAATGTGGATCCAAGTGATATTAAAAATATTACGGTATTAAAGGATGGTTCTGCAGCAGCGATTTACGGTTCTAGAGCATCGAGTGGTGTAATTTTAGTTACTACAAAATCGGGTAGGAGTAACCAACCTTTTTCTGTGGAATATAATGGTCAGTACGGAGTTTCTGATGCAATTAATGAAGTAGAAATAATGAATCGTAGTCAGTTCCTTGCAACCGGCGGTACAGATTTAGGAAGCGATACAGACTGGGTAGACGAGGTAACAAGATCTGCTTTTTCTCAAGTTCACAACATTGCAATGTCTGGTGGTGCGGAGAATACTAACTACAGGGTAGCAGTAAACTACAGAGATACTGAAGGTATATTACTTAATTCTGGTTTTGAGCAATTGAATGTTAGAGGTAACTTTACTGGTACGCTGTTTAATGATAAATTAAGAATTAATTTCAACTCTGCATTTACGCAGAGAGATAGTGATTTTGGTTTCAACGAAGCATTACGTTATGCAATTGTCTATAACCCTACTGCTCCTGTATTTGGTGATGATGCACCTTTTGCATTTAACTCAGATCAGTTTGGTGGATATTTCGAAACTCTTGGTTTATTTGACAGTTTTAACCCAGTGTCAATTGCTGAACAAAATAGAAATGCAGGTGCGACGACAACCATTAATTATAATGCAGATTTCAGGTATTCATTTACGGACGAGTTAACCGCAACATTAAATGTTGGGCAACAAGTCTCTAGAACAGATAATAATCAATATTACCCAACGACTGCATTCTTTAGAGGTGGAGCTGTAAGTCCTTTCAGAAAAGGTAGAGCTGATTTCTACAGTAATGAGGCAAGAACTAAGACTTTAGAATTATTTGGTTCTTATAATAAGACATTTAATGATTTCTTTAGAATGAAGTTAGATGGTGGTTACTCTTTCCAAGAAAATGATTTTAATGAGAATTATTTACAAGTTGGAGATTTCCCTCCAGGTGTAGATTTTGATTTTAGTAATGCAATTGAGGTATCTCAAGATTTAAACGAAGCAGGTAGGATAATTGCGAATAGTGGGAGAAATGACGATGATAGAATTATTGCATTCTTCTTAAGAGGAAACTTTACTTTTGATGACGCTATTTATTTAAGTGCATCTCTAAGACGTGAAGGATCGAGTCGTTTTGGTGAAGATAATCAATGGGGTACATTCCCGTCTGTAGCAGTTGGTGCAGATTTAAATAACTATCTTCAATTAGATAATGTGTCCTTGTTAAAAGCACGTTTAGGATATGGTGTGACAGGTGCAATTCCTCCAGGTGTAGGTTTATCACAAACAACATTTAATGTAACAAATGGTGCTGGTGGCTTTGGATCATCTTCTACAGGTATTGGTACAAGACTTGCTAATCCAGATTTAAAATGGGAGGAAAAAAGAGAGCTTAACTTCGGTATTGAATTCGCAATGGACAGATTATCTGCTACAGTGGATTTATATAACAGAGATATTGTAGACTTTATTACTTCGGTACAAATTGATGCAGCTTCTAACAACGGATTTACTTCTCAGTTTCAAAACTCTGGTGAGTTAAATACAAAGGGATTTGAATTGACGGTTAATTATGATGTTGTAAGAAACGACAGAGTTAATTATAATATGGGACTTGTTGCTTCTACCTATGAGACTGTTCTTGAAAAGAATGTTGGTGGAGATAGAACGATTGCTAACTTAGGTGCTCCAGGGCAAAATGATACGGAAGTAATTCTTGTAAGAGAAGGTGACGAAATTGGTCAAATTTGGGGACCTGTATTTACAGGCGAAGTTGATGCCAATGGAACTCCTATTCTTGCAGATATTAATGGTGACGGAAATGTAGTTGCAGATCAAGGTTCTGCGCTTGCAGAAGATGGTGACTTCAAAGTACTAGGTCAAGGTTTTCCAGATTGGGAAATTGGTTGGACACATCAAGTACAGTTTGGTAACTGGGATGTAAATGCATTCTTTAGAGGTGCGTTTGGTCATAGCATGGTAAATACGTTTAGAGTATTTTATGAGCCAAGAATTGGATCTCAGTCGTCTTACAACTATGTTAACACTGATTTAGCTAGAGACGATATTAGAACTGCTCAGTTCAGTTCTTATTATGTTGAGAAAGCAGATTTCTTAAGATTAGATAACTTAACTGTTGGGTATAACTTTGATTTAAATGATGATTCGTTCATTAAGAGTGCAAGGGTGTCTTTAACAGCACAGAACTTATTTACTATCACCGATTACACAGGTGCTGACCCAGAGCCAGCATTCCAAGATCTTGGAGCTGTTGATAACGGCGGTAATACGGGCAATCCAGAAGTTTTAGCTCCTGGTATTGACAGACGTTACAATTATTTCCAGAATCGTACTATTACACTGGGCTTAAATGTTAAATTTTAATAAAAATTGAAAATGAAAAAAATGAAAAAATTCTTATTATTATTTCTGGGTGTGATATCTATGATGTTTTACACCTGTACAGATCTAGAAGAAGTATTAGAAGATGAGTTATCAACTGAATTTTCTGATGACGGAGTACCAGACAACTCTGGTGAGACGGCAGGTGGTGTTTTCCCTTCAGGGGCATTAGCTGCGGCATATGGTAGACTAAGAAACGGTTCTGCTGGTCACGGTAGTTACTATTCAGTACAAACAGTTTCTTCTGATGAGATGGCAATTGGCCAAAAAGGTGGTGACTGGTTTGATGGTGGTATTTGGTTAGATATGCACAGACATACTGTGAATTCTTCAAATGGACCGCTTAACGGAACCTGGGTTGATGCCTATGGTGGTATTGCAGAAACTAATCTTGCGTTAGAGTCAGCTTTATCTCCAGGTGAAGCTGCACAAGCCAAAACTATTAGAGCATTCTTCTATTGGAGATTGTTAGATTTATATGGAAGAGTAAAGCTTATTACCTCTTCAGGTTCAGATGCTCCACAATCAGAGCGTACTGCTGTATTTAACTTTGTTGAGCAAGAATTATTGGATGCTTTAGGTATACCGGCCGTAACAGGAAGTATGGATTTATCTGGTAGTGATTTAGGTACTGGTTCAGAACCATACATTGTAAATCAATTTGCAGCCTTAGGTGTATTAGCTAAGCTATATTTAAATGCTGAGGTTTATTCAGGTACACCGAGATGGGAAGAAGCTATGTGGGCAGCGAGCTATATTATAGACAATGGTCCTTACCAATTATGTGAAGATGGTTGTTCAGTATTAAATCTTGCAAAGCGTCCAAATGTTGCTTCAGATCCTGATCAACTATCAGGATACGCTGCAGTTTTTGCACCTAACAACCAATTCAACCCTGAAATGATATGGTCTATATACTATGATGAGTCAAATGCTGGTGGGATGAACTTCTCTCAGATGAACTTACACTATAGTTCTCAACAAACATTTGCTTTAGATGCACAACCATGGAATGGTTACCAAGTTTTAGAAGAATTCTATAACAGCTATGATAATGGAGATTTAAGAAAAGAAGCTAACTTCTTGGCAGGACCACAAACTGATTTTGATGGTGCTGATTTATTAGATTATGCTTCTGATGACCCAACAATTGTTGTTGAATATACACCTGAAATTAGTGAGCTAGAACCTAACTCTGTTAGACAGAGTGGTGTAAGAGCCAAAAAGTTCAGTTTCCAATTATTTGGTAGACCAGATATGAACAATGATTATCCAATCGTACGTTTAGGAGATGTGTATTTAATGAGAGCTGAAGCAATGGCAAGAAATGCTGGTAATTGGAATATGGCATTAGGAGATGTAAATACTATTAGAGCTAGAGCTGGTCTTTCTCCATTAGCGTCAATCGATGCTGACGGTTTCTTCGATGAAAGAGGAAAAGAAATGTTCCAAGAATCTAGTAGAAGAACTGACTTGATCAGATTCGGAAAATGGGGAGATTCATGGTGGGAAAAAACAAACAGTGATGCATTTAGAACTGTAATGCCAATCCCTCAAGAACAAATTGAAGCTAGTGGCGGTACACTAACGCAAAACACTGGTTATTAATTTAATTATTAAGTATTTTATTTGAGTAAAAAGGGGTACTTTTAAAGTACCCCTTTTTTATAATATTTTTTAGTGCTTAAATGAAAAACTTGTTTATTATCCTATTTGTTAGTGTTACAATATTCTCCTGTAACTCTGATAAAATGGAATTTCCTACCTTATTTCAATTAAAAAAAAGCACCTCTACTGGTGTTATATTTAATAATGCTTTAGAATATAACGAGGCATTAAATCCTTATACGTATAGAAACTTTTTTAATGGTGGTGGTGTTGCTCTAGGTGACATTAATAATGACGGATTATTAGATATATTCTTCACGGGTAATTTGGTAGACAATCAGTTATATTTAAATAAGGGTAACTGGAAATTTGAAGATATAACATCAAAAGCAGGTGTATCAAGCGAGAATGTTTGGTCATCTGGTGTGTCATTTATAGATATAAATAGTGATGGTTTATTAGATATTTATGTTTGTAAAGCTGGGCCACCTAGTGAGATTAGTAATAGGCATAATGAGTTATTTATCAATAACGGAGATTTAACATTTACCGAACGGTCTAAAGAATATGGACTTGATATAGTTGGACTCAGCGTTCAAGCGAATTTTTTTGACTATGATAAGGACGGAGATTTAGATTGTTATTTATTGAATAATTCTATAAAGGCAGTTGGAAATTTTGATTTTGTGAAAGACCAAAGAAATGTACCAACTGAATCTGGAAATAAGTTATTACGTAACGATAATAACGTTTTTGTAGACGTAACGGAAGAATCTAATATATATTCCAGTGCCATAGGTTTTGGATTGGGTATAACAGTAAGTGATTATAACAACGATACTTGGCCAGATATATTCATTTCTAATGACTTTTTTGAACGTGATTATTTATATATAAATAATCAAGACGGTACATTTAATGAAACTCTAACTCAACAATTCGGCTCTATTTCAATGGGTTCCATGGGAGCTGATGCCGCTGATTTAAATAACGACTCATTTTCAGATATTATGGTAACAGAAATGTTACCAAGAACCATTGAAAGACAGCGAACAAAGACCATATTTGAGTCGTGGAATAAATATGATATGGCCAAAAGCAAAGGCTATCATCAACAATTTTCAAGAAATGCCCTTCATCGTAATATGGGAGGCAAAAGTTTTTTTGAAATTAGCAGGCTCTCTAATGTAGCAGCTTCAGAGTGGAGTTGGGCTTCTTTGCTATTTGATGCAGATAATGATGGACTGAAAGATATCTTTATAAGTAATGGAATTTACAAGGATCTGTTAGATAGAGACTATTTGATATATATGGCAAATGAAGATAAGATTAGGGATATGATTAAGTCTGAAGGAGAAATTATGAACAAATTAGTTGATATGATGCCTTCTCAGGCTGTGCCCAATGCGGTTTTTAAGAATAAAGGTGATTTTGAGTTTGATGAGATGACCTCAAATTGGGGATTTGAAACACCCAGCTTCAGTAACGGTAGTGCATATGGCGATATAGACAATGATGGTGATTTAGATTTAGTTATCAATAATGTAAACATGCCAGCATTTATTTATGAAAACACAACTGATACTTTAACTAATAAAAGTATATCCATTGAATTGAAAGGTGTTGGCAAAAACACATTTGCAGTTGGTGCAAAAGTTGAGATTTATTACGGACAGAATAAATATGGTAGTCTTGAAAATTTTCCCTCTAGAGGCTTCCAAAGTTCAATATCATATAAAATGCTATTGGGTACAAATACTTCGGATACAGTGGATAGTCTTTTTATCACATGGCCTAATGGTTTGAGAACAAAAAAATACAACATTGAAGTTAACAATACCTACGTTTTTAATCAAAGTGATGAAGATTCATTTTTGGAATCTAAGGATATTAAAGTAGGTGAAAGTGCATTTACTGCGATTGAAGATATTTTCAGGTTTAAGCATGAGGAAAATAATACGGTAGATTTTAATAAAGAACAATTGTTACCTGAAATGTGTAATAATGAAGGTCCTAAAATTGCCACCGCTGATATTAACAAAGACAAAATAGTAGACTTTTATGTAGGTGGAGCTAAAGGACAATCGGGCCGATTATTTCTTTCTCAAGGTGATGGTGATTATATTGAAATTACTGAGCCCTTTAATCTTAGTATAAGGTCTGAAGACACCGATGCTGTATTTTTTGATAGCGATAATGATGGTGACTTAGATTTATATGTTACTAGTGGTGGAAAATCGTTCTCAAAATTTGATTTTGCATTAAATGACAGATTATATATAAATGATGGTCAAAATAATTTTAAACTCAGTATGGAGTCCTTAAAGTTTCCATTTGCAATAAGCACTTCTACGGTTTCTGCCTATGATTATGATAATGATAACGATATCGATTTATTTATTGGCGAACGCTTTAAAGTAGATACTTATGGTATACCAACTTCAGGTTATATTTTGCAAAATTCAGGAAATAATAATTTTGATTTTCAGCAACCAACAGAGCTTAAGGATATTGGCTTAATTACAGATTCTCATTGGGCAGATATTAATAATGACAGTATTAAGGATTTAGTTGTTGCTGGTGAATGGATGCCTATATCTATTTTCATCAATAAAAATGGAGAATTGGTTAATGAAACAGAAAAATTTGGACTATCAGACACTTCTGGTCTATGGAAAACCATAGAGGTTAAGGACCTGGATAATGATGGTAATCTAGATATTATTGCAGGTAATAAAGGGAAAAATTCATTCTACAATTCAGGTATGCGAATGTACTTATCGGATTTTGATAATAATGGCACAACGGAACAAATCATATGTCAAAAACAAGATGGTAAATACTATCCTATTGTGGATAGAGACGAGTTAGTTACCCAACTGGCAAGTCTAAAACAAAAGCTACTATATTATAAGGATTATTCAAATGCTACGATTGAAACCATTTTCACAAATGAACAGCTGAAAAAGTCAAAAATTTTAGATATTAAAATGCTAAATACAGCTATTTTTTTAAATAAAAATAAGACCTTTGTTAGTCAAAATTTACCAAGCGAAATCCAGTACTCTAACGTGTCTGCAATTGAAACCGTGGATGTCGATAGTGATGGGTATTTAGATGTTCTTTTTGGTGGCAATCAATACCTTATTAAACCTCAATTTGGTATAGATGACGCTTCAAAAGGATGGTTGTTATACGGAGGGCAAAACAATGAATATAGTGATGTGGTTTCACTTAATATTGATGGCCAAATAAGAGATTTTCAAATTGAAAACATAAATGATGAAATAGTATTGATTACATCAATAAATAATGATAGTTTACAATTTTTTAAAGTAGAAGAAAAAAACATAAAGAATGAGAATAAGAGTTTGTAAAACAGCATTACTTTTTTCAATTATTTTTTTAGTAGCGTGCCAATCAGAATACACAAACCTAGTAGAAGATGAATTAGCAAGTGGTGTAAGAAATGATTCAATATTCTACAGTTTTAAATTCGGTCAGTCAAAGACAGAATTTTATAATGCATGTTGGGAATACAATAGGAAGAAAATATTTACTCATGGACCAAGTAATAATTATGTACAGGCTATATTGAATCCGAAGGATTCAACCGATGTTAAAGGTAAAATAAGAATGCTTTTTTATGCAAAGTTCAATCCTAAGGACGAGATAATTGCAATGGATGTTAAATTTTCTCATGTAGCTTGGGCACCTTGGAATAAAGATTTGTCTGCGGATAAATTATTGCCTAAAGTTAAGGACACCTTACTAAAATGGTATCCAGGAAATGATTTCCTTATTGTTAAAGACGTTTTGGTAAAGGTTGATGGGAATAGACAAATTAGATTAAAGGTAGAATCTAATAAGGATGTTTCAGTTGTGATAGAAGATATGGAGTACAGGTATAATCAATTAAGCAAATAGAAATGAAAAAGTATACGTATTTTATTTTCGTTTTATTGCTGGTGATGTCATGTAATGAAGACAATATAGAAAGTCTATCAGAAGACAATTCACCTCAATTTAAATTACTTGATGCAGAGACAACTGGGATTAACTTCAGCAACGATTTAGTGTCAACAGACGACTTTAATGTATATAAATACCGAAATTTTTACAACGGTGGTGGTGTAGCAATTGGTGATGTAAATAATGATGGCTTACAAGACATTTATCTAACCTCTAATCTTAACCAAAACAAGCTCTATTTAAACAAAGGAGATTTTAAGTTTGAAGATATTTCAGAAAAAGCAAAAATTGGAGGTAAAAAAGCTTGGTCTACAGGAGTTTCAATGGTTGATATTAATGCTGATGGGTATTTAGATATATATGTATGCAATTCTGGTGATGTAAAAGGCGATAATAAACAAAATGAATTTTTTATTAATAATGGTGACCTAACATTTACTGAAAAAGCGAATGAATTAGGTCTTGACGACAAAGGGTTTTCAACACATGCCTCTTTTTTCGATTATGATAATGATGGAGATTTAGATGTGTATCTTCTGAATAATTCTTATCAGGCGATTGGTAGTTTCAACCTTACTAAGAATGAACGCCCAAAAAGAGATGTACTTGGAGGTGATAAATTATTTGAAAACAGAGACGGCCTTTTTGTAGATGTTAGTGAAAAAGCTGGTATTTATGGAAGTGTTATTGGCTTTGGATTGGGTGTTACGGTTGGAGATATGAATAATGATGGTTGGCAAGATATATATGTATCTAATGATTTTTTTGAAAGAGACTATTTGTACATCAATAATCAAGATGGAACTTTTAAAGAATGCCTTACGTCATCTATAAATTCTATTAGTGGTGCATCAATGGGTGCTGATACGGCTGATATTAATAACGATGGTTATAATGACATTTTTATTACTGAAATGTTGCCTAGTGAATACGATCGTTTAAAAACCGTAACCACTTTCGAAGATTGGAACAAATATCAATACAACGTAAAAAATGATTACTACCATCAATTCACGCGTAACATGTTACAGCTAAACAATAGCGACCTTACATTTACAGAAGTTGGTCGTTTCAGTGGAGTTGAAGCTTCAGACTGGAGTTGGGGTGCATTGTTCTTTGATATGAATAATGATGGTTTGAAAGACCTGTTTATTGCAAATGGTATCTATCAGGATTTAACAAATCAAGATTATTTAAAATACATTTCTAATCAGGAGGTCATAGAGTCAATAATAAAGGATAATCAAGTCAATTATAAAAAGTTAATTGATATCATACCTTCAAACAAGGTAAAGAATCATTCATACATTAACACAGGAGATTTAAAATTTGAGCGTACGAAAAACGGTCTTGATACAGAGGGTTTCTCTAATGGATCAGCTTATGGAGATTTAGATAATGATGGTGATTTAGATGTTGTAGTCAACAATGTAAATATGCCATTATTTGTCTATGACAATCAGTTGAAAGATTCAGATAGTCATTACTTAAAGGTAATTTTAAATGGTGAGGGATTAAATAAAGATGCCATTGGGTCTAAATTAAAGCTGTCAAGTGATGCAAATACTTATTATTTGGAGCAACAACCTGTTAGAGGATTTCAATCTTCAATGGACAAGCGACCAAATTTTGGATTTAAAGAAACAGACAACTTAACTTTAACGGTTAACTGGCCTTCTGGTAAAGTGACAAAGTTATCAGTAGCGGAAGTTGATAAAACCATAACATTGGATGAAAAAGATGCTAAAGATGCGTCTGAAAAGCCAATAGATGAGAAAGAGCAACTGTTTTTTGAAGATAATTCTACCATCAACTATACACATAAGGAAAATAACTATGTGGACTTCAATGTAGAGCGACTGTTACCATTTATGAGAAGTACTGAAGGTCCAAAAATGGCATTTGGTGACGTAAATGGTGATGGCAATGAAGATGTTTTCATTGGTGGTTCTAAAGGTAATTCTGGCAAGTTATTTATAAATAGAAATAATCATTTTGTTGAAGGAAATAATTCAATATTTAATACCAATAAAGTTTCAGAGGATGGAGAAAGTGTATTTTTTGATGCAGACGGTGATGGTGACTTAGATCTTTATGTTTGTAGTGGAGGTATAGAATTTTCAAAATTTAGCCCTAACTATTTAGACAAACTTTATATAAACGATGGTAAAGGTAACTTTACCGTCTCTCAACAAATATTACCTACGGTAAACGGTTATCATAGCAGTAGTACCGTAACTGTGGCTGATGTGGATAATGATAATGATTTAGATTTATTTGTTGGTGAACGTTCTATCCCTAAGAAATATGGAGATCCTGCTTCAGGTTATTTATTGATAAATGATGGTAATGGTATCTTTTCTGAAAAATCAGCAGACTTGGCTTCAGAATTCTTGACCTTAGGTATGATAACTGACGCCCAATTTATTGATATTGATAATAACAGCTCACAAGACTTGATTGTTGTTGGTGAATTTATGGGTATTAGAGTATTTAAGAATACAGATGGGTCATTTAAAGAAATAGAAAATAATAAATTATCAAATTTAAGAGGTTGGTATAATACCATTGAAAAAGCTGATATAGATGGTGATGGTGATGATGATTTAATAGTTGGTAATCATGGTCTAAATAGTAGGTTTAGAGCTTCAGCTGATAATCCAATAAAACTTTATGCTAACGATTTTGATGGCAACAGTTATGTAGATCCTATTCTAACCTTTACAGCCGAAAATGGTAGGCAATATCCATATGCATTAAGGCATAGCCTAGTTGATCAATTAAAGTTTTTAAGTAAAAAATATCCAGATTATGAGTCATTTAAGGATGCAGACATCAATGATATATTTACAGAATCACAGTTAAATACAAGTACGGTAATCGAAGCCAATAATTTAAGAACAATACTGTTGGTAAATAATGGAGAATTTAACTTTGAGGTTAAGGACTTACCCAAGGAAGTTCAGTTTTCGCCAATATATGCGATAGCCACAGCGGATTTTGATAAAGATGGCGATTTAGACCTGCTACTAGGCGGAAACCTTAATGGCGTAATGCCAGAGTTTGGTAGATATGACGCATCTTATGGAAACTACTTAGAAAACTTGGGTAATAACGAATTTAGAAACCATACAACTGGTAAGGGAATTAAAATTAACGGTGAAATAAGAGACATAGAAATACTAGGAAATAGAATTTTTATTGCCAAGAATAATGATGCTCTAGAGGTATATAAGTTTTAATATGAAAAAGAAGATTGGTTTAATATTACTGTTAATATTTGCCTGTGCAAATGAAAAAGGAGAAGGTGGTATTAATGATATTAGTGATAAGGCACCCTTTAATAACATTACTTCTGCAGATTCAGGTTTGTTTTTTTCTAATGATTTAACAGATACAGGAGATCTTAATATTATTGAGTTTCTCTACTATTATAATGGAGGAGGTGTTGCCTTAGGCGATATCAATAATGACGGATTAGACGATGTTTACCTAACCGCTAATCAAAAACCAGATAAACTCTTCCTTAATTTAGGTAACTTAAAGTTTAAGGATATATCAGAAGAGGCTGGTATTAGCCAAAATAGCTCTTGGTCAACAGGAGTTACAATGAGTGATGTCAACAGCGATGGTCTACTAGATATCTATGTATGTAAAGTGGGTGATTACAAAACACTTAAATCATCTAATGAACTTTATATAAATAGAGGTAATAACACATTCGAAGAACAGGCAGAAAAATACGGTATTAACTTTTCAGGATTTTCAACCCAAGCATCCTTTTTTGATTATGACAATGATGGTGATATGGATATGTATTTAATGAATCATTCCATTCACACCGTATATTCTTATGCTAACTCAAAAACAAGAACTACTAAGGATGAGTTATCAGGCGACCTTTTATTTGAAAACACCAATGTTAATGGAGAAATAAAATTTATTGACGTCACTGAAGAAGCAAATATATACAGCAGTGCGTTAGGATATGGATTGGCTTTGGCAACTTCAGATGTCAATAACGATGGTTATATGGATATTTATGTTGGTAATGATTTTCACGAAAATGATTACTTATATATCAATAATGGTGACAAAACCTTTAAAGAATCTAGTACAGATTATTTCAACCATACAACTAGATTTACCATGGGAGTTGATATTGCTGATGTAAACAATAATGGGAAATTAGATATTTTCAGCCTTGATATGATGCCTTATGATTCTGAGATATTTTTAAAATCCGGAGGTGAGGATACAGATAAAATTAATCAAATAAAAAATTCATTTGGTTTTCAGCAACAGTATGCTCGGAATCATTTGCAGTTAAATCAAGGGAATTATTTTGTAGATGCGGCATTAATTACAGAAACACATGCCACCGACTGGAGTTGGTCACCATTACTTTTAGATTATAATAATGATGGTCTAAATGACATTTTTGTTACCAATGGTATTTATAAAAGACCCAACGATCTCGATTATATAAAGTATTTAAGTACTGTAGAATTTGCAAATTATAACGAAACCAATCAAGATAGTGTTGAGTTAAAACTCATCGATCTTATGCCAACTGTAAATTTGCCAAACAAGTTACTAACCAATAAAAGCAACCTTGTTTTTGAACCATCAATTGTAGATTCTGACAATAAAGGAACCTATTCAAATGGTGCGGCATATTCAGATTTAGATAATGATGGCGATTTAGATATTGTGGTAAATAATATTAATGAGAATGTTACACTTTTAGAAAATACAAGTGAGAATAATTTTTTAACCGTTAAGCTTTTTAATGCCAATAATGGCATTAATACAAACGGTACAAAAGTATTTGTTTATGCTGGTGATGAGGTTTATTTCAAAGAGCAAATTTCTGTGAAAGGATATTTGTCAAGTTCAACAACTGACATTCATTTTGGATTAGGTGAAACTTCTAAAATTGACTCTCTTAAAGTTGTTTGGTTAAACGGAACTGAAACGATCAATACATCTGTAGCTATTAATTCTAAAGTAACTGTACAGAAAGAAAATACGAAATCGTATAAATATGAATCGTCAATGGAAACTAAATATGAAGAATTTGCATTCAGACACTTTGAGAATGTATTCCTAGACTATGAACAAGATGCATTGGCGCCAGAGAATTTATCTAGAGAAGGGCCTTCTGTAGTACACGCAGACTTTAATGGCGATGGCCTTAATGATTTATTTATTGGAGGAGCGCGAAATCAAAAACCAGTATTGTTTTATATGAATGAAGCTGGTGATTATGAAAAAAGTACAACTGAAGTTTTTAATACTGACTCTAAATACGAAGATACTGATGCTATTGCTATAGATATTGATAATGATAATGATCTTGATATCTATGCCTTAAGTGGTGGAAATGATTATAGTACTGGCCACCCTTTATTAGAAGACAGGGTGTATCTAAATGATGGTAAAGGTAATTTTTCAAAACTAAAATCTAAGTTGATTAGTACTAATGGAGGATCAGTGTCTAGTCATGACTTTGATAATGACGGTTTGGTAGATTTATTTATTGGTAATAGATCTGTACCTGGAGCCTATGGATTGTCACCTCATAGTTACATTCTAAAAAATAAAGGAAATAATGTTTTTGAAATCTATGCGAAGGCACGCTTTGGAATGATAACAGATTCTAAATGGGCAGATTTAAATAATGACGGTTTAGTGGAATTGATTCTTGCAGGAGATTGGATGCCAATTACCGTGATGTCATTCACCAAAGATGGTAAGTTTATTGATAAGACCAAAGACTATGGTCTTGGAAACACCAATGGTATGTGGAATACTATTGAAATATCTGATCTGAACAAGGATGGTAACCTCGATATAATTGGTGGCAATGTTGGATTGAATTTTAAGTGGAAAGCTTCAGAAGATAAGCCGGTAAAAATGTATTTAGATGATTTTGATGAAAACGAAAAATTAGATCAACTCATATTTTATGATTTCTTCGGTACTTATGTTCCGTTTGCGTCTAAAGATAAATTGGTAGAACAAATGCCTTATCTGAGAAAAAAATATACAGATTACAATTCGTTTGCCAACGTGTCCAGCATTAGTGATTTAACTGATAAACCAGAAGACGCAATCATAAATATTAAATACATTTACGAGTTAAGATCTATGGTGTATTTAAATGATGGTAGTACTTTTTCGTCAGTTCCATTACCAAAACAAGCACAATTAAGTACCTTAGAGAATATTTTAATTGATGGTGATAATCTGGTATTTACAGGTAACCATAATGGGTACGTAACAGAATTGGGTGAAGCATCCTCAAATTCTGGAGGAATACTTAACTTTAGCGATATAGATAATATGACCTATGAAAACCTTAATTTGCCAAGAGGTATTAGAGGAAGAAGAATTATTAAACTAAAAGAAAAGGAATATTTAATTGTTACGAATAATGGTAAGTCCTATACGACAAGCCAATAAAAAGAAGAATTGAGAAATGAAGAGATTTAAGCATTATATATACATTTTTAGTATTGTATTTGCATTATCAAGTTGTAGTAAACCTGCTGAGCCTATTGAAATAACGCCTGAAGTGTTTCATGCATCAGTAGACAAAGTGATGGATATTCAAATCCATGATATATTTTCACCACCAGTTGCGAGTAGAGTTTTTGTATACCCAAATATTGCGGCATATGAAATATTGGCCCAGCAAACTCAAGAAATGGAATCTTTAGAGGGCAAGATTAAAGAGCTATCAGCAATACCTTTAGCAGATGATTCTAAGAATATAAACCTAGAATTATCAGCAATTATTGCCCATATGGAATTAAGTAAAAGTTTAATTTTTTCAGAAGAAAAAATGGAAGTTTTGCAAGATAGTTTATATGCAGACTGGGAGTCGAAGAACGAATCTGAATTCAAAACAGCAAAAATTTACGCATTTGAGGTTGTAAAACATGTGAAACAGTGGATGGATAAGGACAACTACAATCAAACTAGGACGATGCCTAAGTTTACCGTAGATACAGACGATCCATCAAGATGGCAACCAACACCACCTTCTTATATGGACGGTATTGAGCCTCATTGGAATAAAATAAGAACATTCGTATTAGACTCTGCAGCACAGTTTAAGCCAAATAAACATCCAGAATTTTCATTAGAGAAAGGATCTAAGTTTTATGAAGAACTTATGGAAGTTTATGATGTGAGTATGGAGATTACTGAAAAAGGTGATGATTCTGAAGAGATTGAAATTGCTCAATTCTGGGATTGTAATCCTTTTGTGTCTGTGACTAGAGGTCATTTTATGTTTGCAACAAAGAAAATTTCTCCAGGCGCACACTGGATTGGAATTGTGAAGATAGCTTCCAGAAATACAAATGCTGATGTTGCTCAAACAGTTAATGCTTACACAAAAACGTCCATAGCAATAGCTGATGCTTTTATTAGTTGTTGGGATGAAAAATACAGAAGTAACCTTATAAGACCAGAAACACTTATCAATCAACATTTAGATCCAGATTGGTTACCAATATTGCAAACACCACCGTTCCCTGAATATACCAGTGGTCATTCGGTAGTATCAGGAGCAGCATCCACTGCACTTACGGCAATTTTTGGAGATAATTTTGCTTTTGATGACGATACCGAAGTTCCTTTTGGACTTCCTGTTCGTTCATTTAAATCGTTTAACCTTGCGGCCGAAGAAGCAGCTGTAAGTAGATTATATGGTGGAATTCACTATAGAGCTGCAATAGATGAAGGATTAATTCAAGGAAGAAATGTGGGGAATTTTATAGTAAACAATATTAAAATGAAGTTTGAATAAATGATATGATAGGTGATAAGCTTACATATCATTCCAGTTTTCAAAAAACTAACAACGAAATAATTGAAAAATTAAAACCACAATTTTTATCTAAAAAGCGAATTTGTATTGCTGTTGGTGGTGAATCAGGATCAGGTAAAACATCCTTGGCCTACGCATTATTCGTTGATATTGAAAATAAACTAGGGTTAAAAGGTTTTCTTTTTCATGGTGATGATTATTTCTTTCTGCCACCAAAAGATAATCATAACCAAAGACTTGAAGATATAGTTAATGTAGGTCCATCTGAAGTTAATTTGAAACTTTTAGATAATCATATAAACGCCTTTATTAGCGATAAAGGCGAAATAGAAAAGCCTTTGGTACATTATGATAATAATTCTATCGGTACTGAAGCAATTGATTCGAATTGTTATGATTTTTGTGTAGTAGAAGGAACCTACACCATGCTCCTTAGAGCGCCTACTTTTAAAGTTTTTATTGAAAATTCATTCATAGACACAAAATTGAATAGAGAAAAACGTGCGAGAGATATAATGGGTGATTTTAATGAAAAGGTTCTAGAAATAGAACATAATATTATCAGTGAGCATAGGAAATATGCTGACATGACTGTAAAAAATGACATTATAGATTAGTTTATTATAACTGAGTAATAAAGATTAGTCTTGCTGCTTACAGAATACAGTGAATGCGTTAGTGCCTTCAGTTCATTTTGGTAATATTTTTAAAAAGAAACTAACTAATAACAACAATATGAAACTAACCAAACCAAGATTGTCCTTTTGGCAAATCTTTAATATGAATGTTGGGTTTCTCGGCATTCAGTATAGTTTTGGATTACAACAAACAGCAATAAATCCAATTTTTTTATATCTCGGTGCTCCAGAGGATATGCTGCCTATTTTAAATATTGCAGGTCCCGTAACAGGTTTAATTGTACAGCCAATTATTGGAGCTATGTCAGACAAAACATGGTCACCACGTTGGGGAAGACGTAAACCATACTTTCTTATTGGAGCATTAATAGGTAGTCTTTGTTTATTTGCGTTTCCCAATAGTCCAATTTTATGGTTTGCTGTTGGATTGTTATGGCTATTAGATGTTGGCAATAATATGGCAATGGAGCCTTACCGTGCATTTGTTGGAGATAAATTGCCTGAGAAACAACTTAGTCTTGGATATCAAATGCAAAGTTTATTTGTTGGTGCTGGTATACTATTAGCAAATGGGTCCATCATTTTATTTCAAAATTGGTTTGGTGGAGATATCGAAGTTGCTGGTAAAATACCGCAATGGTTGTACTATTCATTTTATATAGGTGGTATACTCTCGATAACCACAATTTTATGGTCGGTTCTTAAAACACCTGAAATTCCGCCTACGGAAAAAGAACTAGCCGAGATTAATCACATTAAAAGTCTTGGTTTTGCAAACCGAGTAAAAGAACCATTTAATGAAATTATTGCTGCAATTAAAGATATGCCAAAATTTATGTGGAAGATTGCAGGTGTCTATTTATTTCAATGGTATGCCTTATTCATTTATTGGCAATTTATAACGCCATTATTTAGGCAAACCTTAAATTATTCAACTTCTGAAGCGGCAGCACAGGCTGCAAAAATGAATACCACTTATAATGTAGTGACTATGCTTGTGGCATTGGCATTAGTGCCATTGACTATGAAGTTTGGTGGTAAAAAAGTTTATGCATTAAGTTTAGTTGGTACGGCAATCGCTTTGTTCTCAATTCCTAATATCCAAGATCCTAATTTAGTATTAGTACCTATGGTTTTATTTGGTGTTGGTTGGGCAGCTATGATGGGAATACCTTACACTATGGTTTCTAAAGTAGTATCTCAAGAAAGGCGTGGTGTTTACATGGGAATACTTAATATGATGATTGTAATACCAATGGGAATTCAAACTTTATCATTTGGGCCAATCTATAAATATTTATTAGGTGGTGTTGCAACAAATGCTATCATGTTCGCTGGTGTGTTCTTTGTTATTGCAGCAGTTTTGGCAATGCGTCTAAATGAACCCAAGACAGCAGTTGATGAGATAGAGGTAAGTGAAGAATAATAAAAATTGAAACATGAAAAATTTAGGTATAAAAATTTCGTTATTCCTTATCTACTTTGTTTTTGCAGCTTTGCTTAATAGTGTTGGCATTCTTGTTGAGCGTTCACAAGAAGTATATGATGTACTCAAGGAAGATGCCGCTATTCTAGAACCTTTCAAAGATCTTTCAATTGCTATTGTATCTTTTGTAATCGGTTCTTTTTTACCGAAAATTGGATATAAAAATGGTATGCTAATAAGTTTAGCTGTTGTTTTTTTAGGTTGTATAGGCATGTATTTTGGTAATTCCTTTTGGGCAGTTAAGATATTATTTGCAACAGTTGGGATGAGCTTTGCAGTCGTCAAAGTTGCTGTATACGCCTTAATAGGATTTGTCACAGATTCTAAGAAAGGTCATAGTCGTTTTATGAGTCTGGTGGAAACGGTATTTATGATTGGTATAATCTTTATGTACATTGTATTTCCACTATTCTTTGATGAACATGATGAAAATGCCTGGTTAAGAGGCTACCTCTTAATGTCCGTTATAATCGCCATATCATTTTTTATAATCTTGTTCTCGAAATTTGATATTGAAGTTGAAAAAAGTGGAAAAAGCTTAAAAGAAGATTTGAATACCATGTTTAAACTTCTCCTAAACCCAGTAATTTGGACCTTTGCTATTTTTGCTTTTTTCTATGTAATGACAGAGCAGGGCATTATGACCTGGTTACCAACTTTTAATAAGGAGACATTGAATTTAGTCCCTAAACTAGCAACTCAAATGGCTGTAATTTTAATGATGTCATATGCAGTAGGCAGGTTTATAACGGGAATTATAGTTAAATATGTAAAATGGATTTATATAGCTATTACCGGATTGATCTTAGCAGCTGTTTTGGTTTTAATTGTATTACCTATGGCTCAAAATTTGGGAGAAATCAAAGTAAGTGAATTTGCAGATTTGCCGTTAGTGTCATTCTTGTTTCCAATGATTGGTCTGTTTTTAGCTCCTTTATATCCACTTGTAAATTCATCTGTTTTATCGGCTGTTGAAAAAGATCAGCATAGTCCACTTGCGGGAATTATCGTTTTTTTCTCAGCTATTGGAGGTACTTCGGGATCACTAATTATTGGTTATATGTTTGACAAGTTTGGTGGTGATAAAGTATTCTATTTATCATTAATTCCTATGGCAATAATTTTATTTTCATTAATACGATTAAATAAACTAGCAAAATCAAATGGTAATGAAGTTTCATTTAACTCCTCAGGACACCATTGACAAACTTCTTCTTCTAGAAGATACTGATGGTGATAAAAAAATAACAATTGAAGACAAAGGCCCAAAGTCTTTTAGTATTGTATCAACGGATGGAGAAAGATATATGGTAAAAGGGACTTATCATTTATCCAATTTATTGCAGGAATTAGTTATAGCTAAAAATGATAATCAAACTCATGCATCAATTGGACTGGATAAAATTGTTGAACTTCCTGTCAATAGAGTCACCAGAATGATTAGGGATTACTATTGGAATGGTTTAACAAGACGCATGGATAAATCTGGTATTGAAGCACTAATTTCTGATACTAAAAATGATGCATTAACAGCGGATATTCTCCCGGTCTATGTTCCACATACAGATGATTTGGCTTTTGATTATTATAAAGGTTTAGAAACAAAACTGCCAATAAAAGCAGTTAAACTTCCAGCTGAAATTTCACCTGTTTATGTTAAATCAATAAATGATCAGCCAGGTATTTTAAGTTTAAAACTAGAGGTGGAAAATGATGAGGTAAAAGGTGTGCCTTTTGTTGTGCCAGGTGGCAGATTTAATGAAATGTATGGTTGGGACAGTTATTTTGAAGCTGTTGGTTTAATATGTGATGGTAAGGTGTATTTGGCAAAAGCTATGGCTGATAATTTTCAATATCAAATTGAACATTATGGTAAAATCCTCAATGCAAACAGAAGCTATTATTTAACACGAACCCAACCTCCTTTTTATAGTAGCCTTATTTCCGAAGTATTTGAGGTTACAAAAGATAAAGATTGGTTGGCGAGCCACTTGAAAACTGCAATAAAAGAATATGAATCTGTTTGGATGGTTGAGGGCAATCGACTTACAGCCAACGGACTCAATCGCTATAGGGCAGAAGGAATTGGAATTCCTCCTGAATGTGAGGAAGGACATTTTGATGCAGAATTGAAAAAGTATGCAGAAAATGAAGGGGTATCTACAAGAGATTTTACAAAAAAGTATCAAGATGGTTCAATTAAGAATGAAGAACTAGATCGCTATTTTATTCATGATAGAAGTTTGAGAGAATCTGGTCATGATACGTCTTGGAGACTCGATGATGTTTGTGCAGATTTAAATACGGTAGCTCTAAATAGCCTATTGTATAAATATGAATCTGATTTTGCGCATTTGATAGAATTGCATTTCGATGGTGAGTTTAACGGATATCATAGTACCTATTGGTTTCAAGTTATGCATGCACGCGCTGAACGTATGCATGAATTAATGTGGAATGAAGAGCATAGTCAATATTTTGATTACGATTTTAAGAAAGAAAAGCAGACCTTTTTTGAAAGTGCTTCAAATTATTTTCCACTTTGGGCTGGTTTAGTTGATGCAAGAGAGGCATATAAAATTGTAGCAACTTTAATGCAACAATTAAAAGAAAAAGGTGGTATTGCTGGGACATCAAGATCAATGAATGTTAAACTACCAGATGGCGCTATGCAAAGACAGTGGGATTACCCTAATGGTTGGGCACCTCATCAAATGCTCATATGGGGCGGATTAAAAAACTATGGATTTCAAGATGAACTACAAGAATTAGTTTACCGATGGTTGTTTATGATTACTCGCAATGCAGTGGATTATAATGGTACTATCCCAGAGAAATATGATGTTGTAGAAGCTACTCATAAGGTGTTTGCAGAATATGGTAATGTAGGGACAGATTTTGAATATATAACTCAAGAAGGTTTTGGATGGATGAATGCGTCGTATCAATATGGACTTCAATTATTAGATGAATCTTTAATTGACCAATTGAATCAACTCGAAGAACCAGAAACTCTTTTTAATTCCTAAAACCTAGTACATGTATTCATTACGACTAATTTTATCCAACTGGCGATACTTCTCTGTGGTTTGGGTTTTTAGTTCATTGAATATAATGATAGGTACATGGGTGTTATACATTCCAAGAGTAAAAGAGAGTTTACAACTTACGGATTCTGAAATTGGTTTTGCCTTATTTTGTTTGGCACTCGGTCTGCTGTTTTTTATACCAATAGTACCAATTATAACAAAGAAGTTTGGTTTAGGTAGGTCTACAATTGTGGGCGTTTGCATTTTTAGCATAGCCTTTATAGGCCCTTTAATTGCGCCTTCTTATGAAACCTTATGTGCATCATTATTTATTGTTGGTATTTTTTCAGGGCTAACAGATATTGCAATGAACACTCTGGTTTCTGAAATGGAGAAAAGAGATCGGGTAAATATTATGTCAGCAGCACATGGTTTTTTTAGCTTAGGAGGAGCTATAGGTGCTTTGGTCGGTACTGGTTTAATGAGTGTGTTTAAAATTCCCTTTTATCATGTTGTAATCATGACCATTATAGTGATTGTTACCAATCTTATTTTATCGCATCAATATGTAAGAATTAAGGAATCAGAAGAAGAGGTAAAAAAAGAAAAAGGACAGCTACCTATAAAGATTTTTAAACCATTATTTATACTAGCATTTTTAGCTATGGTTACTATGGGTAATGAAGGTGCAATAGAGCATTGGAGCTCTATATATTTAATTGATGTTGTTGAGGTGTCTTCAGAAAATTATGCTGGCTTTGGTTTTACTATTTTTTCAATCATGATGACAATTGGCCGTTTTTTTGGTGACGGAATTAGTGCAAAAATAGGATCTGCTAAAATAGTCTTCCTTGGTTGTTTAATGGCGTCATTAGGTTATTTATTAGTACTTTCAAGTGGATTGCTTTTAAGTCTTTTGGGATTTGGTATTATTGGTTTAGGGCTTTCGGTCATTATACCAGAATTGATACGAATGGCTGGCAAAACAAAAGGTATCGCAGCTTCGAAGAGCATATCCTTTGTAACAGGTGTTGGGTTTTTAGGATTCTTGTTGGGTCCTATAATTCTAGGTTACATTTCAGATAGTTTTACACTTAAAATGAGCTTCGTATTTTTATTGATTATAACCATAATAGCCTTATTGATTTCTATCTTTAAATTAAAAGCTAGGTAAACTTAATTATCCGAATAGTATGAAAAGAAGAGAATTTGCAAAAAATATAGCTTTGGCGTCAGGAGCAGTAGGTGCTAGTTCATTATTAATAGGTTGTGATGAAGATAAGGTAGCAAAGAAAGTATCAACAGAGGTGAGTAATGAATTGGCCGAAAACATGTATAAAACAGCTTTAGAGATAACAAAGAAAAAGGTTAGAGGTGGTGATAATGAACCCTTTTTTAAAGCACCTTTTATAGATGCTGCTTTTTCACCTAATATTTTTCTGTGGGACACCTGCTTTATGTGTTGTTTCGCCAAATATCATTTGGATGAATTACCGGTTTATCAAGCACTTGATAATTTTTACGACCGTATAGAAGACGATGGGTATATCTGCAGAGAATATCGTCAAAACGGGGAACCTTTATGGTCAAAAGAACATCCCGTATCCATTAATCCGCCATTGTTAGCATTTGCAGAATCTGAAATATTTAAAATCTCTAAAAATGTTGAGAGAATCAAAAAAGTATATCCAATCTTAAAAAAGAACTTTCAATTTCATGTAAATAACTACATGATGGAGGATAATCTGTTTTATGGCGATACCTTGGGCATGGGAATGGACAATATTCCTAGAGCACCAAGAGATTGGGAGCCAATAGAAGGCAATGGTATGACCCATCATGAACTTGGACAAAAAATAAGTGGAATGAATGCCTCTGATGAAACAAAACTAAACACCTTTATTTCGGAATATGTGAACACTAAACAAGGTGTTTGGAATAAGCAAGCTCGTTTGGTGGATTTTTCAGCACAAATGGCTATGTTCAGTCTTCAACTAAAAGAAATGGCAAAAATGATTGGCGAAAATGCAGATATTGATACGTTTGACGAATTTCATTCCAAAGTGGCAAAAGCAATAAATGATAAATGTTGGAGTGAGGCAGATGGATTTTATTATGATTTAGGATTTGATAAGCAAGTTGTGCGCAGGCATATAGGTATGTATTGGACACTTTTAGGTAAAGTGGTAACTGAAGATAAACTTGAGAGGTTCCTCTCTTATTTGACCAATGAGGATGAATTTAGTCGTAAAATGCCATTACCTGCATTATCTGCTGCAGATCCTGATTATTTAGGTTGGGGCGATTACTGGTTAGGAGGTGTTTGGGCACCAACAAGTTATATGGTATTAAGAGGATTAACTGCTTACGGAGAGGATGAATTGGCAAAATCTATAGCTAAAAAAACTTATGAAAATGTAGCTACCGTATATAAAGCCACTGGAACATTTTGGGAGAACTATGCACCTGATTTAGTATCCTACGGTATGCCTGCAAAGAAGGATTTTTGTGGCTGGACAGCACTATTTCCGATAGCGATGTATAATGAATATATAAAAGATGCATAATTAATGTTTAACAGAGATGAACAGATTAAGCTATTAAAAGCTACAACGGAATTTGATATTGTTGTGATTGGTGGTGGTGCAAGTGGCTTAGGTATTGCAGTAGATGCAGCATCTAGAGGATTTAAAGTTGCACTATTTGAAGCCTATGATTTTGCGAAAGGGACTTCGAGCAGAAGTACCAAATTAGTTCATGGAGGTGTAAGATACTTAGCTCAAGGAAACATTAAGTTAGTGATTGAGGCCTTACGAGAAAGGGGTCTTCTAGAAAAAAATGCCAACCACTTGTTTAAAAGGCTAACCTTTTTAATACCAAGCTATAATTGGTGGTTTAAATATTATTATGGTTTTGGTTTAACTATTTATGATTGGTTATCAGCTAGACTATCACTAGGAGGTTCTAGGATTATTTCTGCCAACAAAGCAAATAAAAAAATAAAAAATTTAAAACCAAAAGGACTTAATGGTGGTGTAACGTATTTAGATGGTCAATTTGATGATGCGAGACTTGCGCTTAATCTTGCCCAAACCGCTTGTGAATTAGGTGCTGTGGCTTTGAATCATTTTAAGGTAAACGATATTTTCAAAGATGAAGAAGATCAAGTCAATGGTGTAAATGCATTAGATACAGAAACAGATGAAGAGATTTCTGTAAATGCTAAGGTGGTTATTAATGCTACAGGTGTTTTTGCCAATAAGATTTTAAAACTAGCTGGCAGAAAAAAGAAAAGCCTTAAAATCGTACCGAGCCAAGGGATTCATCTTGTATTAGATAAATCATTCTTAGAAGGTGAAACAGCATTAATGGTGCCTAAAACAAGCGATGGTCGTGTGCTTTTTGCAATTCCATGGCATAATAAAGTTGTTGTAGGTACTACTGATACACCAATTAATAAACCAAGTTTTGAACCTAAACCACTCGAAGAAGAAATAGATTTTATATTAGAAACGACTCAGGAGTATTTTACTAAGGCTCCAACTCGAGAAGATGTAAAATCCGTTTTTGCTGGTCTTAGACCACTAGTAGCACCTGAAGGGGATAGAAGTAATACCAAGGAAATTTCAAGAGGTCATAAAATTATTCATTCAGAGAGTGGATTGATCACAATTGTTGGTGGCAAGTGGACGACTTACCGGGAAATGAGTGAAGATGTTGTTAATGATGCCATAGAGACCCATAGTTTAAAAAAGAAGCCATCGAAAACCAAATCACTTTCAATTCATGGTAATATTTCATCTAAAGAAAAGATGAGTTTAAATGGTGTTTATTGGGTATATGGAAGTGACGCAAAGTTATTGGCAGAGTTTATGGAAGGCGATTCAAGCCTGAAAGAGTTGTTGCACAATGATTATCAATATACAGTAGGGCAAGTCGTTTGGGCGGCACGTTTTGAAATGGCCAGAACAATTGAAGATGTTCTTGCAAGGAGATTAAGACTATTATTCTTGGATGCCCAAGCATCTTTGGATTGTGCTGAAAAAGTGGCAACTATTCTTCAAAAGGAGCTGAATAGAACTCAGGATTGGAAAAACAGTCAAGTCGAAGAATTTAAAAATCTGGCATCAGGCTATTTAATTTAAGGTATTATGTCAAAGAAAGTCATTTTAGCATTAGATCAAGGTACTACATCAAGTAGAACCATCGCCTATAATTCTGAAGGAAAACCTATAGCATCTGCACAGCAAGATTTTGAACAAATATTTCCAAAAAATGGTTGGGTAGAACATAATCCTGAAGCTATTTGGCAATCACAATTTAAAACTATAAAATCAGTACTATCAAAAGATATATCTGCTAAGACAGTTGCAGGAATTGGTATAACCAACCAGCGAGAAACAACTATTGTTTGGCATAGAGAAACAGGAGAACCAATTTATAACGCAATTGTTTGGCAAGACAGAAGAACTGCTACATTTTGTGACGAACTCAAAACCGACGGCTATGAGGAATTAATACAGGAAAAAACAGGATTAATAATTGATGCTTATTTCTCAGCGACAAAACTTAGATGGATATTGCATAATGTTGAAGGCGCTATGGACCTTGCCAAAAATGGGAATTTATGCTTTGGTACAGTTGATACTTGGCTGATATTTAAATTAACTAGAGGTAAAGTATTCGTGACGGACGTAAGCAATGCTTCTAGGACCATGTTATTTAATATTCATTCTCTTAAATGGGATGATGAACTATTGAAACTTTTTGATATACCAAATACTATTTTACCAGAGGTAAAGTCTTCATCAGAGATTTATGGATATACTGAACTGTTCGATGTAAAAATTCCTATTTGTGGTATTGCTGGTGATCAACAAGCAGCGTTATTCGGTCAGCTTTGTGTAAAGAAGGGAATGGTTAAAAACACTTATGGGACTGGTTGTTTCTTGTTAATGAATACGGGTGAAAAACCTGTTGCTTCGCAGAATCAGTTATTAACTACAGTAGCTTGGCAAATTAATGGAAAAACGCAATACGCACTAGAAGGGAGCGTGTTTGTAGGTGGTGCGGCAGTACAATGGTTAAGAGATGGAATTAATTTAATAGATGATGCTAAGGAGATTGAAGCATTGGCCAGTTCTGTGACAGATAGTGATAATGTAGTTGTTGTTCCTGCATTTACAGGATTAGGAGCACCTTATTGGGATCCATATGCAAGAGGAAGTATTTTTGGCATATCTAGAGGTACTAGCAAGGGTCATATTGCAAGAGCAACTTTAGAAGGAATTGCGCTTCAAGTTTATGATATCGTAAAGGCTATGGAGAGCGATTCAAATACGAGAATAAAGGAATTACGGGTAGATGGAGGTGCATCTGCAAATAACTTATTACTTCAAATACAATCAGATATTTTTGACTGTGACGTTGTTAGACCAACTAATTTAGAAACCACAGCATTAGGTGCCGCATATTTAGCGGGTTTGGCAGTAGGGATGTTTAAGAGTAAAAAGGAGTTAAGAAAACAATGGGAAATAGACAAAACCTTTAAGCCAAATACTAATAAAGAAGGTCAACTGAAGCTCATTAAATTGTGGCATAAAGCCGTAAATAGGAGTAAAAATTGGTTAGATGATTAATTTAGTAGTCTACCAATTCTAAAAGCTCAATATTCTTAAATTCAATTGGGTGACTCTCACTCTGTAAAGAAATATAGCCTGATTTTACTCGTTTCCCCTCTAGTGATATAGACAAATCAGAGGAATACTCGCCACCATAAGCAGGTTTGTTATACTCCATAACCTTTTTTCCATTTATGAAGTGTCTAATAATAGAATCGTGGTAAACTTCAATTTCTAAGTGAACCCATTGCTCATCATGATATGTCTCTGAAGTAGAATTAATACAATGATCAGTAACTAATTGATTATCAATTTCTACATGAGTTCCTGGTGTACATAGGTTGGCAGTAGGTCTTTCATCTGTACCATTACCACCAAGTAACTGCACTTCTATAGAAACGGGAAACCCTTGATCTAAAGGGATATTTCTGGGATCTTCACAATGAATCATTACGCCACTATTTTTGTATGCCCAAGCCTCACCATCCGCTACTTGATTGTCAAGAAACCTATAATCTAATCGAAGTTTGTAATTGGAATAGGGCTCTTTATAATAAATATGACCAAAGGTGTTATTAAAAGTGTCTAAATATTCAGTATAATCAACTTTGAGTACTTGATCTTCAACTTTGAATGTGTTATTGAAATTATACCCAACAGGATGACCTTTTATTTTTACTATCCAGTCATCCAAGTTGTTTTTAGATACTAAATTCACCCATTGATTTTCAATTTTAACCTTTCTTGTAGTTTCTTTTTTACAAGCCAGAATGCTTATAGCAAGAGCACAAACAAGTGTGAATCTTATAAACTTGGACATTACTAAATATTTGATTTTACCAGAATAACGAATATGCTTTGCCATCCGTTTCGCTAAGGTCAATACAACCCTCTTGTTTGCCAGGTACAGGTTTATAAACCAATATCTCTTTACCAACAGTCTCAGAATTGGTATACGCAAAAATACATAGCCCTCGTATATCGTTTAGTGCAACGTAAGTAGCCATTACATCAGAAATTGGTTTTTCGTTTTCTATGGCCTCTTCAAAAGATTCCCAAAATACTTTCTCTTCCTCTTTGCTAATCTTTAATGTTTGAGCTAATACAGTTTCTATGTCTTCTGGTTTAACATCACTAAGGTCTTCCAATTCAGTATTTTTCATGAGAACATTACAAAGATTAGTAAACCCTTGTTTAAAGACGTCTTGGGCTTCGACCTCATATGCTTCCTTTATAAACTTATCGATAAACTGCGGAACATTTACTTCGGTTGCACTGGGAGAATCGACAGTTTTAGGCAATATGATATCCGTTATCTTATTAAGCAATTGTGTTTGATTTTTATTAAAATACACGGGTTCCCATATTGGACCTGTTTCTTTGGAACAACTTTGTAATAAACTCAATGCACTTGATCCAACAAGCAAAGCTCCAAAAGATAATCCTAAACCTTTAATTGCATCTCTTCTTTTCATGATTCTGATATTTTTATAATGTCCCTTTTTTCAGTTCGTTAGTAGCATGTTCAGCCGCTCTTGCTGTTAATGCCATATAAGTTAATGATGGATTTTGGCAACCTGCCGAGGTCATTGCTGCACCATCAGTTACATAGACATTTTTCACACTATGTACTTGATTGTGTTTATTGAGAACTGATGTTTTTGGGTCTCTTCCCATTCTCGCTGTACCCATTTCATGAATTCCAAGACCTGGAGCACCTATTGAGTCCATTGGTTCTATGTCTTTGAAGCCAGCTTTCTCTAGCATCTGCATAGCTTGTGCTATCATATCCTTTCGCATTTTGATTTCATTTTCTTTAAATTCAGCATCAAAGGTCACAGTAGGTAATCCCCATTTATCCTTTTTATCATAATCTAAATACATTCTATTCTCATGGTAGGGTAATGTCTCACCAAACCCAGTGAGTCCCATAGTCCATCCACCAGGTTTTAAAATGGCTTCTTTTAATTCTTTACCATAACTAAGTTCTCTTATACTTTCAGACCAATCACCACGACTTGCGCCACCTTGATAACCATAACCTCTAATAAAATCTTTTGTATCGGTGTCACCACCTAAATTTCTGAATCTTGGAATATAAACACCATTTGGCCTGCGACCGGAATAATACTTATCCTGGAAACCATCAAATTTACCATAGGCACCAGCCTTAAAATGATGATCCATTAAATTATGACCAAGTTCCCCTGAGTCATTTCCTAATCCATTCGGGAATCTATCAGATTTTGAATTCATCAAAATATATGTCGAAGCAATTGCAGACGCACATAAGAAAATGACTTTAGCTTCAAACTCAAATGTTTCATTAGTCTCAGCGTCAATCACTCTTACTCCAGTTGCTTTTTTTGTTTTGTCGTCATAGATTACCTCATGAACAATTGAAAATGGTCTTAGGGTCATGTTCCCTGTTGCTTCTGCAGCAGGTAGCGTCGAAGAATTACTACTAAAATAAGCACCGAAAGGACATCCTCTCATACATCTATTTCTGTATTGACAATTCATTCTACCTTGCCCAGGTTTAGTACCCTCAGTGATATGAGCCGTTCGACCAATAGTAAGCACTCTATCATCAAAATTATCTGATATGCTTTCTTTTAAATGGGTTTCTACACAGTTAAGTTCCATTGGCTTTAAAAACTTACCATCAGGTAACTGTTTTAGACCTAAATTTTCACCACTTACACCAATGTAATCCTCAACATAATCATACCACTTTTCTAAGTCTTTGTATCGTATAGGCCAATCAACACCATTGCCATCTTTCATATTTGCCGTAAAGTCAATATCACTCAGTCTATAACTCTGTCTTCCCCACATCAATGATCTTCCACCAACATGATAACCTCTCATCCAATCAAAACGCTTATCCTCATTATAAGGATGGTCCATATCATCAACAAAGAAATGTTTACGAGATGGTCGTGTTGTGTAGCCAGTTCTGTGTTGTTTTTCTTGTCTTTTAACATCCTCTTGAGTCGGTCTATCTCCATTAGGTAGATCCCAAGGGTCTAAAGTGGCCGTTGGGTAGTCCTCAATATGTTTTACCATTCTGCCTCGTTCAAGAACTAATGTTTTTAGTCCTTTTTCACATAGTTCTTTGGCGGCCCAGCCTCCAGAAATTCCTGTGCCAACAACAATTGCGTCATATTGGGTTGTACTCTTATTAGTGTTGTTCTTCATATTGTTAGTTTAGTCCAAAAATCGAATTCATAAAAATAGCTTAATAATATTGTGGAATGCTCAGAAAATATCAAAAATATTTTTTGAAAAAAGAAAATTAGTTAATTTACAAGTTATATTTGTTTAAAATATTTCAGTGAAAATAAACATACAGAAAATTGAGCCATTTAGAGCGGATGGTGTTGTCTATCATGCCGATACATGTCTTCCCTTAATTGATGCATGCCAAAGGAATAAATTAAAGTTTAAAGCATTAGCACGTCATACGTATCCTGGAGACAGATTAGATGACAATACTTTAGGTTTAAATAGTATTGGGTATTGGGATGCAAATGAACCACAGGATTGGGGTTTGGATTGGCATAGAAATGAGGGTATTGAATTTCATTTTTTGGAGTCAGGTACTATGCCGTATTCACAAGAAAATAAGGAGGTTCTTTTAACACCTAATCATTTAACAATTACTAGGCCTTGGGAAGCCCATAAAGTTGGTAATCCAAATATTGGGATGGGCAAATTTTATTGGGTTATTATTGATTTAGGTGTTAGGCGACCACATCAGGAATGGGTTTGGCCTGATTGGATTACATTAACTCAGGAAGATTTAAAACAACTGACTATTTTTTTAAGGCAAAATGAAAAGTCAATATTAAAGACGGATGATAAGATCCGTAGCTGTTTTAAGAGAATAAATGTTGCAGTAAATACTGATAGAAATGGCAGTAATGCTTCAAGAATTAGAATACTGGTTAATTATTTACTTATCTTAATATTAGACTTGCTTAAGACTGAAGATATTGTGTTAAATGAGTCTCTAACCGATAGCTCAAGGAGTGTTCAGTTTTTTTTAAAAGAACTTGATAAAAATTTATCAGAAGATTGGAATATTGAAAAAATGTCAAAGAGTGCTGGTGTTGGATTGACACGCTTTACTCATCATTGTAAACAGCTTACTAATCTTACACCAATGCGGTATTTAACTATGAGAAGGCTGGAGATGTCAAAAAAGATACTTTTAGAAAAGGGTAATTTAACCGTGAGTGAAGTTGCTTACATCTGTGGATTTACAACAAGCCAATATTTTTCAACGGTATTCAAAAAACATGAGAAATGTTCACCTAATGAATATCGAAAGCGAAATCTTGTTAAAATGTCATTGTCAGCATATCCAGAATCATAATACATTTGTATAAATTCTTTCACTGAATAAAAATAAACAGAAATACTTGCTTAATTGAGTATTTTTCATTGCTTAATTCTAATTATCAGTTCATGAAAAGATATATTATTATTCCTCTTGCCCTTTGTTTATTTATCTTAATGGGTTGCCAAAATCAAAAAAAAGAAACCGAAATGAAAGAAGAAAAATTGGTAGAAACCAATGAAGCTAAAGGGTATTCATACTCATTGGCCCAATGGTCACTGCATAGAGAAATTGAAACGGGCAGATTAGATCCTTTTGATTTTCCCAAAGTGGCAAAAGAACTTGGATTTGATGCTGTGGAATGGGTTGATCAATTGTATGAGAAACAAATTGATAGTTTGGGATTTGATGTAGTTATTGAGCGATGGAAAAAAGAGAGCCAAAAATATAGTATTGATAATGTTTTGATAATGGTAGATCTTGCAGGTGATTTATCTCATTCTGATGAAGAAAAAAGAAATAGAGCTGTAGAAATTCACAGAAAATATATAGATGCAGCAGCCTATTTAGGATGCCATGCTATCAGAGTTAATACCTTTGGTTCTTATAATCCTGAAGAGTGGTCAGAAACAACTTATGACGGCTTAAAAAGATTGTCTGAATATGCAGCTACAAAAAACATTAGTGTTCTTGCTGAAAACCATGGATGGTACTCATCTGATCCAAGATTATTAATACCTGTAATAGAGAGAATAAATCTTCCTAACTGTGGTACACTTGCAGACTTTGGTAATTGGTGTATTAAAAGAACCAAGGATGAAAATTGGGGAGATTGTGCTGAAGAATACCCTGATAAGTATGAAGGATTCGGAAGATTGATGACTAAGGCAAAAGCAGTCAGTGCTAAAGCTTATGAGTTTGATGAAAATGGAAATGAAACCACCCTAGATTTTGATAGATTAATGCAGATAATAAAAGATTCAGGTTATAATGGATACATTAGTGTTGAATATGAAAATGAAATATTAGATGAGCGCCAAGGAATTATTGCCACAAAAGACCTATTGATAAAATCAGCAAATAAACTCAACTAACTATGAAATCAATTACATCAGCAAAACTGTCCGTAATGATGTTTCTCGAATTTTTTATTTGGGGTGGCTGGTTTGTTACAATGGGTTCCTTTCTAGGAAATAACCTCAGTGCATCTGGCGCAGAAACGGCCATGGCATATTCAACTCAATCTTGGGGAGCTATTATAGCGCCTTTTATAATAGGATTAATTGCTGATCGTTTTTTTAATGCAGAAAAGATTTTAGGTCTACTTCATTTAATTGGAGCGATTCTGATGTATTTAATGGCTCAGTCTACTGATTTCAATGCATTTTATCCATACGTTTTGGGTTATATGATAGCCTATATGCCAACCTTAGCATTGGTTAATTCAGTTTCTTTTAATCAAATGGACGATCCGGCAAAACAATTTCCATTCGTAAGAGTTTGGGGAACCGTTGGATGGATTATTGCTGGTCTTGTTATCAGCTTTGTTTTTAAATGGGATTCTATTGAAAATATTGGTAAGGGCATGCTGTCCAATACATTTTTAATGGTAGCGATAGCATCTACGATTTTAGGTTTGTTTAGCTTTACGCTTCCAAAAACACCTCCTATTAGGAGCAAAGATGAGGAAGTGAAGTTTTCCGATATTCTGGGATTAGATGCTTTAAAGCTGCTTAGAGATAGAAATTTCTTAATTTTCTTTTTGTCTTCGGTTTTAATATGTATTCCACTTGCCTTTTATTATCAAAATATAAGTCCGTATTTAACGGAGTATAAAGTAGAAAATTCAACTGCTTGGGCTTCATTAGGTCAGATGTCTGAAGTGTTGTTTATGTTGCTCTTACCTTTCTTCTTTAAAAAATATGGTTTTAAGAAAACTATATTGTTTGGTATGTTGGCATGGACCATAAGGTATTTATTATTCGCATATGGAAATGCTGGAGAGTTGTTTTTTATGATAATTCTGGGAATTGCATTACATGGTATATGTTATGATTTTTTCTTCGTATCTGGACAGATCTATACAGATTCTAAGGCAGGTGAAAAAGTTAAAAGTGCAGCTCAAGGATTAATAACATTGGCAACTTATGGAGTTGGTATGTTAGTTGGATTTTGGGTGGCAGGACAAATTGTAGATCAAAATTTAATTAGTGAAGGTCTGCACAGCTGGAAAGATATATGGGTGTTCCCTTCTATTTTTGCGGCAGTTGTTTTAGTACTTTTTGCCCTTTTATTTAAAAATGAGAAAGTTGAATATAAAGATTCATAGAATAAATGAGTAATAAAATTAGACTAGGAATTTTAGGAGGAGGAGGAGATTCCTTAATTGGTGTTTTGCATAGAGTAGCATCTGCAATATATGACAGGTATGAACTTGTAGGAGGTGTTTTTAATGTGTCGTTAGATGAAAGTGTAAAATTCGCTAATCAAATAGGTATTTCTACCGAACAGGTTTATAGAGATTTAGATACCTTAATTGAAGAAGAGTTAAAGCTTTCAAAGGATAGAAGGATTGAAGTTGTTTCAATACTTACACCAAATTTCCTTCATTTTTCGATGGCAAAGAAATTATTGGAAAATGGGTTTAATGTTATATGTGAAAAGCCAATGACAACTACTTATGAAGAAGCAAAGATTCTTCATGAAACATTAAAATTGGCAAAAACAATATTTGCTGTTACCTATACTTATACAGGTTATCCGATGGTAAGGCAAATGCGCCATATGATAGCGAATGGTGAGATAGGAAAAATCCAAAAGATAGATGCGCAGTATTATCAAGGATGGATAAATCCCATAATTCATGATAAGGAAAAACGTAAATCAACATGGCGTCTTGATCCTGAAAAATCTGGTATTAGTTGTTGTATTGGAGATATTGGTACACATGCCTTTGATATGGTAGAGTATATGTCTGGGATAAGAGTTAATTCAATTTTAGCAGATCTCAACTATCTATATGATGATAACCAAATGGATATTGATGGAACTGTGTTAATACGTTGCGATAATGATGTAAAAGGGGTAATCAGAGCAAGTCAAATTGCAACAGGTGAGGAGAACAACTTCACTGTTCAGATTTATGGAGATAAGGCAGGTTTAAAATGGGAACAAGAGAATCCTAATTACTTGTATTTGTTGGAAGATGGACACCCATTGAGAGTGTTGAAACCTGGCCATACTTACAATAGTGATCTCTCACTAGATGGTACAAAATTGCCACCTGGCCACCCTGAAGGTATTTTTGACTCTATGGGCAATATTTACAAAGGTGTTGCTAGGGCTATAAGAAATGAAGATTATGATCATAGTGAGTACCCAACTGTAATAGATGGTTTACGAGGCGTACACTTTATAGAAAAAGCTGTAGAGTCTCATAAGAAAGGAAATGTCTGGGTAGATATTGACACAGAATAAAATATTGATATAAGCATTTTTATAAAATGAAAACAATAAAAGGACCTGCAATTTTTCTTGCACAATTTATGGATGAAAAACCACCATTTAATACCATAGATGGTTTATGCAAATGGGCAAGCGGCCTGGGTTATAAAGGTGTTCAGATACCCACACTAGATAAGCATATTATCGATTTAGATATTGCAGCTGAAAGCGATGTGTATTGTGATGAATTTAAAGGTAGAATCAATAGTTATGGATTAGAAATCACAGAATTTAGTACACATATTCAAGGGCAACTGGTTGCAGTGCATCCTGCGCATGATATTATGTTTGATGTTTTTGCACCAAAAAATTTGAAAGGAAAGTATAAGGAACGTACGGCTTGGGCAACAGATCAGATGAAAAAAGCAGCAATAGTTAGCAATAAGTTGGGCTTGACCTCCCATGCTACTTTCTCAGGATCTTTACTTTGGCCATTTATGCATCCTTGGCCTCAACAACCGACTGGATTAATTGATTTAGGATTTAAGGAACTAGCGGATAGATGGTTGCCAATTTTAGATGTTTTTAAAGACAAGGGTGTAGCCGTGTGTTATGAGGTGCACCCAGTAGAGGACATCCATGATGGTGATACTTTTGAACGTTTCTTAGAAGCAACAGGTAATCATAAGAGTGTGAGTATCTTATACGATCCTTCACATTTTGTTCTACAACAACTAGATTATATAAAATATATAGATCATTATCATGAATTTATTAAAGCTTTTCATGTTAAAGATTCAGAATTTAAACCAACTGGTAAAAAGGGTGCATTTGGTGGTTATAATGATTGGAAAGATCGTGCTGGTAGATACCGTTCACCTGGCGATGGACAAATAGATTTTAAATCAGTATTTTCAAAACTAACGGAATATGGATGCGACGTTTGGGCTGTTTTAGAATGGGAATGTGTGATAAAAAGTCCGGAACAAGGTGCTCGTGAAGGCGTTAAATTTATTCAAGATCATATAATAGAAGCGACGACAAAATCATTCGATGATTTTGCTGGAGGTGATGATAAAGACGAAAATCAATTAAGAGAAATATTAGGATTAAATTAAAATCTATGAAAATTAAATTAATAGCAGTAGTAAGTGTACTTTCAATTGGGCTAATGCAATGTAATGACAGTACAAAGACTACAAAAGGAACAGTTGAAGAAACAATAGAGATTACCGAAATGGAAAAAAATGAAAATGAGTGGGAAATTTTGTTTGATGGAACATCATTAGATCAGTGGAGAGGCTATTTGGCAGAAGATATGTATCCAGAGTGGGCAATTGAAGATGGAGCTTTGGCATTTACACCTGGAAAAGAAGGTGGTAAGAATATAATCACTAAAAATACTTACACTAATTTTATTCTCTCACTGGAATGGAAGGTTTCAAAAGGTGGAAATAGCGGAATTTTTTGGAGTGTACATGAAGATAAAAAATACACTGAAGCCTATATGACAGGTCCTGAAATTCAAGTTTTAGATAATGAACGCCACCCTGATTCATTCGTTGCAAATGGTACGCACAAAGCAGGTTCTTTATATGATATGATTGCTTGTCCTGATGAGCATATCAATCCTGCAGGAGAGTGGAATCTATGTGTAATTGAAGTTAATCAAGATGCAAATATTGCAGAAGTATCAATGAATGGTACTCAAGTCATGGATTTTCCTCTGCATGGTAAGGGCTGGGATGATTTGGTAGCCAATTCTAAATTCAAAGACTGGGAAGGATTTGGAAAATATAAAACCGGTCACATAGGACTGCAAGACCACAGTGATAAGGTTTGGTTTAAAGACATAAAGATCAAAAAGCTATAATAAAAGTTTTCTCAATTGAGCCTCCCAAGGTCTTAGATTATAAAAAGAGTGATTATCGTTATAATTTGAAATAACTAAATGTGATTCTTTAATATCTGAATCAATGTGTTCTGTTGTTTGAGTTTCATCGCTGAAATTTAAGAGAACGATATAGGAATCTGATTTATCCCAACGTTTGTATACAAACAGTTTATCATCTGCTTCATTTAGGCAAAGATATTCGCCATATACTAGTACATTATTAGTCTTCCTAATTGCAATCATTTTTCTGTAAAAATTCAATATAGAATTAGGGTCGTTTTCTTGATTTTCAACATTTATTTTTTTATAATTTGGATTAACTTTTAGCCAAGGATTAGCTTGCGAAAATCCAGCATTTATTTTGTTGTTCCAATGCATTGGAGTTCTGGCATTATCTCGGCTTTGCCTATGAACTAGTTTTAAAAATTCATCCATTTTTTCGCCTCTCTTAATGGCTTCATTCCAACTACCCAAAGTTTCAACGTCATTATAGTCTTCTATAGATGGATAAGCAACGTTCGTCATTCCTATTTCATCACCTTGATAGATGTATGTTGTTCCTCTCATGGATAGTAATAACATGGCGAGTAATTTTGCCGAATTCACATGGTGTTCAATACAATCATTCCCAAACCGAGAAACCATTCTAGAAAAGTCATGATTTCCTAAAAAGATGCTTCCCCAACCTTTATCCTTAAGTTTTTTATCCCAATCATTAAATACTTTTTTAAACTTTGGTAGTGGTACATCTATTGGGTCGTATTTACCGCCAACACCATTATCAATAAACATATGGTCGAAATGAAAAATCATATTAAGTTCATCCCTGTCTTCATGCACGTAATCTAACCCATTACTCAAATCAATACCGGGACCTTCACCAACAGTCATAATATCATATTTAGACAATACTTTTTTGTTGAGTTCATTTAGGTATTCATGAATATGTGGACCGTTGGCATAGTAGTTTTTTATGGTTTTACCATAATCCTCAGGATATTCGGTATCTGGGAAATCGAGTTGTTTAGATATAAGGGATATCACATCCATCCTAAAACCATTTACTCCTTTTTTGCACCAAAAATCTACAATTTCATGTATTTCCTTGCGGACTTTGGGATTTTCCCAATTCAGATCAGGCTGTTTTTTAGTAAATAAATGAAGAAAGTATTCATCAGTGAAATCATCTTTTAACCATGCAGGTCCACTAAAAAAAGATGTCCAATTATTCGGTTCTTTTCCATTTTTTGATGGTTTCCAAAAATAGTAGTCTCTATAAGGGTTGTCTTTAGATTTACGCGATTCCTTAAACCACTCATGTTCGTCAGAACTATGATTTAGAACCAAATCCATGACCAATTTAAGTCCTTTTTCGTGCATTTTTTCTAATAGCTCATCAAATGCCTCAGATCCACCAAATTCTTGAGATATTGCTCTATAGTCGGATATATCATAGCCATTGTCATCATTTGGCGATTCGTAAACTGGGCAAAGCCAAATAATATCAACACCCAGCGATTTGATATAGTCAAGCTTTTCAATAATACCAGGAATATCACCTAGACCACTACCAGTGGTATCATTAAAAGATCTAGGATAAATTTGATAAACAATACCTTCTTTCCACCAAGTCTTCTTCATAACTAATATGCTGAAATTTTAGAAAATAAAGTATGTTGTTAATACTAATATTGCAATTATGATACTGACCGTTATGGCATGTTTCCAAGGTGTAGTATCTATGACTTCTGTTTGTTTAGGTGTATACTCATCTTTCTTTGGTCTTATTTTACCAAGAATGAGCATCACTAATATATTAACAACAAACAATATGCCCATAACATGAAGATAATGCGGATAGGCATTTGCTTTTATAATACCTATTTCATTAGCATTAGTTATTCCGTCTGCAATTGCTTGCGCTTCAGCTGCACCTCTGAAATAAGGCTCTAAGAAAATTAAACTTATCAGGTATAAAATTACACCAACCGAAAGAACTAATTTTGCGCCAACAGCTGGTACTTTTTTGGTATAAACACCAACTATTACAACAGCCAAAATAGGAACACTTAAACTTCCAAGAGACTGCTGTATATAACTAAATAAACCATCAGGTGCATTGGCAATAAATGGTGCAATAAGCATTGCTATTGTAGCCACAATCAAACCGAATTTTTTACCTGCTTTTACGGTTTCTTTCTCTGTAGCATCTTTATTAAAATATTGTTTGTATAAGTCAAACCCAAATAGTGTGGCACTACTATTTAATAAACTATTAAATGAACTTAATACAGCACCAAATAATACTGCAGCAAAGAAACCAATAAACGCTGTTGGTAGTACTTTTTTAACAAGTGCCGGATAGGCCTGGTCGGCATTTTCTAAATTTCCATCAAAAACGTGCCAGGCAATAATACCTGGTAATACTACTACTATAGGAATAATAAATTTTACAAAGGCGGCAAGTAGCATCCCTTTTTGACCTTCCTTAAGGCTTTTGGCTGCAAATACACGTTGCAATATGGATTGATTTGTTCCCCAATAATAAATCTGAGCTAGCATCATACCAGTAAAAAGGGTTCCGAATGGAATAGATGAATCTACTTCTCCTCGCATATTGAATTTTTCAGGATTGCTCTTAAATAAGATACTTATGCCATCGCCAATACTTCCATCACCAATTAGCAGTAAACCGAATACAGGAATAAGTAAACCGCCAACTAACAAGCCAATGGCATTAATTAAATCTGAAACTGCAACTGCTTTTAAGCCACCAAAAATTGCATAGATAACACCAATAATACCGATACTCCATACACAAACCCAAATAACGCCGTTTTGCGATAGCCCTAACATTTCTGGTAAATCAAACATAGTGCTAAAGGCTAATGATCCAGAATATAGTATTGTGGGTAGTAACACTATGGTATAGGCTACTAAGAATAATAATGATAAAAGTGCTTTAGTTTGTTTATCAAATCGGGTTTCAATAAACTCAGGTATCGTCGTAATACCTGATCCCAAGTATTTTGGTAGTAAAAATATTGCTCCAAAAATTATAGCAATGGCAGCCAACGTTTCCCATGCCATTACCATTAAACCTTCCTTAAAAGCAGAACCGTTAAGCCCTACAATCTGTTCTGCAGAAAGATTAGTTAAGAGTAGTGAACCTGCTATGGTTAAGGCTCCTAGACTTCTACCTGCTAAGTAAAATCCATCTGCCGAAGATTCGTCCGTTTTTCGTGTTGCATACCATGCAATTACAGCAACAAGGGCTGTAAAGCCTATAAAGGAAATAATTGAAAGCATTTATTTATTAGTTAGTTAGTATTGATTAACAATATATAAAAAAACGAATTAAGGGTTTGCGAATTTTAGAAATGAATTAATTATTTGCGAACGAAATGCTTTTCGTTAAAAATTGAAATAGTTTTATCTTAATTTTATTCAATACCATTTTTCTGAATTGTAATTTTAAATTCTAAACGAATATTAGGAATGAACCAAGACGAAAACCGAATCAATGAGACATCTCAATTTAATGGTGTAATGCTTAATGCATATCCAGACAGTATTGGTGAAACGCTAAGCGATATTGTAAGCATGTTGAGGTTTCCAGAGTTTAAGGACACATTTTCTTTTTTTTATATTTTACCCACATTTTTTAATAGTGATTTAGATAGAGGTTTTTCCATTATAGATTATAATTTAAACAAAGATTTGGTTATAGAAGATGACCTTATGAATCTTAAGGAACTTGGTATTGATCTAAAGTTTGACATTGTTTTAAATCATCTTTCGGTTGCTTCTCCTCAATTCAAAGATTTGTTGGAAAAAGGTGAACATTCAAAGTACAAGGATTTCTTTATTAATTGGAATTTGTTCTGGCAAGACCATGGCGTGATGAATGACGATGGTATTGTTATTCCAAATAAAAAACATTTAGATAAACTCTTTATGAGAAAGTCTGGATTACCAATCTTAAATGTGGTTTTCCCGGATGGTTCAGAACAACCGTATTGGAATACATTTTATCAAAAAGTAACATATAACTCAATAAGTGTCGAAGATTTAGCTGAAATAGAAGGCTTAACTCAAAAAAATGCACAATCCATTTGTGATCTTGTAAATAGTAAATTTCTTGAAATTGAGGAATTACATACTGTAGATTTTGGAGAATTCAAGAATTTTAAATCTTCTGTAATTAATATTCTCAAGAAAAAAAGAACTTATTTAGGTCAAATGGATGTTAATGCCAAGTCAGAGCTTGTCTGGGAATTTTACAAAGAAACCTTAGCAAAACTCAAATCATTTGGATGCAGTATATTAAGGTTAGATGCCTTTGCTTATTTACATAAAGAAATTGGCGAATCTAACTTTTTTAATAATCCAGGGACATGGCAATATTTAGAAAGAATAAAAGAAATAGCAGATAAAAACGAATTAATCTTATTACCAGAAATCCATGCAGAATATGGTTTAGGATTACATAGGGAAGTCTCAGAAAGAGGATATCAAATCTATGATTTTTTTCTTCCAGGCTTAATGATTCATACCATTGAACAAAAGACAAATAAACCATTGTTAAAGTGGATAAATGAAATTATCGAAAATGATTACCGAGTAGTTAATATGCTTGGTTGTCATGATGGTATACCGGTTTTGGATTTAAAAGGCAAGGAAGTCAACGGCTCTTATAATAAAGGTTTATTGGAAGATTTTGAGATAGAATCTTTAATGCATTTAATTATTCAAAGAGGAGGAAAGGTTAAAAACTTATATGGTCCAGATGGAAAGAAGGTCTCCTACTACCAAGTTAATGCAACTTATTTTAGTGCACTTGGGGAAGATTCAAGAAAAATGCTATTGGCAAGAGCTATACAACTGTTTATGCCAGGTATTCCACAGATATGGTATTTAGATATTTTTGAAGGTAAGAATGATTATGATGCAGTTGAAAAAGCTGGTAATGGTGGTCACAAAGAAATTAATAGAAGTACATTATCCAGCAAGAGTATTCTTGAAAGTTTAAAAAAGAAGTCAGTACGCAATCAGTTAGAATTAATAAGATTAAGAAATACGCATAAGGCCTTTCAAGGGCAAATAAAAATAAATCCCACTTCAGATTCTAAATTATCTTTGGTCTGGAACAATAATGGTGCTTATGTAAAATTAGAAGCGGATTTAGAAGCATTATTGTTCAAGGTGAATTACTCATACTTGGACTCTGAGAAACAGTTTGACTATTAAAACCAAAAAACCCGATTCATTTGAATCGGGTTTTTGATGGTGGTGCCTCCAGGAATCGAACCAGGGACACAAGGATTTTCAGTCCTTTGCTCTACCAACTGAGCTAAGGCACCAATTGCTTATTGAAGCGGATGCAAATATATATTCAATTTTATTATTCACAAAAAGAAAAATGTAAAAATTGATTTTATAAATTTGTCTCATACATAACCGTTATGAATCTTATTGTTGATGTTGGAAATTCTTTTGTGAAGTTCGCCGTATATAAGCGAAATAAATTGGAATACAAGATAAGTTTTGAATTGTCGGAGTTTAAAAAGCAATTCAAATCGGTTAAAAAAAAATATCCAAAAATCAATAGAGCTATTGTTTCTTCCGTGGGTCGTCTTTCTAAAAAACAGGTAGAAATTATTGATGATGATTTAAAGCTTATTGTATTAAGCCATGAACTCAAAACACCGTTCAAAAATTTGTATGAAACACCAGAAACATTGGGCGTGGATAGAATTGCCTTAGTGAGTGCTTCAGTAGATAAATTCCCTGATAAGAATGTGCTGATAATTGATGCAGGTACTTGTATTACTTATGACTTTGTAACTGATGAAAATGTATACTTAGGAGGAGCTATTTCACCAGGAATTAGACTGAGATATAAAGCATTAAATAATTTAACCGCCAATTTACCGTTATTAGAAACAAACCTACCAAAATCAATTATTGGTGACTCTACAGAAGAATCAATTCATTCTGGTGTTGTAAATGGTGTTATTAAAGAAATTGATGGTCTAATTGAGTATTACAAAGAAAATCATCAAGATTTAACAGTTATTTTAACAGGAGGCGATGCCAATTTTTTGTCAAACCAATTAAAAAATAGCATATTTGCGAATTCAAATTTTCTATTGGAAGGGTTGAATTTCCTCCTAGATTATAACACATAATAATGATAAAACGACTTATTGTAATAGCAATTACAATTATTAGTTCTTGTTCTTTCGCTCAGCAAGGCACAGCTTCACCTTATTCCTTTTATGGTATTGGAAGCCTTAAATTTAAAGGTACCGTAGAAAATAGAAGTATGGGAGGTATTAGCGTATATTTAGATAGTATTCATGTTAATCTTAGGAATCCAGCTTCTTACACTGGTAAAAATGTAGATGCCTATCCTTTTAATGGTGAAAGTAGACCTGTGAAGTTCACAGTCGCCGGAACCGTATCTGAAGTGAATTTAAAAGGAGATAATGCAGATGTAAATACTAACTCTGCAACTTTTGATTATCTAGCACTTTCCGTACCTTTAGGGAAATTTGGATTTGGATTTGGTCTTTTACCTTACACATCTGTTGGTTACAAGATAGAAGATATCAACGATGATGGTGATCTTGAATACAGATTTAATGGTGAAGGAGGTACCAACAGAGTTTTTGCCGGGTTTGGTTATCAGATTTCTAAATCATTAGGGATTGGTGTAGATGTAAATTATAATTTTGGAACAATTGAAAACTCAGCATTAGCCTTAGAGTATACACCTGAAGGCGAATTGGTGCAGTATCAAACCAGAGAGAATACACGTTCTGATGTTAGTGGATTAAATTTAAATTTTGGATTGGCATTTAAAACGATGCTTAATAATACGCTAGAGCTTTCTGCAACTGCAACATATGCACCAGAAAGTGAATTATCCTCGAGTAATGAGCGATCTTATTCTACATTGTTGTTTGATTCTTTTACAGGAAGCGAAATAATTAGAAATACGCTTGAAGAGGATTTAGAAGCACAAGGATTAGAGCAAACTAAAATTACTATACCTTCTAGATTGTCGTTTGGAGCGGGATTAGGTAAGTCAAAAAAATGGTTTGTAGGTGCCGAGTTTACGTATAGAAATACAAGTGATTTTTCAAATCCAATATTTGGTAATGAAATTTCTAGTTATGAAAACTCGTCTAAAATTGCCCTTGGTGGATTTTATATTCCCAACTATGATGCGTTCTCAGGCTATTTTAAACGTGTGGTTTACCGTGCAGGTGTTAACTTTGCAAATACTGGTTTAGTAGTAAAAGATGAGTCAATTAAGGAGTTTGGCATATCTTTTGGTCTAGGTTTACCAGTTGGCGACAGAAGTTTATTTTCAAATGCTAATTTAGGTGTAGAATTTGGACAGCGTGGTACAACAAATGAAAACTTAATTCAAGAGAATTTTATAAATTTCAACGTAAGTTTATCTTTGAACTCTAGATGGTTTCAACAAAGAAAGTATAACTAACAATAAATAATAAAGATGAAGACGAGAATTACATTATTGATGATTGCACTTTTTATGGGCTTCAATTTAAGTGTGGCACAACAAGATGAAGAGTGTATGAACAATCTATCAATATTTGATAGTTATGTTAAGAGTAAAAAGTATGATGATGCTTATGGGCCTTGGAATATTGTACGTAACAAATGTCCAAAATTCAATAGAGCAATTTATGCGCACGGTGAAAAAATCCTTAAGCATAAAATCAAAAATTCTAGCGGAGCAGATCAAGTAGCGCATATTAAAGACTTGCTTTTACTTTGGGACCAGGCAAGAGAGAACTTTGCGTCAAAGTATCCTTTAGGTGAGGTTGAGTCAGATAAGGCTCAGTTAACCTATAAGTATAGAAAAGAGCTTAATGCATCGGCAGATCAAATTTATAATATGTTTGATGGTGCTTACACTAAAGATGCTACAAACTTTACAAGTGCTCAGGGTTTATATACTTACTTTTCTTTAATAGTAGACTTGTATGATGCCAAAAAGAAAACAGCACAACAAATGTTTGATAAGTATGATGATGTAATCGAGGTGATTGAAAAACTTGAAAAGAGTTATACTGAAAAGTTAAATAAGCTTGTACAGAAGGAAGAAGGCGGTACTGATTTAACTAAGAAAGAAGCTAGTTACAAGAAAAATTACGAAGCAAATCTAGGAGCTTTTGAAAAAGTTACTTCTAGTATGGATACTAAATTAGGTCAAAGAGCTAATTGTGAAGTATTAATACCACTTTATCAAAAAGACTTCGAAGAGAATAAAAGTAATACAGTTTGGTTGCAACGTGCAATGAACAGAATGTTTGCTAAAGGATGTAAAGATGATCCATTATTCTTAAAGTTAGTTGAACAAAAGAACAGTATTGAGCCAAATGCAGATACAGCTTTCTATCTTTACTTACTTACTGGTGAACAAAAGTATTTTGATCAAACGGTTCAATTAGAGACTGATCCGCTTAGAAAGGCTAAGCTTTACAAAAAATTAGCTGATGACTTCAGAAAAAAAGGTAGTTACGGTAGAGCAAGACAATACTTTATGGAGTCTATAAAGCTAAATCCTTCAGACGGATCACCATATTTAAAAATTGCAAATATGTATGCAAAGTCTGCTAACAATTGTGGTACAGATAATTTTAGTAAAAGAGCAGTGTTTTGGTTAGCGGCAAGTACAGCAGAAAAAGCAGGACGTGTAGATGGTCGTTTAAGAAAAGCGGCTGCACAATCTGCAACAAGCTACAGAGCGAGTGCACCATCTAAGGCAGATATCTTTACAAAAGGTAATGCTGGTCAAACTATTAAAATAGGTTGTTGGATTCAGCGTTCGGTTAAAGTGCCAAACATTTAATGAATTCAGATAAAATAAATATTATGAAAAACCTAGTCACAGCAATTGCTGTGACTTTGTTTTTTTCATGTAAAAATAATTTTGACGAAGTGCAGAAAGTAGGCGTACTTCAAAACCAGCCAGTAGGCGAAGCTGAAAATATTGATTTAAAATACACAGAATTTGATGATGATTCTGTGAAACTTTTAGCTAACCTATTAAGCCCTAAAATGCTAGATTACTCTAATAGGGATTTTTCATTTTCTGAATTTCCTGAAGGTATTGAGCTTATTGTTTATGGCGATGATAATAAGCAAACAAAAATATTTGCTGACTATGCTATCATCTACAACGATACGGATATTATAGATCTTAGAGATAATGTAATTATCGCCACACATGATAACGACACCTTGTTGACAGACCAGCTTTATTACAATGAAAAGTTAGAATGGGTTTTTACAAATGAACCATTTACATATGGACCTTTACATGGTAATGGATTTGACTCAGATAAGGATTTCAAGAACTTTCAGATGTTAGAAATGGGTGGTGATTTTGAAATTGATAATTAACTATCTTTGTGCTCTAATCGATTTTTCTTAAATAATGAAATTATTAAAATTCTTCCAGTACGCATATTTGGTTATTGCATTTCTATTTCTTTATAAAGGTATTTCAGAATGGAGTACGGATAGAAATAGTGCTTATTTAAGCTTCTTTTTTACAGCCTTAGCTGTTTTTATGTTCTTTTTTAGGAAAAGATTTAGAAAAAAATTCGACGATCGAAATAATCAATAATTGATGACTACTGATATAGTCATAATTGTAATTTCATTACTGCTTTCAGCATTCTTCTCAGGAATGGAGATTGCCTATGTGTCCTCTAACAAAATCCATATAGAATTAGAGAAAAAACAAGGTGATTTCCTGGGTCAGGTTTTAACTAAACTCACAGCAAAACCATCAAAATATATTGCCACCATGCTGATTGGTAACAATATAGCATTAGTTATATATGGTTTGAAAATGGGTGATGTTTTGGTAAAATGGTTTCAATCAATGTTGCCAAATGATAGTGTTACATTAGAATACCTCCTTGTTGATTTACAACTATTAACTCAAACGGTAATATCCACAATTGTCATACTAATAACCGCTGAATTCTTACCAAAGGTGTTTTTTCAGATTTATGCTAACACACTATTGAAAGTATTAGCATTTCCGATGTATGTTTTTTATGTGATTTTCTCATTGATATCAGATCTTGTTATTTGGCTATCAGATATAATTTTAAAGTATGTTTTTAAAACAAAAGGAGAGGATGTAGCACTTGCTATGACTAAGGTTGAGCTTGGTAATTATATTAGTGAGCAAATGGAGTCTGTTGAAGACCATGAAGAGGTTGATAGTGAAATACAAATCTTTCAGAATGCGCTTGAATTTTCAGATGTTAAGGCTCGTGAAGTAATGATACCAAGAACGGAGATTACAGCAGTAGATATTAATGAATCTATTGAAAACCTAACGAACCTTTTTATTGAAACGGGAAGGACCAAAATCATTGTTTATAAAGATAATATTGATGATATCTTGGGTTATGTCCATGCTTTTGAGCTTTTCAAAAAACCAAAAAGTATTGGATCAATTATTATCCCTGTAAGTTTTGTTCCAGAAACTATTTTAATTAAAGATGTACTAAATATTTTAATTAAAAAGAGTCGTAGTATGACTGTTGTGATAGATGAATATGGTGGTACAAGTGGTATTATGACGGTTGAGGATATCATTGAAGAATTATTTGGTGAGATTGAAGACGAGCATGATACAATTGAATTGACCGAAGAGCAAATTGATGACACCCAATTTAGGTTTTCTGCTAGGTTAGAGGTAGACTACATAAATGAGACCTATAAGTTAAATCTACCTGAGAGTGAAAATTACGAAACCTTGGGAGGTTTAATTGTTCAGGTGGCACAAGAAATTCCGCAAGAAAAAGATGATGTGCAAATCGATAATTTCAAATTTACTATAGAGGAAGTATCAAGCACAAAAATTGATGTTGTTTTACTTAAAATTCTTGAAGTGGATTAAAACCGCATAACTCCTTTAAAAACTAGATTTCTCCTTTTATTATTTGCTAGAAAATGCTATTTTCGCAGACTTATTTATAGCAAATCAAAAGACTATGGCAGTTTTAAATAAAATTAGACAACGTTCGCTCGTTTTAATCCTTGTAATTGCAATGGCATTGTTTGCCTTTGTAATTGGTGATTTATTCAGAAATTCTGATGCATTGGCAGGAGGAAATCAAGATGTTATTGCAACCATTAATGGAAAAGACATCAATAGAACAGAATTTCAGCAGAAGGTTAAAAATTATCAAGATAGATCAGGAGGAAGGCAAACGTCTACTCAGGCAATGAATGCTATCTATAACCAAGAATTGCGTAAAATTTTATTAGATACAGAATTTGAAGAGTTAGGTTTGGCTGTTGAGAAGGATGAAATGAGAGATTTATTAAAAACTAGTTTCTCTTCTTATCCAGAATTCCAAGATGAAAATGGTCAGTTTGATGTTAACCGTTTAAATGCATTTATAGCAAATCTTAAGGATCTCAATGGAGAAACGGCTCCATTAGGCAATTTCTTGGTTAATTATGAAAGCTGGGCAAACAATGAACAAACTATTGCGACTAATGCTGTGCAACAATCGTATTACAATATGATTAAAGCTGGGATAGGAACAACAATTACAGAAGCTGAGGATGATTATTTTGGTGATGCTAAAACTGTAGATGTGCGTTATGTCCAATTACCTTACACAAGTATTGCAGATAGTTTAGTTAAAGTAACAAAGTCTGATATTAAAGAATACATTAAGGACAACGAGGATAAATTTAAAGTTGATGCAAGTAGAGAGTTAGTTTACGTAGAGTTTAAAGAAGAAGCTTCAACTGCAGACGAGGATAAAATAAAATTTGATTTAGTCGCACTTAAATCTGATAGACTAGAATATAATGATAGTAGCAAGAATACAGATACTATTCCTGGATTTGATAATGCTACAGATATTGAAGAATTTGTTAATTACTATTCAGATATAAAATACAGCGACACCTTCTTAAGAGAAGTGCAATTACCAGGTGTAGCTAAGGACAGTTTAATGAATTTGGAAGTTGGTGATTACTATGGTCCTTACAAAGACGGTGAGTATTACAAATTATCAAAACTAATTGAAGTTAAGCAATTGCCAGATTCAGTTAAGGTACGTCATATATTAGTGCCTTATGTTGGTGGCCAAAGAGCAGATGCTACTATAACTAAAACACCAGAAGAAGCCAAGAAGACAGCAGATAGTATTCTTGCAGAGATTACAAGTGGCCGTAAGAAATTCATGGATTTACTTGAGTTATCATCTGATAAAGTGAGTAATGAGAAAGATGGAGAAATAGAATTTGCTTATAATGCCGGTATGGCTCCAGAGTTTAAAGCTTATGCTTTTGATAATAAAGTAGGTGACGTTGATGTAGTCGGTACATCATTTGGTTATCATGTAATTGAAGTTTTAGAGCAAAAAGCCTTCAACAAAACATATAAATTAGCAACATTAGCAGATAAGATTGAACCATCAGAACAAACACTTCAAGATGTGTTTAACAAGATGTCTAAATTTGAGATTTCAGCAAAGGATGTTGATTTTAATGAGCTAGCAAAAGAACGTGAGTTAACTGTAAAGCCAATTACATTTAAAGAATTAGATGAAAACATACCAGGTTTAGGTAGTCAAAGAGAAATTGTAAGATGGGCTTTTGAAGAAGATACAGATGTAGGTGAGTTTAAGAATTTCCCAATTTCTGGATTTGGTTTTGTTGTTGCAAAATTAGTTGAGAAAAACGAAGAAGGATTAATGAGTGTTGAAGATGCTTCAATCACAGCATTACCTGAAATCAGAAAGCAAAAGAAAGCGCAGATGATTCGTGAGAAAATCTCTGCGGCGAACGTTAATGAAATAGCCTCAAATCAAGGGCAAAGTCCACGAACGGCTTCAGCACTTACAATTAAAAGTACAACATTATCAGGTGCAGGAGTTGAGCCAAAAGTAGTAGGTGCAGCATTTGGTCTTGCAGAAGGGGAAACTTCTAAACCAATTGATGGAGATAGAGGTGTGTATGTTGTTGAGGTAACAAAAATTAATGATGCGACTAAGCTAGATAACTATAATGCTATCATTAATAGATTAAATAACGAAATAAGAAATACAGTACAAGCCAAAGTATATAAAGCATTAGAAAACGCTGCTGATATTGAAGATAATAGAGCTAAGACAGTATATTAAACATAATTAGTTTAAATTATCAAATAAGCCTTGCAGTGATGTGAGGCTTATTTTATTTTAAAACCATTTGATTATAAGGTATAACTATACTATACCCTTTTGACCTGAAGTAACTGGTAGGATCTGTTTTAGATGAAACCAAAACAAAATCTCCACCCCAAGCTCCAAGACTTTTTATAGTTCCGTTAAAATCATTGAATAAATAGGATTTGATTGGCTCTAAACCTATAAGTTTAGATATGATGCTTTCATGTTCATCTAAAAGCTGGCTAAATAGGTCAATGGTATCTACTTTAATTATTGTCTCAGTAATTAGATTTATTTTATTTAAAATAGATGAATCTAATTTTCCTTTGCTACGATAATTAGCTATACCCTCTCTGCTGTTTTGTTTTTGTTCTAAATAAACGAAATAAAGATTGTTAGAAAACGAAGGGTTAAAATTGACTAATTCAACTCTAGGATTATATTTAACATTTAATTGATAGGTAATAGGACTGTTGTTTTGAGCACAAGCAATATCGTATCCGCTGCCATCAAATGTTATATCCAATAATTCGTAAGCATTTACATCAGCCCAATTGGCTATATTATTTATTAAAGTAGATGAGGTTCCTAAACCCCAAAATCTATTGAAATCTTGTTTAGTTATGATATCATATCCTTGGTCATTCCTCAAAAAATCCGGATTAAGTTTTTGAGTTGCCTTTAATATTTGGAGCAAACGATCCGATATTGGATTTTTAGATTTGTGATTCTGATATTCTATTTCCTCATTCAAATCAAAATTATCTTCAAACCAAATTTCATTTAATTCATTAAAACTTTTCCAGTTGATTTTGTTAGAATTATTTTCAATAACCTCTAAGCTTTGACCATACTTTGTCGGTATTGCTAATGCCTTTGCGCCATCAAGTACAGCATATTCTGCTGTAAGTAACAATTTACCGTTGCTTCTATAGGTTTTCAAATTAACGTCTTAAATTTTCGATAGCATCAACTACGGCACTATGCGTAACCGTATTGGTTTTAAAGTGTTCTACTAGTTTTGTTTTTTCTTCAGTTGTTGCTTCAAACTGATTTAGAATATTCATTAAATGCATTTTCATATGACCTTGCTGAATACCTGTAGTTGTTAAGGATTTAACTGCGCCAAAGTTTTGGGCTAAACCAGCTACGGCGACAATTTGCATTAGTTCTTTTGCAGTTGGATTTTTAAGTAATTCTAATGAAAACTTTACTAGAGGATGTAATCTAGTTAATCCACCGACAGTACCCAACGCAAGAGGAATCTCAATCCAAAATTTAAACAAACCGTTATCAATTGTGCAATGTGTTAGACTTAAATATTTTCCATTTCTTGCTGCATAGGCATGCACACCAGCCTCAACTGCTCTAAAATCATTACCAGTTGCCAATACCACAGCGTCAATACCATTCATTATTCCTTTGTTATGGGTTACAGCTCTGTATGGTTCTACTTCTGCAATACTTACGGCTTGTTTGAATTTCTTAGCAAATATTTCCGGATTTGGAATATCCTTACTTTTTAAATCTTTAATGGGACATGATACTTCTGCTCTAACCAAACAATTTGGAACATAGTTAGATAAGATGCTCATAACAACATCTATAGATTTTTCTTCATCATTAAAATCAACATTTTTCAATGCTTCGTTCTTTAAGGTGCTAGCAAATTGCTCTAAGCAAGAATTTATAAAATTAGCACCCATAGCATCTAGAGTTTCAAAAGAAGCATGGAGTTGATAGTAGTTATCTATGTCATTTGTTTTATTTCTTAATTCAATATCCAATATGCCACCACCGCGACGTTCCATATTTTTTGTAATGTCTTTTGAAGCTTCAATTAATTTAGGTTTGACATCATCGAAAAAACCCTTTAGCTTTTCAAAATCACCTTTGTAAATAAAATGGACTTGTCCAATTTTAGTAGTAGAAATAACTTTGGTTTTAAATCCACCACGTTCCAACCAAAATTTAGAGGCTTTACTTGCTGCTGCAACGACTGAGCTTTCTTCAATAGCCATTGGTATGGCATATAATGAATCATTTATTGAGAAATTTGGAGCAACACCTAATGGTAAGTAATAATTGGTTATTGTATTTTCAATAAACTCATCATGAAGCTTTTGAAGTTTTTTATCAGTGTTCCAGTACTTTTTTACAAGGTCCCGTGATGCCTCAATATTGGTAAAATATGTATTTAGAAGCCATTCAATTTTTTCTGATTTTGAAAGCTTTGAAAAGCCAACTATCATATTAGACATAATCCTTTAAATTTAAAAAACACAAAGATACTGAGGATTGGTATAAAACATGTGTTTTTACCTTCAATATTGCGGATTTACTGTTAATAAAGGCGGTTTTTTGCATTATTTTTAGTAAACTTGACATCGTTATTTTGAAAATTGTATATATGAAATTGAAACATACTCTAGCTATTATTAGCTTTATTACTACTTCTTTAATTTACTGTCAAAATAAGCAAATAACACTTGAAGAAATTTGGAGTGGTGCCTTTAGAACTGAAGGAATGCAAGCTCTACATTCTATGAATAACGGAAAACAATATTCCATTTTGAATTTTGATAGGCAAACAAGAAATTCAACAATAGATATTTATGATTATAAAACCTTAAAAAAAGAAAAAACCTTAGTGTCTTCTGAAGAGATAGAAGAAATTAAAGGTTTTTTTGATTATACATTCAGTCTAGACGAGTCCAAAGTAATATTAACAGCAAATGAGGTGCCTATTTTTAGACGCTCTAGATTAGGTGAATATTATGTATATGATATCAACGCCAAGTCCCTAGTAAAAGTTTCTGACCAATTGGTACAAGAACCAACCTTGTCTCCAGATGCATCTAAAATTGCTTATGGATTTGAAAACAACCTATACATTAAAGATCTTACGACTGGAGCTGTTGAGCAAATAACCTTTGATGGTGAAAAGAACAAGATCATAAACGGTATCACAGATTGGGTATATGAGGAGGAATTTAGTTTTGTAAGAGCTTTTGATTGGAATGTAGATAGTAATCAAATAGCATTTATTCGTTTTGATGAAACCAATGTACCAGAGTTTTCCATGGATGTTTACGGTTCAGATTTGTACCAAACCCAACAAGTATTTAAGTATCCAAAAGCTGGTGAGACCAATTCTATAGTATCACTACATCTATACGATTTAAATACTAAGACATTAAGTGAATTGAATGTTGGTAAATCTTATACAGATTTTTATATACCAAGAATAAACTGGACTAAGGATGCAAATTTATTGAGTGCTCAATATATGAATAGACATCAGAATGAGCTTGATCTTTGGATGATTAATACCCAATCTAAGACTTCAATATTAGCACTCGAAGAAAAGGACAAAGCTTATATAGACGTAACCTTTGATCTCACATTCCTAAAGGATAATAGTTTTATTTGGACCAGCGAAAAAGACGGTTTCAATCATATTTATCATTATTCTAAAGAAGGTGATTTATTAAATCAGGTAACCAATGGGAATTGGGAAGTAACCAATTATTATGGCTTTAATGAAAAGGCAAATACTATTTATTTTCAATCCACTGAAAACGGTTCTATCAATAGAGATATTTATTCAATTAAACTGAATGGCAAAAACAAGAAGCGTTTAACTAAATCTACAGGATCAAATAGTGCCTCATTCAGTGCAGATTTCACGTACTTTATAAATACGCATTCTAGCGCAACAACACCGCCAGAATACACATTAAATAGTGCAAAGTCAGGCGTGGTAGTAAAAAGTATTAAGGACAATGACAAATTAGCTCAAAAAATAGGTGACTACCAGACCTCTAAAAAAGTATTTTCTACCATTAATGTCAATGGCAATGATCTTAATATGTGGATGATTAAACCTGCAGATTTTGATGAAAGCAAAAAATATCCGTTGTTCATGTATCAATATTCAGGCCCAGGTTCACAGCAAGTTGCAAATCGTTGGAATGGCACAAATGATTATTGGTATCAAATGTTGGCACAAGAAGGCTACATTGTGGCTTGTGTTGATGGAAGAGGAACAGGTTTTAAAGGTTCAGATTTTAAGAAAGTAACTCAAAATGAGCTAGGTAAATATGAGTTGGAAGACCAAATAGCTGCTGCAAAGAAATTAGGAGATTTACCTTATATAGATGATTCTAGAATTGGAATTTGGGGATGGAGCTATGGTGGTTTTATGAGTAGTAATGCACTTTTCAAAGGAAATGATGTCTTTAATATGGCAATAGCAGTTGCGCCAGTTACAAGTTGGAGATTTTATGATACTATTTACACAGAGCGCTATATGACTACGCCTCAAGAAAACCCAAGTGGTTATGATGAAAATTCTCCAATAAACCATGTAGATAAACTAAAAGGTGATTTCTTGTTAATTCATGGTACAGGCGATGATAATGTACATGTACAGAATACTATGAGAATGGTTGAAGCTTTAATACAAGCAGATAAACAATTTGAATGGATGATCTATCCAGATAAAAATCATGGTATCTATGGTGGTAATACGAGGCTTCACTTGTACAAGAAAATGACTAATTTTATTCACGATACATTAGGTGATAAACGTGAAATTAAAAAAGAAGAAAACCAAGAAGCATCAAACATTAAAGGATAACTAACTAATAACTAACTAAATTAAATAATATGTCAACATTAATTAAACAACCACACCAAAGGGAGCTATTTGGTCATCCTGTAGGATTATTCGTTTTATTTTTTACAGAAATGTGGGAACGTTTCTCCTATTATGGAATGAGAGCTATACTTGTATTGTATTTGGTAGCTCAATCAACAGGTGATAATGCAGGTTTAGGATGGACAAATGGAGAAGCATTAGCCCTTTACGGATGGTATACCATGTTGGTATATGTAGCATCAATACCAGGTGGTTGGATAGCTGATAAATTTTTGGGCCAAAAGAAGTCAGTTCTTTATGGTGGAATTCTTTTAGTAGCTGGGCATAGTATTTTGGCTGTTGAACAGCTATGGGCATTTTATACAGGTCTTGGATTAATTATAGCTGGTGTCGGAATGTTAAAACCGAACATATCAACTATGGTAGGTGGCCTTTATAAGCAAGGTGATATTAGACGAGATAAAGGCTTTACTATTTTTTACATTGGTATTAATGTAGGAGCTTTTCTTTCAAGTTTAATCGTAGGATATGTTGGTGAGGTTCACGGATGGCATTATGGATTTGGACTTGCCGGAATTGGTATGGCCGCTGGATTAATTCAATATTTAGTTGGATTGAAATATTTAGAAAAAGTTGGGAATTTCCTTGGTACTTCTGAGAATAAATTAGAAAAGGAAGCAATGAATAAACCATTAACCAAAATCGAAAAAGATAGAATTGTTGTACTATTTATATCATTTTTACTTGTAATTGTTTTTTGGGGTGCTTTTGAACAAGCAGGTGGTTTAATGAATATCTATGCTTCAGAGAAAACAAATCGTGTGTTAATGGGATGGGAAGTTCCAGCGTCTTGGTTCCAATCCCTAAATGCCATGTTTATTATTTTCCTTGGTACTTCTGTAGCTGGCTATTGGGCAACACGTAAGTTAAGAGGTAAATTATCTACTGGCTTATTTAAAATGATAGTTGGGCTCATCATTATGGGTACAGGATTCTTTTTTATGACTGCTGCGGCAGGTCAATATGAAAGTGCGGGTTCTTCTGCAATGTATTGGTTAGTGCTTGCATATTTATTCCATACAATTGGTGAGTTATGTATTTCTCCAGTAGCATTATCCTATATTACGAAATTAGCCCCATTAAAGTATGCGTCTTTAATGATGGGTGTATATTTTGCCATGACTGGTTTTGGAAATAAACTTGCTGGATTACTTGGAGAGGCTTCTGAAAAATTAGGAGAATATACAATCTTTACTGGTATAGCAGTCTTCTGTGTGGTATTTGGACTATTAGTTATGGTATTCAGAAAGAAATTAGAAAGCCTTACACATGGAGCTGAAGATGATGAGCACGAAATGCTTGAGGCTGAAAAGTATGAGCTTGCAGATCCAGATATTAATAACTAAAAAATAGAGTATTCAACCCTTGTACAATAAAATTGTGCAAGGGTTTTTCTTTACTAACTAAACAATCAATTTTATGAGTAAATCATCCGAGAATTTTTTCGCCACCAAAGTTATGGGACATCCAGCTGGCTTGTTTGTTCTTTTCTTTACAGAAATGTGGGAACGTTTTTCTTACTACGGAATGCGCGCTATCCTTGTTATTTTTCTAACTGGTATGGTTACTGGTGATAATCCTGGTTGGGGTTGGAGCACAGAATCAGCATTATCCTTGTTAGGAACATATGCTTTATTTGTGTACCTCACACCAATAGTTGGTGGTTGGTTGGCAGATAATAAAATTGGTTATCGACTAGCAGTTGTCATAGGTGCGCTGTTAATGACTTTAGGCCATGCTTCCATGGCAGTCGAAACGCCGACATTTCTCTACATTGGTATTGCACTTTTAATACTAGGAAATGGCTTTTTTAAGCCTAATATGACATCTATTATTTCAAAAATGTATGAAGGTCATGATGAGAAAAAAGATGGTGCCTATAACATATTTTATATGGGTGTAAATGCGGGTGCCTTTATAGGAATTATGCTTTGTGGCTGGATAGGTGAAAAAATAGGGTGGAGCTATGGTTTTGGATTAGCTGGTATATTTATGTTTTTAGGCATGGTGCAGTTTTACTATGCACAACCATTATTTGGTGATGTTGGTGCGAAACCTAAAGATGAAGACAAAGGCATAATAGATACGCTTACGGATAACCTTGATGACACTAAAGAAAAAATCACTGGTAAGCTAAATAAGTTTGTTACGATAGATTATATTTTAATTACCATTTTTATTCTTTCAGCATTAATATTTATTGTCAATGACCCTTTAAGTAAAATAGGTGATATTAATGTACTTAATTTTACGGTTGCTGGCTTGACGGATTCTTTGTTTTTTGCACTACTCTCAGCGATTTTATTTATTGTTATCCTAATAGTTAGAATACCAAGATATGAAAAGGTGGTGCGCGATAGAATGATAGCTTTTACCATCTTCTGTATTTTTACCATCTTCTTTTGGGCAGCTTTTGAGCAAGCGGCAGGTTCCTTACCTCTATATACTAGAGATTTTACAGATAGATTATTGGTGGGTAACGCGGCAACAACATTTAAGGTCATTGATTTGATTGTTACAGTTGTGCCAATAGGAATAATAACTTATGTGTTAATTAGTCTTTTTAAACAGACCTTCAATAGAATTAGTTTTTCAAATATAGTTTTAGGAATTAGTTTCTTGATAGTTTGGGCTATTGTTATTTTTAAATTGTATACAGAATTTCAGTCAACAGAGACAGAAGTTCCGGTAACATGGTTCGCTATTTTAAATTCGCTATTTATTATAATTTTCGCACCGTTATTCACTAAATGGTGGGATAGTAAGTACAATCCACCAGCATCTGTTAAATATGGCTTAGGATTAATAATAATGGCAATAGGATTTGGTCTTTTGGCATTTGCAGCCAGAAACGTACCTCTGGGTGCAGAATCTGCTAAGCTTAGTATGATGTGGCTTGTGTTGGCATATTTATTTCACACTTTGGGCGAGCTGTGCTTGTCACCAATGGGATTATCATATTTGAGTAAGCTTATACCAGCTAGAATGGTAGCGTTTATGTTTGGTGTTTATTATTTAGCCATTGCAATAGGTAATAAAATGGCACATTACGTTGGCGGAGATATTGAAAAGATTTCAAATGAAAGTGGATTATCAAATTTCTTTTTAATCTTTACCATAGTACCTGTTGTTTTGGGATTAATTTCCTTCGCATTACATCCATTATTAAAACGACTAATGCATGGTGTTAGATAGGATCTTACCGTTAAAATAACTTAAAATGCTCCTATTTTGGAGCATTTTTTGTAAGTTCGGAACGAATATTGCAACAAATCGAATTATGAAGAAGCTACAACTAATAGTCACATTCTTGGCTTTTGGAGCCTTAATGTCGGTGCAAAATGCACCTGTAGAAAGTGAGACTGTAATTAATTGGCTTACCCTTGAAGAAGCTCTAGAATTACAGAAAAAGACACCAAAAAAGATATTTATGGATGTTTACACCAATTGGTGTGGACCTTGCAAATTACTAGATAAAAATACCTTTCACAATCCTGATGTGGTTAAGTATATAAACGAAAACTACTATGCTGTTAAATTTGATGCCGAAGGTAACTCTACAGTAACCTACAAGGACCGTACATTTAGCAATCCAAATTTTGATCCTGCTAAGGTAAAAAGACGTAATGGTGTACATGAGTTTACTCGATTTTTAAAGGTGAGTGCCTATCCATCCATGTTGTTTTTTGATGAAGAGGCCAATTATTTAACACCTGTTACTGGGTATTTAAAACCACAGCAATTAGAGTTATACCTAAAGTTGTTTGCAGAAGACAAGCATAAGGAAATGACAACTCAAGAGAAGTTTAATGACTATTACAGAGCCTTTAAACCAACATTTAAAGTAGTACAATAGGTAGTTATCTATTTTAGAATAAAAGCACCCTTTTCATTAGTGTAATGGAAAGGGATTTTTTTACCCTCACATGTAAGCATCCAACGATTTGCATAGGATTTATAGTTACTGGCATCAGCTATAATCATCTCTGGTTTTAAACTATCTATAAGGCGATTTAGATTTATTTTTGGTGAGTTCCTCAATAAAACCAGTTCGGGCTTAAAGCTTAAATTCTCATATACACCAACACTATCAACTATTAGTATTTTTTTGTTTTTGAATTGATAAATCGGTTGAATGCTATCTTCAATAACCTCTGATATTGATTCACCTACTTTGTAATTTGAAATTACATTATCAGAGCTTCTTTTTTCAGAATTTAAATTATGATGAACTAGGAGTTGATCATTCTGCTTATGGCCAACCATTGAGAATCTACTCTTGTTAAATACCAGAAATGCTTCACTCTGTCTTTGATGTTTGATTCGAATCATCACAATTTGAAAACCTATTATTCCAACAAAACAAATTGCTAACCATTTAAACGTCTTCTCTTTAAAAGTTTGGGTAATTCCGATGGTTATCAAATACGCTAATAGCACCTGAAGTAGGGTAAATGGTATATCCTTTAAAAGGAAATCTTCAAATTGAGCAATCCAAGCAATAAAACCATTTAAAGAGTTAATAATAAAACTATAAGTTTCAACAATAATAGAATGTAAACCACCTAGTAAAGCAAGGATAATAACAAGCAATCCAAAGCCAAGAATTAAACTTAAAAAAGGAATAACTACTAAGTTTGAGATAAAGAATAGTCCAGGAAATTGATGAAAGTAAAAAAGACTTATTGGTACAACGCCTATTTGTGCGGCCAACGTTACCGTAAAGATTTGCCACAATTTATCGCTAACTAAAAACTTAGGCCTCCATAATTTGTATAGCATAGGTTGAATACTAACTATACCAAAAACAGCCAAATAGCTTAGCTGGAAACCAACTTCAAATAAAAATGTAGGCTTAAACAACAGAATTACAAAAGCCGAAATAATTAGAGTATTGTAAATATTGGTCGGCCGTTTATAGTGCATGGCAATACTTATTATGCTGAACATAGTTACTGCTCTTGTAACAGAAGGTGATAGGCCTGCAATGACAGCAAAAGACCAAAGTAAAGTGATAATGACTAATGGTCTTAAAACGTTACCTCTTTTTAGATACAATAATGGTCTGAAAATAAAATTAAGAATCCACAATAAGATTCCAACATGTAAACCTGAAACAGCTAAAATATGTATAGTTCCGGCGTTGACATAGTTGTTGTAAATACTTTTGTCTATGGATTGTCTTTGACCCAGCAATAATGCATTGATAATACTTAAAACATCTTTTTTAAAACCTGCTTCAGTTAGTTTTATATTAATTGTAGCCCTTAATTTATCGGCCAAACCATAAATAGTACTTTTAGAATTATCAAGTAGAAATATATTATTATGTGTTAAGTATAATTGGTGATATACCTGTTTTAATTCCAAATATTTACTGTAATCAAATTGATGTGGGTTAAGAGGTTTTTGAATATTGTTTAGGGTTGCCGTGGTATATAGAATATCATCAACACCTAGAGGTGTTTTTAAACTGTCATGTTTAATGTTAATTAGTATTTTGCCAGAAGCCGACTTACCATTTAATGAATTTATTTCAACAATATACTTTTCGTTATAGAGGTCTGGCTTAAGACGCTCATTTACCTTAAAGATAATTTGACTGTTATCGTTTTTAATTATTTGATTAGTATAGTGTGTAGTTCTTGATTTTTCCTCGTTTATGTTATAAGCATTTACGCCTATGCAAAACATACATAAATAAACTAGTGTTCCAAATATGGGTAGTCTGTTAATCTTATTTTTTAAAACAAACCACAATATTCCAATTGCAAATAATAGCACAGTTGTGGTGAATAAAAACAACTTCTGATTCAATTTTAGATAATGTGCGAGTATTATGCCGAGAATAAGGCAAAAGGTTAGCTTTATAATATTGAAATTGAGGAGCTTCATTAAAATGAACTCCTAAAATAAGAAAAGAATTACAATATCCGTCTCGCCTGTACAAAGGCAAAATACCAATAACGCTCTGCCAATGAGGAAACCATTACACCCTTACTACTGGATGCATGTATAAATTCGATGTTACCAGTGCGCACGTTGGTAACAATACCAACATGGTTTACTTTTCTGCTATTTTTCTTGGTGGCAAAAAACACCAGGTCACCTACATTAACCTCTTTAATATCTATCCAATTTCCGGTAGATTTTAAATCGGTAGTGGTTCTAGGTAGATCAATATTATGTTCCTTAAAACTGGTATAAATTAGACCAGAACAGTCCATACCACGTTTTGTTGTACCACCATATTTATAGCGTGTACCGTTAAAAGATTTTGCATATTTTACTATTGAGCTGGCTTCTTTGGTAGGTTTAGCTTTAGTGTTTACAATTATGGATTTGGTAGTTGTTTTGTTAGCAGTGTATTTCTTTTTAGACTTGCAGCTACAAAAGCATAAAAAGACTATAAAAATTAAAAGTACTTTTTTCATACTAAGAAACTGCTTCATAAATTAATTTAGCTGCATTTTCACTTGCCCCTTTACCACCTAGTCTTTGCTCAAGTTCGTAATAATCTAAATATAACTGCTCACGCTTTTCAGAGTTTAAAATTGCTTTGAGCTCTTTTTTTAACCTGTTCTTATTCAAATCTCCTTGTATAAGTTCCGTTACAACTTCTCTATCCATTATTAAGTTCACCAAAGAAATATATTTTAAAGTGATTATTCGTTTGGCAATTTGATAAGAAATAGCATTGGCTTTATAACACACTACCTGCGGAACTTTATACAATGCTGTTTCTAAGGTAGCTGTGCCAGAAGTCACTAAAGCAGCATTAGAAACACTTAGTAAATCATATGTTTTGTTAGATATAAAACCAACGTTTTCTTGTTTTATGAACTGTTTATAAAATTCATAATCTTGACTAGGTGCACCGGCTATAACAAATTGATAATCCTTAAAATCATCGACTATACTTAACATAACGCCTAGCATCTTGGTAATTTCTTGTTTTCTGCTACCTGGTAATAAAGCAATTATTGGTTTATTACTTAGATTATTTGATTTTCTAAATTGGTTTTCATCTACTTGTGGTCTATCCGAAATGGCATCAATTAATGGATGACCAACAAAATTGACTTCATAATTATGTGTTTTGTAAAATTCCTTTTCAAAAGGTAAGATGCAATACATAGCATCTACATCACGTTTAATTTTTTCTACTCTTTTAGCTCTTGATGCCCATACCTGTGGAGAAATATAATAATGGGTTTTAAATCCTTCAACTTTTGCCCATTTTGCAATTCGTAGATTAAAACCAGAATTATCAATAAAAATAATTACATCTGGCTTAAAGGAAGCAATATCTGTCTTACAAAACTTTATTAAACCCAAGATTTTTCTAAGATTAAAAATCACCTCGGCAAAGCCCATAAACTGACGTTCTTTATAGTGCTTCACTAAAGTACCACCAACTTCTTGCATTAAGTCGCCTCCCCAAAATCTAATGTCTGCATTTTTATCCTGTTTGTAGAGTGCTTTCATGAGGTTTGACCCATGTAAGTCTCCCGAAGCTTCACCTACTACTATATAATATTTCATATTGAAAATAGATTATTGGTTTTCTTCATTGAGTTGCCATGTGTTTAGGTTTTGAATAGTATGATGAGCGGTTAAATCAAATTGTACTGGTACAACTGATATATAACCATTTGCCAAAGCCCATTCATCAGTGTCTTCTCCATGGTCCATGTTTACGAATTTTCCTGTTAACCAATAATATTCACGACCCATAGGATTGGTACGTTTGTCAAATTCTTCTTTCCAATTTGCACGTGCCTGCCTGCACACTTTTATCCCTTTTATATCTCTTTTTTGAAGTTTTGGTATGTTTACATTTAAAACAACACCATCTGGAAGTCCATGTTTTAAGACTTCTCTCGTAATAGTTTCAACAAACGACTTGCAGTGCTCAAAATTAGCACTCCAATTATAATCTAAAAGTGAAAAACCAATGGCAGGTATACTCTCTATACCAGCTTCTAAGGCAGCACTCATTGTGCCAGAATAAATTACATTGATTGAAGAATTTGAACCATGGTTGATGCCAGAAACACAAATGTCTGGTCTTCTATCTAATATTTCGTTTACTGCCAGTTTTACACAATCTGCAGGTGTCCCAGAACAACTATATTCAGGCTGTTTTCCGTCAATCGTAACTTTTTCAATATGCAAGGTTGAATTGATTGTAATGGCATGTCCCATTGCACTTTGAGGGCTGTCTGGTGCTACTACAACGACGTCGCCAATCACATTCATTATACTAATTAAAGTACGTAATCCTGGTGCAGTTATACCATCATCATTTGTAACTAAAATTAAAGGGCGATGAGACATTGTGAATCATTTTTAATTAATGTTGTAAAAATACTAAAAAGCACAACAACCATAAGTATTAGTACCTTTAACAAAAAATTAGTGCGATGTATTGTTATGGCACGATTTTTTCTCACTATTTTAGTGAACTTTTGAAAAAGTAATTAATAGCAAAAAAATAAAGAGATTATGAGAGGGAATTATAAGTTTTTTCTGTTAGCACTATTAATAGCCTTTGCATCTTGTAGCTTTACTAGTAAGACATTTGATAATCCTGATAAAGACAAATTATTAATTCAATTAATAACTTACGTTTTAGATCAGGGTCATTTTGATCCTCAGGATTTAAATGATGATTTTTCTGCAAATGTATTTGAAGACTATCTAACCCAATTAGACCCATTTAAGCGTTATTTCTATGCATCAGATATTGAAGAATTTGAAGTTTACAAAAATCAAATAGATGATCAATTAAAGGATTATGATGTATCATTCTTTAACATTACTCATAAAAGATTGCTTGAACGTATCGAAGAGTCTAAAAAAATGTATGCTGAAATTTTAGAGGAGCCATTTGATTTTAGCCAGGACGAATCTTATACATCAGAATATGAGACTTTGCCTTATGTGAAGAATAAAAGAGAAATGAAAGAGCGTTGGAGGCATCAACTTAAATTTTCTACAATAGCTAATTATGATGAAGCAGTTTCACAACGTGATTCTGAAATAGCAGCTGTAGAATTACCTGAAAGTGTCTTTTCTGCGACAAATGAAAAATCAAAGTCAAAAGAGTCTAAATCTATGGCTCAATTGGAAAAAGAAGCGCGTGAAACCACTAAAAGTTCATTAGACGAATTATACGACTTTATTGATGATAGGCAACGAAAAGATTGGTTTGCAGTTTATATTAATGCTATAGTAGAAGAATTTGATCCACATACATTCTATTTTGCACCTGAAGATAAGGATCGTTTTGATGTTGCTATGTCTGGTAACTTTGAAGGGATAGGTGCAAGACTTCAAAAAAGGATGGACGCAATTGTTGTTAATGAAATTATTAGTGGTGGTCCAGCATGGAGAGCGAATGAATTGGAGGTTGGAGACCATATACTAAAAGTGAAGCAAGAAGATGAAGAAGAAGGTGTCAATGTAGTTGGTATGCGATTAGATGATGCCATAAAATTTATTAAAGGCCCTAAAGGGACAATTGTAACTCTAACCCTTAAAAAGGTTGATGGAACTATTGAGGATATATCAATAACAAGAGATGTTGTAGAATTGGAGGAAACCTATGCCAAATCTTCAACAGTAGAAAAGGACGGTAAAACGTTTGGTGTGATTAATTTACCAAAGTTTTATGTTGATTTTCAAAGTTATGATAACAGAAATGCAGCTTCGGATATTAAACAAGAAATTGTTCGACTTAAAGAATCTGGCATGGAAGGATTAGTGTTAGATCTTAGAAATAATGGCGGTGGATCTTTGCAAACAGTTGTTGATATTGTTGGATTATTTATTGAGGATGGTCCTGTAGTTCAAGTTAAGACAACAGGAGAGCCTAAAGAAGTATTAAGAGATAGAGATAGAGAAATTGTTTGGGATGGGCCTCTAGTTGTTTTGGTAAACGAACTTTCAGCTTCGGCGTCAGAAATACTAGCAGCAGCAATGCAAGATTACAAACGAGGAATAGTTATCGGTAGCAAGCAGACTTATGGTAAAGGAACTGTTCAAAATGTATTAGACTTAAATAGAATGGTTCGTAATAATTCAAATGGTGACATGGGTGCACTAAAGTTTACGACCCAAAAATTTTATAGAATTAATGGTGGTTCTACGCAACTAGAAGGAGTAAAAAGTGATGTTGTTGTACCAGACCGTTATAGTTATATTAATATAGGTGAAAAGGACCAAGAGAATCCATTGCCTTGGGATAAAATTGATGCAGTTGATTATGAGGTATGGGGCAATTATTTTGACTATGATACAACCATTAGTAAAAGTAAGGCTAGAATGGCATCGAATGAACAATTAAAGTTAATTGATGCGAATGCCCGATGGGTTAAGAAGATAAGAGACCGTGACATATATTCTCTTAATTATGATAAGTATAGAGAGGAAATGGAACTTAATGAGCAAGAAGCAAAGCGTTTTGAAAAATTAGCTGAATATAAAACTGACCTTACATTTAACTCATTGCCATATGAGGTGAATTTAATGGAGCAAGATACTGTATTAAAGGAGAAGCGTAAGCGTTGGCATGAAAATTTATCTAGAGACGTTTATATTGAAGAGGCTTTAAACGTGTTAAATGATTTAAAGATGACTTACGCAATTAAAAACAAAGTTGTGACCTCTGTGAAGAATTAATTCACTAAATGAAAATAGAAAACAACTCACTAACAAGTTTAGCGCTTCAAAAGTTTAAGAAAAACTTTTGGGGCGTTTTTAGTTTAGTGCTAATAGGCTTAATTGGTTTAATATCAGTATTTGCTTATGTTTTTGCGCCAGATGCTTCAAAGAATGCAAATCAGATGCACTTATCTATTCATTCTAAATCGCCTGGGTTTCAAGTACAAATGCTAACCATACCATCTGGTCAGTCTTCTGATCAAAACTTTCTTTCAGAACTATTTTTTGGTACTGATAATTTAGATACTGAGATACCAATTTCATCATACAATGTTAAAGAGGGAATTTTAAAATACACTGAATACACTTCAAATGGTACAAAAAACATAGAAAAACAAATTAGTATAGAAAGATTTCCAGATGGTGATTACGAAAAATTTATAGAGACTAGAACATTTAGTTTCGGTACAGATAAGTATGGACGGGATTATTTAAGCAGGGTTTTAATTGGTTCTAGAATATCATTTTTTATTGGTTTTGTTGCAGTTTTTATTTCTTTATTTGTTGGATTGATTATGGGTAGTTTAGCTGGTTATTATGGTGGTAAAATTGATGCAATAATTATGTGGATAATTAATGTAACATGGTCTATACCAACGTTGTTATTGGTAATTGCCATTACATTAGCATTAGGTAAGGGGTTTTGGCAAGTTTTTATAGCAGTAGGTTTAACTATGTGGGTTGAGGTTGCGAGAGTAGTAAGAGGTCAGATTATTAGTGCAAAGGAAATGCAGTATGTAACAGCGGCAAGAGCTTTGGGTTATAAAGATTACAGAATTATAACCAAGCATATTTTACCCAATATATTCGGTCCATTAATTGTAATTTCGGCCGCTAATTTTGCCGCAGCGATTTTGATAGAAAGTGGCTTAAGCTTTTTAGGTATTGGTGCGCAACCACCAATGGCTAGTTGGGGAGCTATGATTAAAGATCATTATAATTATATTATTCTAGGTCAACCTTATTTGGCCTTAATTCCCGGAATCTGTATAATGCTTTTAGTGATGGCTTTTATGTTGGTTGGAAACGCTTTAAGGGATGCGCTTGATGTAAAGACTTAGTGTTTAATTTTTTCTCAAGTCTTCAATTTCATTATTCGTGTCCTCAATAAATTTTAAAACATCCTCTTGCCCGATTTTTTTACTTGAAGAAGTAACAAAGTAAGGAGGTAATTCCTCCCAAGTTTTTAGAAGCTCATGGCAATAATCTTGGACTTGCCTTTCAATAGCTTTAGGTTTCAGCTTATCTGCTTTGGTAAAGATAATACCAAATGGAATGCCACTCTCACCCAGATATTGCATAAATTCTAAATCAATCGGTTGAGGATTATGTCTAATATCTACTAATACAAATGCACAAACAAGTTGTTTCCTTTGTTCAAAAAAGTTGGTGATAAACTTTTGAAATTTCTTTTTAGAGGATTTTGAAACTCTAGCATAACCATAACCTGGTAAGTCTACTAGATACCAACTATTATTAATAATAAAATGATTAATGAGTTGTGTTTTACCAGGTCTTCCCGAAGTTTTTGCCAGACTCTTGCGGTCTGTCAACATATTTATCAATGAAGATTTCCCAACATTACTTCTGCCAATAAAAGCATATTCTGGTATAGGCTGTTTAGGGCATTTAGCCACATCAGAATTACTTATCACAAAATCCGCCGATTTTATTTTCATTTTGGTTCCAGGAAGATTGGAATTTTAATAATTAAAATTTAGAACTGACGGCTTTCCAACCAACTATTTAGAATTTTGTTAAATTCCTTTGGATGTTCCATCATAGCCGCATGCCCACACTTGTCAATCCAAAACAAATCAGAATCTGGTAAAAGTTCATGAAACTCTTTTGCTACTTCTGGAGGTGTAACATTGTCATTTTTACCCCAAATAATGCATGTTGCAGTATGCATTTTTGGAAGATCACTTGCCATATTATGCCTTATAGCACTTTTAGCAATTGCCAAGGTTTTCACTAATTTATTTCTGTCGTTTACAGTTTCATATACCTCATCGACAATTTCTTTAGTTGCAACTGCAGGGTCGTAAAAAACATCTTGTGCTTTCTTCTTTATAACTTCATAATCACTTCGCTTTGTGTAACCACTGCCCATGGCACTTTCATAGAGTCCAGAACTACCAGTTATTACAAGTCCCTTTACTTTATCCGGATACATTTTTGTATGGTATAAACCAATATGACCTCCAAGCGAATTTCCTAATAAAATAACTTCATCTAGGCCTTTAAATTCAATAAAATCTTTGAGGTAATTGGCAAAACTTTTTACATTGGTTTTTACCAGTGACATTGTATAAATAGGTAATTCAGGTATAATTACTTTGTACCCATTTGATCCAAAATAATTAGTAACTGCATCAAAATTACTAAGTCCACCCATCAAGCCATGGAGTACTATAATTGGTGTGCCTTCTCCTACTTCAATATAACTATATTCCTTTTCTTTTTTTAAAAGGTGTGCCATTTATAATGTTAGTGCTTTCGTGTTAAAAACAAATATAACTAAATCCTTTTGAAATTAAAGATTACTCGAAAAATATCAATTTTTTTGAGGTATCAACAAACTAAAAAAATGTTGATAATTACCACTTTAATTTTATGGTCTTACGCCTGTATTTTACTGTATTATCAAAAGCTATTCATCTATTAAAAGTAAAACTTATCAACAAATGTGGGATTTTGTGGTAAAATGTGGTGTTTTTTTCAATATATTTGGAACTCAATCGTTAAAATTGGGAAATCAAATCAATTGAATTCATTTATAGGAACATACGAGTGTAGAGCTGATGCCAAGGGAAGGTTGATGATACCGGCTGTGTTGAAAAAACAGCTTTCATCTGCCTTGCAAAATGGTTTTGTATTAAAACGTGCAGTTTTTCAACCGTGCCTGGAGCTATATCCAATGGCAGAATGGAATGTGCTTATGACTAAAGTGAACAAACTAAATCGCTTTAAGAAAAAGAATAATGATTTCATAAGACGATTCACCGCGGGAGTAAAAATGGTAGAGGTAGATAATGCTGGTCGTCTTCTTATCCCTAAAGATTTAATAAAATTTTCCGGTATTACAAAGAATGTAGTATTGGCATCAGCTGTTAACATCATTGAAATCTGGGACAAAGACAAGTACGAAACGGCCATTGATGATGCTACATCAGATTTTGCGGATTTAGCTGAAGAGGTAATGGGTCAAGATGATAATGACGATGGCTTATCATAATGCTGTACTACTCAAGGAAACGGTTGACGGTTTAGATATTAAACCAGATGGTATTTATGTCGATGTCACTTTTGGTGGAGGCGGACATAGTAAAGAAATATTATCAAGATTAGGTGATAATGGGAAGTTGTTCGCGTTCGATCAAGATAAGGATGCTTTAAAAAATACTATTGAAGATGAAAGGTTTGTTCTTATTAATGAGAATTTCAGGTTTATAAAAAGGTTCTTACGGTTTTATGGTGTTAAGGAAGTTGATGGTGTATTGGCGGATTTTGGCGTTTCATCACATCAGTTTGATGTAGCAGAACGCGGTTTTTCAACCCGTTTTGAAGCCGAATTAGATATGCGAATGAATCAAGACAATGCGTTGTCAGCTTTTGAAGTAATCAACACATATGAAGAGGAGCAATTAAGGCGAATGTTTTTTCAATATGGCGAACTCAGACAAGCAGCAGCAATGGCAAGAGTCATCGTTACGGAAAGGTCTAAAGAAGAGATAAAAACTAGCAAGCAATTAAAGTCAGTATTGAAACGGTTTTTAAATCATAAAAAGGAAAATAAAGTATTAGCTCAAATTTATCAGGCCATAAGAATTGAGGTTAATCAAGAAATAGAGGCATTAAAAGAATTGTTATTGCAAATGCCTGAAATACTAAAAAAGGGAGGAAGGCTAGCCTTTATTTCTTATCACTCTTTAGAAGACAGGTTGGTGAAAAGATTTATAAGAAATGGCTTGTTTGAAGGTGAACCAGAGCGCGATGTATTCGGAAATTTTGAAGTACCACTAAAAAAAGTAGGGGGACTGATAATACCATCTGAAGAGGAGATAAAAGTAAATAATAGAGCAAGGAGTGCAAAACTCCGAATTGCAGAAAAAATATGAAGCAAAACATTTACAGAATACTTCGAGGCAAGTTTCTTATTAGTGATGATTCGTTTAAAAATTGGCGCATTATCATTTTTGTTTCTGTGCTAGCGGTTGTAATGATTGCAAGTTCACACAGTGCTGATAAAAAAGTTCATGAAATTGCAAGATTAACCAATGAAGTAAAAGAATTAAGGTCTGCATTTGTAGATGGACGTTCAAAATTAATGCGTCTTAAAATGGAGTCTACAATTATAGATAAAGTGGCAAGCAAAGGGATTGAAATATCAGAAATACCACCAAAAAAAATTAAAGTTAAATCACAAAGCGAGTAATTAGAGATTGGCAACCACAGAAACTAACATATTAAATAGATTATACTTTGTTTCAGGATCATTGTTTGTTTTTGCGCTTGCGGTTGTTTTTAAGTTATGCAGTATTCAATTTATTCAAGGTGACGCTTATAGAGAGCTAGCAGAGAAGAGAACAGTTAAAGATTTTGAGATTCCTGCAAATAGAGGTAATGTTTATTCTTCAGATGGCAGTTTATTAGCAACTTCAATTCCAAAATATGATGTAGGGATAGATCCTGTGACTTCTTCTAATAAAAATTTCGAGGACTATATAAGACCGCTATGTGATTCGCTCCAATCCTTTACTGGCAAATCGGCTTTGAGTTTTCAAAACAAATTAAGAAAAGCAAGGGAGACCGATAATCAGTATGTGTTATTAGCAAGGGATTTATCTTATTCAGATTTCATAAGATTTAGAGAATTTCCACTATTAAAATTAGGTGCTATAAGAGGTGGTTTTGTTTTTAGCCAAAAAACAAAAAGAGAGCATCCGATGGGAAGAATAGCAGAACGCTCTATAGGTTACGAAAAAATTGATGAGAATGGTTATGCCACTCGTGTCGGAATTGATGGTGCCTTTGGAATAAAGTATTTAAGAGGCGAAAATGGAAAGCGATTAAAGCAAAAAATAGGTAATGGCCAGTGGAAACCAATAGCAGACTTTAATCAAATAGAACCGAAAGATGGATATGATGTATATACTACCATAGATGTAAATATTCAAGATATAGCGCATCATTCATTATTAGGTCAACTTGAAAAATATGAAGCAGACCATGGTTGTGTGGTAGTGATGGATGTTAAAACGGGTGAAATAAAGGCTATCTCCAATTTAGGAAGAAATAAAAATGGTTACTACTATGAGCGTTTAAACTATGCTGTAGGTGAAAGTCACGAACCAGGATCTACTTTTAAAGTTATGGCTATGATGGCCGCACTTGAGGATAAGGTAATTGACACATCTTCAATTGTAGATACTAAGAACGGCATTAAATATTTTTATGGAAGAACCATCAGTGATTCTCATAGAGGTGGTTACGGTAAAATTTCAGCTGCTAAAGCACTTGAAGTTTCCTCAAACATAGGTCTTGCTACAATCATGGATGATAATTATTCAAGTAATCCGAATAAGTTTATTGACCGACTTAATACATGGAGATTAGATCAACCACTTGGTGTTTCAATTATTGGTGAAGGTAAACCGGATATAGCTAAACCAGGTGCTTCAAATTGGAGTAAAAATGCCCTTCCGTCAATGGCATATGGTTACAACCTTACACTTACGCCTTTACAAACTTTAGCCTTTTATAATGCGATTGCAAATAATGGAGAGCTTATTAAACCTCGATTTATTAAAGCAGTTAAGTCTTTTGATAAAGATATTGAGGTTTTTGAAAAGGAAGTGTTAGTTGATAAAATATGCTCGGATAAAACACTAGCTGAAATTCAAGATATATTGAAAAATATAGTCATACGAGGTACCGGACAAAGAATGTATTCAGAAACCTTTTCAATGGCTGGGAAAACAGGAACAGCTAGAACAGATTATGCGAATTTTGAAGAATGGAAAAAAGATAAAAAATATGTCTCTTCATTCGCTGGTTATTTTCCTGTAGACAATCCAAAATATTCATGTATAGTTGTTATCCATGAACCTAGTACAAAAGTGGGTTATTATGGTGCAGATGTGTCAGGGCCTGTGTTCAAAAGAATTGCCCAAAAAATATATACCGATACTCCAATCATTGAGGAGGTTCAATCTCTCAAATTCAAAAATAATCTAGTCAACAAAGATTTTGACAACTATAACAGTATGGCTAATAAATACAAACAGCTAATGCCTTATGTGGTTGGGATGCCAGCAATGGACGCAATCGCCTTGTTGGAGAATCTTCAGGTTAATGTAAAAGTAAAATTGAACGGCAGTGGAGTTGTAAAAAAACAGTCAATAGATAAGCACCAAAAACTTAAGCCAAACCAAACAATCGTATTAGAAGCTTCATGAAAGTACTTAAGGACGTATTATATAAGGTTACTATAAATGCCGTGGTAGGTAGTACTGGAATTAGTGTGGAGAAAATTGAATTCGATTCACGTCAGATCTCAAGTAATGATGTTTTTATTGCTATCAAAGGACTACAAGCAGACGGTCATAATTACATTGACAAAGCAATTAAACTTGGTGCAAAAGCTGTTGTTTGTGAATACCTACCAGAGAAATTAAATGATGGTATAACCTATGTAGAGGTTGCCAATTCAAACCAGGCATTGGCCTATATGGCTTCCAATTACTATGAGCACCCTTCTGAAAACTTAAAACTTGTAGGAGTAACCGGTACTAATGGTAAAACGACTGTGTCAAGCTTATTGTATCAACTATTTAAAAAGGCAGGTTATAAAGTTGGTTTATTGTCTACGGTTAAAATTATGGTAGATAATAAAGAATATCAAACTACACATACAACACCAGATTCCTTAAGTATAAACAGGTATTTAAAATTAATGAATGATGAAGGTGTGGAGTATTGTTTTATGGAGGCGAGCTCTCATGGAATCCATCAGAGTAGAACTGAAGGTTTGAGTTTTGCAGGTGGTATTTTTACTAATCTTTCTCATGATCATCTCGATTATCATAAAACATTTGCTGAGTACAGAGATGTTAAAAAGTCATTCTTTGATTCATTGCCAAAAACTGCCTTTGCACTTTCAAATATAGATGACAAAAATGGCTTAGTAATGCTTCAAAATACCCAAGCAAGAAAACTCACATATGCACTAAAGAATTACGCTGATTACAGAGCTCAAATTCTTGAGAATGACTTCAGCGGATTGTTGTTGAAACTAAATGACAATGAGTTATGGGCTAAATTAATAGGAGATTTTAATGCCTATAACATTTTAGCTATATATGGCGCTGCAGAACTTTTGGGTCTTGATAGTAATGAGATTCTAAGGCTTATAAGCGAGTTAGAAAATGTTAGTGGTCGTTTTCAGTATTTCATTTCTGAGGATAGAATTACGGCAATTGTGGATTATGCGCATACACCTGATGCATTAAAGAATGTCCTTGAAACAATCAATAGTATAAGAACTAAAAATGAAGAGTTGATAACGGTAGTTGGTTGTGGTGGTGACAGAGATAAAACCAAAAGACCTAAAATGGCACATATTGCTTCAGCCTTGAGTACTAAGGTAATATTCACGAGTGATAACCCAAGAAGCGAAGAACCTGATGCTATAATTGCTGATATGGAAAAAGGTGTGGAGCCACAAAATTACAAGAAGACTTTATCAATAACCGATAGAAAACAAGCCATTAAAACGGCATGTCAAATGGCGGAATCAAAAGACATTATTCTAATTGCTGGGAAAGGTCATGAAACCTATCAAGAAATAAATGGACAACGATTTGATTTCGATGATTATAAAACAGTTCAGGAACTATTAAAACAATTGCAAAAATAGATGTTGTATTACTTATTTGAATATTTAGAACAACAATTTCAATTTCCAGGCGCAACCTTGTTTGGGTTCTTGACATTTAGGGCGGCTATGGCAATAATCTTGTCACTGCTAATATCTACCATTTATGGTAAGCGTATCATTAGGTTTTTACAAAAACAACAAGTTGGTGAGACCATTAGGGATTTAGGATTAGATGGGCAAGTAGAAAAGGCAGGTACTCCGACAATGGGTGGAATTATTATAATTCTCGCTACACTCATACCGGTATTACTATTGGCAAGACTTGAAAATATCTACATCATTTTACTTATCGTTACTACAATTTGGATGGGAACTATTGGGTTTATTGATGATTATATTAAAAAGTTTAAAAACGACAAAGAAGGCTTAAAAGGTAGATTTAAAGTATTAGGCCAAGTAGGATTGGGAATTATCGTAGGTGTGACACTTTATTTTCATGAAGATGTAACCATTAAGGAGAAATTACCTGTTGAGCAACAAAAAGTCTTATTGGCAGAGAATCCTGATTTGCCAGCAACAAAGCTTTTTGAAGCTGAAGAAAAATCAACAAAAACAACAATCCCCTTTGTAAAAGGAAATGAATTTGACTATTCGAGTCTAATTACATGGATAAGTCCAGATCTAAAAAAATATGCCTGGGTTATTTTCATTTTGGTAAGCATCTTCATAATTACAGCGGTTTCAAATGGCGCAAACTTAACTGATGGTATTGATGGGCTGGCAGCAGGATCTTCTGCTATAATAGTCCTAACACTAGGCATTTTTGCCTGGGTTTCAGGTAATATCATTTTCTCAGAATACTTAAACATAATGTATATCCCAAATGTTGAGGAAATAACAATTTATATAGCGGCTTTTGTTGGTGCCTTAGTTGGATTCTTGTGGTATAATGCATATCCAGCACAAGTATTTATGGGAGATACAGGAAGTTTAACCATTGGAGGAATCATTGCTGTGATTGCTATTGCAGTGAGAAAAGAATGGCTAATACCAGTCTTATGCGGCATTTTCCTAGCTGAGAATTTATCTGTGGTTATGCAAGTAAGTTACTTTAAATATACACGGAAGAAGTATGGAGAAGGAAAACGAATATTTAAAATGTCACCATTGCACCATCACTATCAAAAATCAGGATATCACGAGAGTAAAATAGTAACCAGGTTTTGGATTATAGGAATATTGTTGGCCATTATTTCTATTGTCACTCTGAAGATAAGATAATGAAAAGGTTGGTGATACTTGGTGGAGGAGAAAGTGGAGTTGGCACTGCGCTTCTGGCAAAGGAGAAGGAATTTGAAGTGTTTGTTTCTGATAAGGGAGCAATTAAGAAAAAATATAAGGACGTTCTTTTAAATAATGAGATTGAATTTGAAGATGAACAACATACAGAATCAAAAATTCTGAATGCTGATCTCGTAATGAAAAGTCCAGGAATACCAGATAAAGTAGAGCTGATTAAAAAAATTAGAGCTACAAATATCCAAATTGTTTCTGAGATCGAATTTGCTTCAAGATATACAGATGCAACATTGGTGGCCATAACCGGTAGTAATGGAAAAACTACAACTGCGACGCTAACTCATCACATCTTAACACAAGAATTAGATACTGGTTTAGCAGGTAATATTGGCGACAGTTTTGCCAAACAGTTGTTAGAAAATAACCATCGAAACTATGTGCTTGAGGTAAGTAGTTTTCAACTTGATGATATTTTAGAATTCAAACCAAAAATTGCAGTGTTGACCAATATAACACCAGATCATTTAGATCGCTACGATTATAAGTTTGAAAATTACATCGCATCAAAATTCAGAATTGTAGAAAATCAGACATCGGAAGATTATTTCATTTACGACGCTGATGATCCAGTTATTGCTAATTGGTTACAAAATCATTCAATTCAGTCAAAATTATTGCCTTTTTCATTAACAAATGAGGTTAAAGAAGGCGCCTATTTTAATAACAACGAAATAACGATAACAATAGATAACAACAAGATTATTATGCCTACAAAGAACATTACATTAGAGGGGAAACACAACATTAAAAATGCAATGGCAGCGTCTACTGTTGCACATTTATTAAGAATCAGAAAACAGACTATTAGGGAGAGTTTAGAGAACTTTCAAGGAGTAGAGCACCGATTAGAACATGTACTGAAAATTAATAAAGTTCAGTATATCAATGACTCTAAGGCAACTAATGTTAATGCAACATATTTCGCCTTAGAAAGTATGGATGCACCAACTGTTTGGATAGTAGGTGGTGAAGATAAGGGCAATGATTATAAGGAATTGTTCCCATTTGTGAATGAAAAAGTGAAAGCCATAATTTGTTTGGGTGTAGATAATTCTAAACTATTTGAAGCTTTCGGGAATATGGTAGACATTATTATAGAAACTCAATTTATGAGTGAAGCTGTAAAAATCGCATACAAGGTTTCTGAGGCAGGAGACAATGTATTGTTATCACCAGCTTGTGCTAGTTTCGATTTGTTTGAAAATTATGAGGATAGAGGACGTCAATTTAAGTACGCTGTACGTAATTTATAAAAAAAAGGTCAATTGAATTAGGGACTCAATTGACTACTGAGGGTTAAGCATGCAAAAATTATTTACACAATTAAAAGGAGATAGAGCTATTTGGGCAATTGCAACCTTGTTGGCTATTTTTTCATTTTTACCTGTTTATAGTGCTGCGAGTAATTTGGCATATACGCGCGGTGCAGGAAATACCTTTTCTTTTTTTGTAAAACACTTTATGCACCTATTTCTTGGTTTTTCCATTATGTACGGTGTTCACAAGGTTCCCTACAGATATTTCCGAGGACTTTCAATGATTATATTACCCATAGTTTTTGTGTTGCTTTTAGTAACCTTATTGCAGGGAACTACTATTGATGGTGCTAATGCAAGCCGCTGGATTAAGATACCGATTGTAAACATGTCTTTTCAGACATCTACTTTAGCTGCTGTTGTGTTAATGGTTTATGTAGCACGATACTTATCTAAAATTAAAGATAAGGTGGTTTCGTTTAATGAAACTATCATTCCACTTTGGGCACCTGTATTCATTATTCTAATATTAATACTACCGGCAAATTTTTCTACAACGGCAATCATATTTACAATGATTATGATGCTAGCATTTATAGGAGGTTATCCTGTGAAATACCTTTTAATCATAATAGGTACTGGGATTTTAGCATTGACTATGTTTGTACTGGTTGCAAAGGCATTTCCTGAAGCGATGCCAAATCGCGTTGATACTTGGATGAGTAGGGTTGAGAATTTTGCCAATGGAGAGGATACAGAAGCGGATTATCAGATTGAAAAAGCAAAAATTGCAATTGCCTCAGGTGGTATTCAAGGTGTAGGTCCAGGAAAAAGTAGGCAAAAGAATTTTCTGCCTCAATCTTCATCAGATTTTATTTTTGCAATAATCATTGAAGAATATGGTCTAATAGGTGGATTATTCTTGTTAGTACTTTATAGTTGGCTACTATTTAGAATAGTAATTGTCTCTCAAAAAGCAGATACCATATTTGGCAAACTATTAGTATTGGGAGTAGGACTTCCTATTGTTTTTCAAGCATTAATTAATATGGCCGTTGCTGTGGAGTTATTCCCTGTTACAGGACAAACACTTCCTTTGATAAGTAGCGGTGGAACCTCTATTTGGATGACTTGTCTGGCCGTTGGAATAATACTAAGTGTTAGTGCAAAGAGACAAGAAATTAAAAGTAAAGAAGAAACTGAAAACGATAATCCTTTAGATATTTTAAGTGAAGCAATATAATGGGTAATTACAAATTCATATTATCAGGTGGCGGAACAGGAGGACATATATATCCTGCAATTGCCATTGCAGATGAGTTAAAAGTAAGATATCCAGATGCTGAATTTTTGTTTGTTGGTGCTTCCGATAGAATGGAAATGGATAAAGTACCTCAAGCTGGATATGAAATTGAAGGTCTTTGGATTGCTGGGATTCAAAGAAAGTTGTCCTTAAAGAATTTGATGTTTCCGTTTAAGCTTGTGGTTAGTTTGCTTCGTTCTAGGAAAATACTAAACACATTTAAACCACATGTTGCTATAGGTACAGGAGGTTTTGCAAGTGGACCACTTTTAAAAATGGCTACTGCTAAAAAAATACCAAGTCTTATACAAGAACAAAATTCTTATCCAGGAATTACAAATAAACTTTTAGCAAAAAAGGTTGATAAAATTTGTGTGGCTTATGAAGGATTAGAACGGTTTTTTCCAAAGGAGAAGCTAAAGCTTACAGGTAATCCAATAAGAAAGGATTTATTAGATCTGAATAAAAATGAAATAAAAGCAAAAGACACCTTTAAGTTAAAGCACAAGAAACATACTTTATTGGTGCTGGGAGGAAGTTTAGGTGCGCGAAGAATTAACCAATTAATTGAGGAGCATATTGAGTTTTTTGAAAGTCAGAATGTTCAGGTAATATGGCAATGCGGTAAGTTGTATTATGAGCAATATAAGATTTTTGGCAAGTTGGATGATATTCAAGTACATGCATATTTAAATAAAATGGAAATGGCATATGGTGCTGCAGATATTATCATTTCTCGTGCTGGTGCAATATCAGTATCAGAATTATGTGTGGTAGGAAAACCTGTAATATTTATTCCGTCTCCAAATGTTGCTGAAGATCATCAAACAAAGAATGCAAAGGCAATTGCAGAAAAAAATGCCGCAATCTTAATTGTAGAAAAGGATCTTGACAATGTATTTAAAAATGAATTTGCAGAATTGATTTCTAACAATGATAAAAGAATAGAATTAGGAAAAAATATTAAGAAGTTAGCACTTACAAACGCAACAAATGAAATTGTTAATGAAATTGAAAAGCTATTAAAAACGGCATGAATTTAAGCACAATACATAACGTCTATTTTATAGGAATTGGAGGTATAGGTATGAGTGCCATTGCACGTTATTTTTTAGCAAATGGAAAACAGGTCGCAGGATACGATAAAACTGAAACTGCACTCACAAAAACACTTCAAGAATTGGGTATTGAAATACATTTTAATGAAGATGTAGATGCAATTGATTCGAATTATAAGAATAAAAAGGAAACAGTTGTGGTTTATACGCCTGCTGTACCTAATTCACATTCTGAGTTAGTTTTTTTTAATGATAATGATTTTGAGGTTTACAAACGATCAGAAGTATTAGGTGCCATAACACAACAGACATATTGTTTGGCTGTTGCAGGTACACATGGCAAAACAACTACAACAAGTATTTTGGGTCACCTACTTAACATATGTGATGCTCCAGTCACTGCTTTTCTTGGTGGAATAAGTGAAAACTATAATTCAAATTTAATTCTTAACGGGACTGAAATAGCGGTAGTTGAGGCTGATGAATTTGATAGATCTTTTTTAACCTTATCTCCGGATTTAGCATGTATCACATCAATGGATGCTGATCATTTGGATATTTATGGGGATGCTTCAGAATTAATAAAATCCTTTGAAGAATTCACCAAATGTATTAAGCCAAATGGGAAACTATTTGTAAAAAGTGGATTGCCATTAGAAGGAATAACATACGGTATAGACGATCAATCGGATTATACCGCAAAAAATATAAAAATAGAAAATGGGAGCTATGTTTTTGATTTAAAAACACCTCTTGGAACCTATAAAGATTTCACGCTTAGCCTGCCTGGTAGACATAATTTGTCGAATGCAATAATAGCCTTGGCGATGGCTGTCGAATACGGATGCCCTCTCGACCAGCTCGCCAAGGGTTTAGCATCTTATAAAGGTGTTAAACGCAGATTTACCTACCATATTAAAACTGAAGATTTTGTTTTTATTGATGATTATGCCCACCATCCTACTGAGATAAATGCAGTGCATAATGCAGTTAGGGAAATGTATCCTGCTAAAGATGTTTTGGCAATATTTCAGCCTCATCTTTTTAGCAGAACAAAAGACTTTGCAAATGAGTTTGCGGATAGTCTTTCAAAATTTGATGAAGTCGTATTACTAGATATTTATCCTGCCCGTGAGTTGCCAATAGAAGGTGTGGATTCTAGTTGGTTATTGAGTAAAATTACTAACCCAAACAAAAGATTGATTCAGAAGTCAGAAATGATAACTGAAATAAGACAATCGCGCTCCCAAATTGTATTAACATTAGGTGCAGGTGATATTGGTGAGGAAGTAGAACGTATAAAAGAGGAATTTACAATTGCGAATTAATTTTAACTACATAAAAGTCATTGGTTTAGTTTTGGTTTTGGGCTTTCTATATGCTTTTTCCAACCAAAGAAATAGTGCTAGAAAAGTAAATGTTCAGGCACCAAAATTTATTGGCGAAAACAAATTATTCATTACTGATTCAACTGTTAGTAAATTGTTAATACAAAATCAACAGCCTGTTACGGAGCAACCTAAAGAAATTATAGATTTGAACGAATTAGAAGCGGCCCTAAATTCTAATTCAATGATTAAGAAAGCAGAAGTGTTTATGTCAATAAACGGTGAGCTTTACACAGAAATTGAACAGAAACGACCTATTGCAAGAGTAAGTTCAAATGTATCGTATTATATCGATGATGAGGGCTCATATATGCCATTGTCAAGTAATTATACAGCAAGAGTACCTCTAGTAACTGGAAATGTCAAAAAAAATAATCTTGGGAATGTTTTTGAATTCGCAAAAGCAGTTGATCAAGACGAATTTTTAAAAAAGCATGTCATTGAGATTCGTCAAAATGACGATAGCACCATTGATTTTAAAATTCGTAAAAGTGATTTTATTGTTCATTTGGGAACATTAAGAAAACTAGAAAAGAAGATAAATAATTTTAAGGCTTTTTACCAAAAGGCATTTAAGGATAAGATTTTAGATTCTTATGCACGGGTTAATCTAAAATTTGATAAACAAGTGATTTGTACCAAAAAGTAAACTATGGAAAATCATAACATTGCGGTAGGTTTAGATATAGGAACCACAAAAATTGTGGCCATGATTGGGCGCAAAAATGAATATGGAAAACTTGAAATTCTTGGTGTTGGTAAATCCAAGAGTTTAGGTGTACATCGTGGCGTGGTGAATAATATCACACAAACTATACAATCTATACAGCAGGCAGCGCAAGAAGCTGAGGTTGCAGCAGGCGAGAAAATTGCTGACGTAACAGTAGGCATTGCTGGGCAGCATATACGTAGTTTACAACATAGTGATTATATAACACGTGCCAATTCAGAGGTCGTAATTGATGAAGCAGACATAGATCGATTAATAAATCAGGTTCACAAGTTGGTAATGTTACCAGGAGAGGAGATAATCCATGTATTACCTCAAGAGTTTAAAGTTGATGGTCAAGCAGAAATTAAGGAACCAATTGGTATGTATGGTGGTAGATTAGAAGCTAATTTTCATGTTGTAGTAGGCCAAGTTTCTTCAATACGAAATATTGGTAGATGTGTTAAGAGTTCTGGTTTGCAATTAGAAGGTATAACACTCGAGCCACTTGCATCTGCAAATGCTGTTTTAAGTCAAGAAGAAAAAGAAGCTGGTGTTGCATTAATTGATATAGGTGGTGGAACCACGGATCTAGCAGTTTTCAAAGATGGTATAATTAGGCATACAGCCGTAATTCCTTTTGGTGGTAATGTAATTACTGAAGATATAAAAGAGGGTTGCTCAATTATAGAAAAGCAAGCTGAATTATTAAAAATAAAGTTTGGTTCTGCCTGGCCAGGAGAGAATAAGGATAATGAGATTGTTTCAATACCTGGTTTGAGAGGGAGAGAGCCAAAAGAGATAACACTCAAAAACTTGTCTAAAATCATTCATGCTAGAGTAGTAGAGATTGTAGAACAAGTTTATGTGGAAATTAAAAATTATGGCCACGAAGAGCAGAAGAAAAAACTAATTGCTGGCATTGTTTTAACGGGTGGTGGCAGTCAGTTAAAGCATTTAAAGCAACTTGTTGAATATATAACAGGAATGGATACCAGAATAGGATATCCAAACGAGCACCTAGCAGGAGATAGTGACGATGACATAGCAAGCCCGTTATTTGCTACCGCTGTTGGATTAGTAATGGATGGTGTAAGACGACAAGAGCGCAAACATGCTGAAGAAAATGAAGAGCTTGATGCTCAAATAACTGAGGAATCAGAACAAGCAACTGAAGGTGAAACATTAGCCTCTAAAGAAGGTGTTGTAAAAGAAAGACGTTCGTTCTTAGATAAGTTAACTGAGCGAGTTAAGGAGTTTTTAGATAACGCAGAATAATAAAATTTAATTAATTCATATAAAATCCCATAATCACAAGTAATATGAGTAATAGCAACGAATTTGGAAACATCTCATTTGATTTACCTAAACACCAATCTAACGTAATAAAAGTTATTGGAGTTGGAGGAGGTGGTAGCAATGCCATTAACCACATGTTTCAACAAGGTATCAAAGGTGTGGACTTTGTAATCTGTAATACAGATGCACAGGCACTTCAAAATAGTGGTGTTCCAAATAAAATTCAACTTGGAGTAAACTTAACCGAAGGATTAGGAGCTGGTGCCAATCCAGATGTAGGAGAACAAGCTGCGGTAGAGAGTCTAGAAGACATCCGTAGAATGTTAGATACCAATACCAAGATGGTATTTATCACAGCAGGAATGGGTGGTGGTACTGGTACAGGTGCAGCACCGATTATTGCTAAAATGGCAAAAGAGCTCGATATTTTAACTGTTGGAATTGTTACAATGCCATTTCAGTTTGAAGGTAAAATGCGTAATGAGCAAGCCCAAAGGGGAATTGAAAATTTAAGACAACATGTTGATTCCCTCGTGGTTATTAATAATAATAAATTACGTGAAGTATATGGAAACTTAGGTTTTAAAGCTGGGTTCTCTAAAGCAGATGAAGTGTTATCTACGGCGTCTCGTGGAATAGCAGAAGTGATAACACATCACTACACACAAAATATAGATTTACGAGATGCTAAAACAGTATTGAGTAATAGTGGTACTGCGATCATGGGATCTGCTACTGCTTCAGGTCAGACCAGAGCTCAAGAGGCAATTATGAAGGCTTTAGACTCGCCATTGTTGAATGATAATAAAATTACAGGAGCTAAGAACGTATTGTTGCTCATCGTTTCGGGTTCTCAAGAAATTACAATTGATGAGATTGGAGAGATCAATGACCATATTCAAACAGAGGCAGGATATGGCGCTAATATTATTATGGGTGTTGGTGAAGATGAATCTTTACAAGAATCTATTGCAGTTACTATTATTGCAACAGGATTTGATATTGATCAGCAAAATGAAATTTCCAATACAGAGGCAAAAAAGGTAATACATGCTCTAGAGGAGACTCCAAACGAAGAAATAAGTACTTTAGAAAAGGAGCCAGCTATCATTACTCCAGATATTGTTTTAGAAGAAGAAAAAGAAACTCCAATTGTACGTCATACCCTTTTAGAAGAAGATGAATTAGAAACTAATGCTTCTAGTAATGAGGCATTAAACATGGAAATAATTCCAACAACGGATTTATTGAAAAATATGAATGTTGTTTATGAAGAAGTATTAGACAAGAAACCTGTTTTCAATGAAGACGTTGAGGATTTTATTATTACTCCTATAGAGAATAAAGAAGAGATCATTGAAGAAGAGGAGCAAATAACACTAACTTTTGATTTACCATTGTCTTCTAACGAACCTAAGAAGGTTGAAGAACCAAAACCACAAGAAGAAACAATGTTCTTCAGTTTAGACGATGAGGTAAAGGATATGGATGTAAACGAACCCGTTGAAATAATTTCTGTTACAGAAGTTAATGAAGAAGGAGAAAAACGTTATGCGTTAGATGATTTTGAAACTTATGAATCTTCAATAAATACAAAATCTGCCGAAGTTAAAGAAGAAGTTGTTTTTGAAAAGAAAGTTTTACCTGTTGAAGAATCGGAAGAAAATATAGAAGAAGAGATTGATCCTATGAATAGTCCAATCTCAGAATTAATAAAAGCACGCGCTGATGAACGCAGACGTAAAATGAAAGATTTCAATTACAAGTTCAACAACGCAAAAATAGATGAAATAGAAAAAGAGCCTGCTTACAAAAGACAGGGTGTGAATTTAGAAGATGTACAACATTCTTCTGAAGATAATACTTCTAGGATGTCCATTGGGACAGATGATAATGATGAAATTCAATTAAGAAGTAATAATTCATTCCTGCACGATAACGTTGATTAATAGCAAATCAGATTAATGTGTTTACACACACCTGTCAAACCCAAAAAGTCCCTCAGCTTTTTGGGTTTTTTGTTTTTGTTTTAAATTGAAATAGTCTCACTAAAAGAATGTAAATCTTTAGTATCTTCGTATTCCAAAATTTTGAAAATTATGAGTTTACAAGACGATGTCATGACAGCCATGAAAACGGCTATGAAAGAGAAGGACCAAACGGCTTTAGCAGCATTAAGAGCTATTAAATCTGCTATATTATTAGAGAAAACATCTTCAGGTGGTGGCGAGGAATTATCTGAAGAACAAGAGCTGAAGCTTTTACAAAAGCTTGTAAAACAACGCAAGGATAGTGCAGCAATTTACCTAGAACAAGATCGAAAGGATTTGGCATTGCCAGAAATAGACCAAGCAGAAGTGATAAGTCAGTTTTTACCTGAAGCCTTAAGTGAAGAAGAGATTGAGAGAATAGTAGTGATGACAATTGATGAAATTGGAGCTCAAGGGATGAAGGACATGGGTAAAGTAATGGGACTAGTTAATAAAGAATTGGCTGGTCGTGCAGATGGCAAAACAATTTCTACAATTGTAAAAGCCAAGCTTACTCAATAGCATTAAAATAAGGCCACGTAGCTCAGCTGAATAGAGCACTGGATTTCGGCTCCAGCGGTCGTAGGTTTGAATCCTACCGTGGTCACAAGATATATGTCATTAAAAAAACGCCAAGTTTATTTGAGCGTTTTTTTATAGTATTATTTTCAAGGAGCAGGATAAGAAATACAGCAGCATTTTGAAAGTTGTGATTTGTTCAAATAGCATTTTTACATAATTCATGAAGTTCACTTGAGCTTTTTTTCCATTTAATGGTTTTTATAATTTATAACTATCATTCATGTATTGAGTAGAGGAATATTTTATATGATTATTAGCGCATTGCATTCACAGTGTTATATGTTTTTGTAAAGTCATTGAATGAATTTAATGTCTATCAAATAGTATTTTTTGGAGCTTAAGGGTCGTTGTTTTTTACTTTTCCATTTTTAATAAAAAGAAAACAAACTTTAAGTAAATAAAGCTTATTTTTAACCACTATTAATATATTAGAATGAAAAGAATTTTAGTTACAGGTGGTGCAGGATTTGTAGGTTCTCATTTATGTGAGCGGTTACTGAAAGAAGGTAATGAGGTAATTTGTTTAGATAATTATTTTACAGGTTCTAAGCGTAATATAGAGCATTTAATGGACCATCATTATTTTGAGTTAGTTAGACACGATGTTACATCTCCTTATATGATTGAGGTCGATGAAATCTATAATTTAGCTTGCCCAGCTTCACCAGTTCATTATCAGTATAATCCTATTAAAACGACCAAGACTTCGGTAATGGGAGCTATAAACATGTTAGGTCTTGCCAAACGTGTAAAAGCAAAAATTTTACAAGCATCTACAAGTGAAGTATATGGAGATCCAACTGTACATCCCCAAAAGGAATCGTATTGGGGAAATGTTAATCCAATTGGTCTCAGATCTTGTTATGACGAAGGTAAGCGTTGTGCCGAAACTTTATTCATGGATTACCATAATCAGAATCAGGTAAAAATTAAAATTATCAGAATTTTTAATACCTATGGTCCCAGAATGCATCCTCAAGATGGTAGAGTAGTGTCTAACTTTATAGTACAAGCATTGAGAGGAGATGACATTACAATATTTGGTGATGGTTTACAAACCAGAAGTTTTCAGTATGTCGATGATTTAGTTGAAGGAACTGTCCGAATGATGGGTACTAGAGATGAATTTTTAGGACCTGTAAATATTGGCAATCCAAATGAATTTACTATGCTTCAATTGGCACAATCGGTAATTGATTTAACAGGCTCTAAATCTAAACTTACATTTAGACCCTTACCACAAGATGATCCCATGCAACGTCAACCAGATATTAGTTTAGCTAAAAAAGAATTAAATGGTTGGGAACCTAAAATTCAACTAAAAGAGGGGCTAGCACAAACGATTAACTATTTCGATAATTTATTGAAAGAAGGATATTAATTCAAATTCTTGATAAATAATTAAAGTCTCCTATATAGGAGACTTTTCTATTTCATTTAACTTTATCCTATTTACAGGGCAATAAATGCTTGTATATGAGTTTGGAAATGATTATTGTCAATGCCGCTTTCAGAATGATCTAAAGCCAATTTACCAATGACTTGAGCTCTTATTCCAATAGTTTGTCTTCTGTTTAACCAAAACAAAAGACCACCACCTAGATTAAAGGATAGGTTAGTATTCTCTATACTAAAAAAACCAACACCACTGTTTGCATAAATATCTAACCAATCTACGTCTGGGAAAATATGTTTACCAAAATAATACTTAACATGAGTGTCAAATGAAAGATAAGAGAAATCTTCTTGTAAGACTATACCATCTATTAGATCACCTTCGGCAAACGAATTAACGGTTACAGATTGTTCTATTGCTAGGCCAGATTCCCATTTCAATTCTACAGCAGCAGATACAGGAATGTTTATTGCCCAATCACCCATTCCACTGACTGGTGATTTTGTACCCTGGCTATTAATCGCATTTAAGCCAATACTAATAAACCACTCCTTAGAATTTTGGTTGTTTTGAGCAAGAGTGGTGAATGAAAATGATATTACGGTTATTGCTAATAAGAGCTTACTCATATAGACTTTTCAATTGATTATAAATCAAAGTTAAACTTTATGCGTTACAAAACAAATAGTTACCAATCTAAACTTGTTTAATTTAATTTCATTTTTTAGGATTTTAAAAACAAACCACTCTTTAATTTTTTTATAACGCGCTTTCTGTCCGCTCGTAATGCTTTTCTGTATTCAGAATTCATCAAGAACATATGAAGCCTATGAAATAAAACTCTAACAAAATTATACCGCCTCAATAGCTTAATTCTGAATGCATCAAATTTTAGGTTTCGTAATCTAAAACTATAAAACTTTTTTGCATACGTTCCTAAAGCAGGCTTTATATCGTGAAACTCATAGAAAAAAATAGCCAAATATTTAAAATAATTCTTAATAGGCTTAATTTGAAATAGATCATCACTATAATCCATATGTTTATCTTTTAACAATACAAGTGTGTCAAAGGCTGGCCTAAAGGCTACATGTTTATATTGCATTCCGTGATCATTGATTTGATAATTTAATATTGCATGCAATAATAGATGTCTTTTACATGGAATTAAGATATTATTTTTTGTGTCTTTTTTATTAAGAATGGGTTTAGTATCTAATGCACTTAACTTGTAGGTCATAAATAATTTTCTATGTAATTCAACTGCGCAAAGATGATTGCTGTTTGTGAGCCTGGGTAAATGTTTATGTTCAAAAAAAATGTTACCAAAGGTTTCTTCTCTAGCGGTATAACCACTATTTTGTAATAATCTGAAGGCATCTTGCAAACGGTTTTTTTGAATTAAAACATCAATATCACCAACCATTCGCTCGGCATTATCTTGGTAATATCCAGAAGCTAAAAGAGCCGCACCTTTTAAAAATACATGATTTATGTTATGTTCGTTTAATAATTGCGATAGTGCTTGTACTTGTTTAATGATAGCGCTGTTTCTGTTGCGGTTAATTGCAGTTAAATTTTCAAGGTAAGACTCTAATTCTCTAGGGAGAATGTGTAAAAGTTCTTTCGCTTTAAGTCTGCAATAAATTGTAGGTAGAACAAGGTGCCTACTTCCTTCAGTAACTATAGTGTCCCAATTAAAAGTTGGATGCAGAAGCGTTTGTTCTAGTTTAGAATTAGAGCTATTAAAACTTAAAATATCTGCAATAGCTTGGTATGTCTTGGCTAGGTTTCTCAAAGTGATTTAATTGAAAGAACTAAGATAATAGATTATTAGTTGGTCGGAAGTTATTCAAATAATTGTGATACTTGTTCTAACATATCATTAGTGTCACTATACGTTAATTCATATAAATCAAGTGTTTCTAACCAATCTAAAAATTGCTTTGCGTGCTGTGATTTTGGAGATAACCAAGAATCCGGGATGAGAGTCTCTAATACGGCTTCAATTGTTGCTTTCTCTAATATTGTCTTTGTGTTTTCTAAATAGTTAACTAATACAATAGCTTTACAAGGATAATGAGACTTTTCAGGACTTGGTAATGGAACATATTTCAATGCTCCTTTAGTTTTGTTATATTCAATACTTGGTAAGGTGTCAAAATTATCAATCATGGCATTAAAAGTAGGAAATGCACCTTTTTTAATAGAGACGGCAGCCGGGTTATAATATATGTTGAGCGTCTCCGACAATAGGGGAGAAACATCATCAGCTAATAGTTTATAACCATGACTTGCTAAGATGGCACATAGGGTACTTTTCCCTTTTCCGGACTTACCTGCAAATAGCAAAGATGATTCTTCATTTGTAATTGTCGATCCATGCAAAGTCCCAATCCAATCAGATTCATCATTCTCATAAAGCGAACATAACAAAAGCATTAAAAATTTGCCTTGTATTAAATGATGTTGAGTTTGAGGAACTTTTTTAATTAATTTAGAATCTTTGAATAAATGTAAATGTTCATTTTTCAAATACACATCAAATGTACTTTGGGCTCTTATATTATTTGATTCTAGATGTGCCAATGCAGGATGAATAGATTTTAGCACCAATTCGGAATCAAAGTAAATTTGAATGGTTTTGTCCTTAATTACATATTGTTTTAGAATATGACGCTTTGTGAAATCTTGGTTTAAATTGTTCTCCGCTTCAGAGATGTAAGGAATATTACAATTTTTTAAATAGGTGTAGATGGTTTTTGCAATATTATCGGCGTCTAAATTTTGGTTATCAGACTTAAGTATTCTTCCAAAATCTTCTAAGGAATCAGATAATAAGTAAGAATCAAGACATGTTTTAAAGGGATAATCAACAATGCTATAAGTATTAGATTCCATAAACCATAAAACCCAATGCAGATCAAATAATTTTTGGTGTGTAGGTGCTAACTTAGTATTCACATTTAGGCATATTATCAGCAATCTGGATCTAATCCACCACCCGGATCACAAGGGTCAGTACCAGACTGTGCTTGGGATTTTTGCGGATTTAAAATCAAAAATGTGCCAACAGCCGTTAACGCCGCATACTTCCCCATTTTTTTAATGGCTTCCTTGCGTGTAATTTTATTAGCTTCTTTTTTCATGACTTAGATCTAGAGTTGGTCCAAAAATAATAAAATATTATCATTTTTAAGGGTAAATAATTTAAATGGATAATTAAATGCACTCTATTCTTATTTTGTTGTGTTAATTAGTTTACATACCATAATAGGGTAAGTCCCTTAAAAAATTTTAGATTTGTGTAATGCCAATATTTTGGTGTAAAATTTAATTTTTTATAATGAGTAAAGTTGCATTTATTACTGGTGTTACTGGACAAGATGGTGCCTATTTAAGTGAGTTTCTTCTTAAAAAAGGATATATAGTTCATGGTCTAAAAAGACGTTCATCGCTTTTTAATACGGATAGAATTGATCACCTCTACCAAGATCCGCACGTAGATCATCAAAATTTTTATCTGCATTATGGAGATATGACAGATAGTACAAATCTTATTAGACTGATTAAAGAAATACAGCCAGACGAAATATATAATTTGGCAGCAATGAGTCATGTAGCGGTGTCTTTTGAAATTCCAGAATATACTGGTAATACAGATGGTTTGGGAACCTTACGTGTTTTAGATGCAGTAAGGCTTTTAGGTTTAGAAAAAAAGACTAGGATTTATCAAGCGTCTACTTCAGAATTATATGGCAAGGTACAACAAGTGCCACAAACGGAAACTACACCGTTTTATCCTAGGTCACCTTATGCAGTGGCAAAGATGTATGCATATTGGATTACAGTAAATTATCGCGAAGCCTATAACATGTTTGCTTGCAATGGTATTCTGTTTAATCATGAATCACCAATTCGTGGAGAAACATTTGTTACGCGTAAAATTACGCGTGCAGTGAGTCGTATAGCCTTAGGATTACAGAACAAGTTTTATCTTGGTAATTTAGATGCACAAAGAGATTGGGGCCATGCAAAGGATTATGTGCGAATGATGTGGATGATTCTTCAGGCAGATGAGGCTGAGGATTGGGTAATTGCTACAGGTAAAACAACCAAGGTTAGAGATTTTGTTAAATTGAGTTTTGCCGAAGTTGGCATAGAATTAAAATTTAAAGGTACTGGAATAGAAGAGAAAGCCTTTGTGGCAAAATGCAATAACCCTGATTATCAATTAGAAATTGGAAAACAGGTTTTATCGGTTGATCCAAGATATTTTAGACCCACAGAAGTAGACTTACTTGTAGGTGATGCTTCAAAAGCAAAGCAAAAATTGGGGTGGGAATGCGAATACTCTTTAGAAGATTTGATTAAAGAAATGATGCAAAGCGATATAAAATTGATGCACAAACAGCAATACCTAGAAGATGGTGGGTATACAACCTTGAATTATTTTGAATAGGGCCGAGCGTTATAAATGCGTCCAGTGGATGTATTTAGCGAAAGAGACAGCTGGCGCTAGGAATATTACTATTTTGCATCAATCTGAGGTTTTTTATTTTACAATATGACAATTATCAATAAAAATTCAAAGATTTATATTGCTGGCCATAAAGGCATGGTAGGTTCAGCAATTTGGCGTGCCTTAGAGACTAAAGGCTATAATAATCTTTTGGGTAAAACGAGTAAAGACCTCGATTTGCGAGATCAAAAATTAGTATCTGATTTTATCAAATCCGAACAACCAGAAATTATAATTGATGCGGCGGCAAAGGTTGGAGGGATTTTGGCCAATAGTCAAAATCCTTATCCATTTTTAATGGAAAACCTTCAAATACAGAACAACCTTATTGATGCGGCTCACAACAATAATGTACTGAAGTTTATTTTTTTAGGGAGCTCATGTATTTATCCAAAGTTAGCACCACAACCCTTAAAGGAGGAGTATTTGTTAACAGATAGTCTAGAACCAACAAACCAGTGGTATGCTATTGCAAAAATAGCAGGTGTGAAAGCTTGCGAAGCCATTAGAAAGCAGTATGGTAAAGACTTTGTTAGCCTAATGCCAACTAATTTATATGGTACTAATGATAATTTTGACCTAAAAACCTCTCATGTGCTACCCGCTATGATTCGGAAGTTCCATGAAGCGAAGATTAAAGATCATTCACCTGTACAGCTATGGGGAAGCGGTTCTCCGTTGCGAGAATTTTTGCATGTTGATGATTTGGCACAGGCAGTTGTTTTTGCAGTAGAGCATCAATTACCAGAGCATTTATACAATGTCGGTACAGGTAAAGAATTAAGCATAAAGGCTTTGGCTGAAACCATAAAGGAAATTGTTGGTCATAAAGGAGAAATAAAATGGGATAGTACTAAGCCAGATGGTACACCACGTAAATTGATGGACAGTTCTAAATTAAGAAAATTGGGTTGGACACCTAAAATAGATTTAGAACAAGGAATTACTTTGGTTTATGATTGGTATTTGAAGAGTGGAAGATAAAAAAGCGATACAATAAAATAGTTATAAGCAAATACTTTTCTCAATACATTTTATGCTTTTATACCGTTTAAATTATTTTTAAATTTTAAAATCTAAACAAGAGACATTAGTTTTTAATTGTTTTTAGTTTAACCTTAATGACAGAAAAGAGATTTGGAAAATATAAATACAAAGGATTACTGGGAAAGTAGGTTCAAAAGCAAAAATTGGGGAAAAAGCGGAAATAGGCAAACAAAAGAGTATGCTATTGCGAATGTCTCCAAGATGAGTTTAAGCAAAAACTTCAACGGTTCAATTTTAGATTATGGTTGTGCTTTGGGTGATGCCATTCCAATCTACCATAAAGCGTTCCCTAATGCTAAGTTGAGAGGAATTGATTTCTCCCGAATAGCAATCAAGACATGCGAAAATAATTATGGGAATATTGCGAAATTTGAAAGTGGAAATTATGAAATAGTAAAAAAACAAGATATAATAATAGCATCCCATGTAATGGAGCATTTAACGGATGACAAAATAGTTGTTGATGAACTACTTTCTCGATGCAATGAGTTGTATATTTTTGTTCCATATATGGAAAATCCATTATACATAGAACATGTTAATTATTATGAGGAAGATTACTATGATGATTTTGAAGTGCTGGAAAAGAAAGTGTTTCTAGTAAGTTATGAATATAAGATGTCAGTTAAGGATAGAATAAAATCATTTTTAAATGGAAAGTATACTAGTATAGGTCGTTTTTCCAAAGAAATAATAATGTTCAGAATAAAAGGGTCAATATTATAATTTTGTTCAAATCAAACAATAATTCAATTCAGACATTTTGGGTAGCACTGGGTAGCTTAAGTGCATTTGGTCTTGCGATTGTTAGTTCTGCGATATTGTCACGTTACTTAGACAAACAAGAGTATGGTACATACAGACAGGTTATATATGTTTACACCATGCTTTTAGTGATTTTCTCTGCAGGATTACCAAAGATTTTTGCTTTTTATCTACCGAGGTATAGTTTGAGTGAAGGAAAGGCAATTGTGAAAAAGGTTAGCTTAGTTTTAATAGTATGTGGTTTAGTATTTTCTTTTTTTTTATATTTTTTTGCAGGTATCATAGCAGCTATTTTGGGTAATAATGAGTTAGAGCGGGCTTTACAAATTTTTTCACCAGTTCCTGTTTTGCTATTACCTACATTAGGTATAGAAGGTATTTTTTCTACTTATAAAAAGTCAGTTTATATAGCTATTTACAATACAGTAACAAGAATTATTATGTTGTTGTTTATAGTTGTTCCTGTCGTGATTTTTGAATCAAGTTATATTCATGCGCTTTATGGCTGGATAATAGCGTCTGTTTTTACATTAGTATTGGCTTTTATTTTTAAGGGTATTCCTTTTAAGGGAATAAAGAATGTAAAAACAGATTTAAGATTAAAACAAATCTTAGCGTATAGCCTACCATTAGTAATGGCCAGTTTATGGGGCGTGGCTATTAAGTCGTCTGATTCATTTTATATAAGTCGGTATTTTGGTGCAGAAGTTTTTGCTGAATATGCAAATGGATTTATTGATTTGCCATTTGTATCTATGATTACATCGAGTATTGCAGTGATTTTAACGCCAATATTTTCTAAACAAATTCATGAAAACAGCGATAAAAATTTACTATTAAAATCATGGCGAAAGACAATCGAAAGGTCAGCAATTTTAATTTATCCACTTATAATTTATTTCATCATTTTCTCTGAGGATATTATTGTATTTTTATTTTCAAATAAGTATGTCAATTCTTCTTATTATTTTAGAATTAATCTAGTTTTTAATTTTTTCAATATTATTGTTTTTGTCCCGCTATTTTTAGCAACAGGAAGGACAAAGTTATATGCTAAAGTACATATGTTTTTAGCTGTTATTATTTGGGTTACCGGCTATCTAGTTATTATTCTATTTAATTCGCCAATTGCTATAGCAATAAATAGTACCATAATTAATATTTTCAAAATTTTAATATTTGTATACTTAGGTTCGAAAATTTTAAATATTCGTTTTTTAAGTTTTTTCCCATTTAGAAAAATGGGCTTGTCTTTTTTACAATCAGTCCTTATTATGTTTCCTATTTATATTTTAGAATCATACCTAATTGATATTGAACAAGGAATTATTAAAATCTCTGTCACTTTCATTATGTTTTGTAGTTTAATTTTAGTGACGAGTTCTATTTTTAAAATTGATTACTATTCGATTATCAGACCTTTTTTCAAAAAAAACAAGTTTCTTGGATGAACTTTGATTAAAATTAAAAAGATTTATGAATTCAAAAAATGTATTAATTGTTTCTAGATTTTTTTACCCAGATATTAGACCGCGATCTTCAAGAGCATTTGAGTTGGCTAAAGAATTTGCTCGCCAAGGACATAAAGTAGTTGTATTAACAACTAAAAAGGATATAAATTACTCTTCTTTAGAAAAGAAATATGGTTTCTGCGTAAAAGATATAGTTAAAAGTGAGCCTAAAGAAATCCAGGGAGAAGGTATTAAACGGGTTTTACGTTTTAGTTTAGCGTATCTATTTTTATATCCATCTATTTTACTAACTAGATATTTTAAAAAAGCCTTGATTAAAGAGAAGCGTTATGACTTATTAATTTCGATTGCTCACCCTTATTCCGTTCATTTTGGTGTAGTTTTAGCTTTGAAAAATAATAAAACCTTAACAAAAACTTGGATAGCGGACTGTGGAGATCCGTTTACTGGTATTCAACACGCTCTTCTGCCATATCCATTTTATTATAAAATAATAGAGCGTTGGTTCTGTAAAAAAGCTGATTTTATTACAGTACCCATTCAGGAGGCAATTTCAGCTTACCCTCAAAATTATATTCATAAAATTCGAGTTATACCTCAAGGATTTAATTTAAATGATGTTAGTCCATCTTATATTGAAGGTAAAAATGAAGTACCTACTTTTGCATATGCTGGTACTCTGAGTCCTAGGTTAAGAGATCCTAGAGCTCTTTTGGAGTTTTTGACTAGAAATGATTTAAAGTTTAGATTTATTATATATACCAGAAATAAAGCATTTCTTTCTGAATATGTAAAGAAGCTTGGTCATAAATTAGAGTTAAGGGATTATGTGCCACGAGATACTTTACTTAAGGAATTAGGCCAAATGGACTTTTTACTTAATTTAGAAAATAAGGGTGACGTTCAAAGACCTAGTAAATTGATTGATTACGCTTTGTTAAAGCGACCTATTTTATCTTTATCCCCAAGTAATATTAACACTACTTTGGTTATTGATTTCTTAAATGGAAATTATAGTAAATCATTAATGATTAATAATATTGAAGATTACAACATTAAGAATGTAGTAGAAAGTTTTATGCAATGTACATTTGATATGGTTGAAGAATGAATACAATTAATATGCAGTTTAGGTTTTTTAGAATTAGAAAAAAGGAGCTTCTGCCGTTGCTATTTCTATGGCTATTAATTTATTTTGAACCAATAAGTGTTGAACAGTTTAAACTATCGCAGATATGGAAGGTGATTGGGGTAATTGGGTTGTTTTTATTTTTAATAAAGAAACAGCTTCCTAAATTCTTTTGGCTAGGTATTTTATTTGCTTTTAAATATTTAATTTATACAAGTTTTCCTTACGGTCTTATTCGAGCTTTTCAAAATAGCATTGAATCACTTATTTTCCCTTGCCTTTTGGGTTTTTTCTATATTAGGTATTATGGTAAGACACATGCATCCAACAATTTGATACATGTTTCTATACTATTTTCATTATTTATGATTTATTCTACACTACCTTTTATATTTGGTTTAAAAAGTCTTAATCCAGTAAGAGATTTAGAACAGTTTGGGTTAGAAACAAATGCGACTACCGGTTTATTTTATGCCATTTCTGGTGCTTCTAAAGTTTATGTTTTAGCTACAATTGTACTTTTTAATTCATATAAATTTTTTTCTAATTCTATAATAAATAAACTGTTTTGGTTCATTTCAGTAATTCTAGGTACTTATTTTGTTTATTCTAGTTGGACACGGACTGGCTGGTTTCTATTTATTTTTGCTTTGGGATTTAGTTTTTTTTACGGTGGTACATTAAAACGCAAGTTTATTGCTGTTTTGGGAACATTAATTTTGATTTTTGCAATTTATTCCTTGTACGAGTCTAACCAGGCGTTTAGGTGGAGGCTTAGCGGTGGTGCAGTATATAGAACTAATACGGAATTGAGTATAGACCAGCTTGCTAAAGCAAGAGTTCCCTTTATTATAACTGCTCTCGATAATTTAAAAGATGAGGGGTTGATGGGGCAGTTTATGGGTTATGGAGAACAACATACAATGGATCTTTTTAAGAATAAAACAGGAATGGCTATCGTGTCTCATAATAAAACATTTGAAATACTTGAAGCAAGTGGAATATTGGGATTGCTTATTTTTATACTATTTTTATTTCATTTGTTTAGAAGAATATTTAGTGCGCTTAAATATTTTGATCTTCAAACAAAAAAATTATTGCTAGTATCTTTCATTTTATTTATGGGATACAATTTAACTTCGCATGGCTCATTTATTTGGACGGATGTTATATTTGCACCTATATTTTCGGTTTTTATTTTGGCAGGAAGAAACAGGCATTTGAAAATTCCTCAAGATTGAAAAAAATATTTTATATAGAATCAATTGATATACATAATCTCTATGGCACTGGAGGTGGTCCAATGTTGAGATATTCTTCAAAGGTTAGTAATGACTTCGTTTATGTTACTTTCACTAGTAAAAAGAGAGAGCTACTCAATTTAAATTCGATACAATATGACAATCAAACATATAATTATATACCTATTGCATATACTATAAAAAGTTCATTTCTCAATCGGATTATTCCATTAAATATATATTTTATTATAATGTTAGCATGGAGATTTAATCGAGTAAACAAAATAGTTGAGACTAAAAATGTTATTACAAAAACATATTCTGTACTATGGTATTTTGCGTTTTTTAAAAAACATTTTAGTCTTTGTTATGTTTATCCAGGTTTAGAAAATCCAATGGAAATTGGGAGGTTCTCTTTTTTTACAAAATATTTAAAATCTATTTTTGAGTTTGTAAACGATAAAGCTTTAAGAAAAGCACAAGCAGTTTTTGTTTCTGGATCTAGAAATAAAATTAACAAAAAGAATATTCAGCTGGAGAAAAAAAATATCAACACCAAAATCATTCAAATACCGCAAGTTGTAGATTCCAAAGTTTTTTATAAAAAGAATATTGTAAATTTTAAATCACTATTGCCAATCCGTAAGAAGTATGTTTTTAGTTTTTTGGGACGTTTATCAAATGTAAAAGGTATAGATTTCATAATTGATGCTTTTGAGAAATTTAATTTGAAAGTTCCTGATTCTCTATTGTTAATTATTGGTGAAGGTGAAGAAAGCGAAAGAATTAATAAGCTAATCCTAAAAAAAAAATTAAATAAAAGCATATTATTACTAGGTAAAATAAAACCTCCCGCTTTAATTAATTATATAAACCTTTCTACAGCAGGACTTTTTGCATCTTATGCGGAGGGTTTTTCAAACGCGATGCTAGAATATTTGGCTTGTGGAACTCCAATAATTTCGACAAATGTTGGCGGTGTAGATGAATTGATAATAGAGGGAGAAACAGGTTACATTATCACTGAAAGATGTTTAGATCAATTTATTAGTGCAATGCACAAATCACTGCACGTTAATATGAGTGAAAATTGTTTAAAGCATGTCAGAAATAATTTTGAATTAATGAAACAATGGGAAATTATTGAATATCATTGGGAACCGTTAAAACTGAAAAGGTGTTAAGATCAATAGATAGAAGTAAAGGGTGTTTAAAAGTTTTAATTTCTACATATGCTTGTGGACCAAATTGGGGTTCTGAAATCGGCATGGGTTGGAATTGGATTATTCATTTAAGTAAATACTGTAAATTGTATGTTATTACTGAATTTGGATTTAAGGAAGATATAGAACAAAAAATCCCTGAACTAAACTTAAAGTATACACCAGTGTTTTATTACATTGATATAGGTAATAAGGGTAGGGAATTATTTTGGAAACAAGGCTCTTTTATTTTTTATCATCATTATAAATTATGGCAAAAAAAAGCTTTGAAAACAGCTTTGAAAATTGTTGAAAAGCAAGAAATAAATTTAGTCCATCAGCTTAATATGATTGGTTTTAGAGAACCAGGTTATTTGTTTAATATAGATAATATCCCCTTTGTTTGGGGTCCTGTAGGAGGTTATAACCAAGTGCCATGGAGATATATTAAGGATATGAAACTTAGTAATATTTTCTATTACAGTATAAAAAATATTATTAATCAAATTCAAATTAGAGGATTATTTAGACCGAAAAAAGCCGCGAAAAGAGCAGATTTATTATTCGCGGCGACACAAGAAAGTCTAGTAAATTTGAGTAAATATAGTTCGGTTAGACCTATACTTTTGAATGAAACAGGTTGTTCTTTAGAGTGTCAAGGTGGTAATTCTAAATTAGGTAAAACACTAAATATAGTATGGGTTGGCAAAATTCAGGGATTAAAGGCATTACCTATTGCGCTTAAGTCTTTATCTAAAATAAAAGAAGAAGTCGATTTTGTAATGACAATAATTGGAGAAGGGCCTGACTTAAAAGCTTGTCAAGAATTAGCACTTGATTTAAACATTGCTGGAAATTGTATTTGGATGGGTAAAGTGGAAAATACTAAAGTTATAGAAATTATGAGAAAAAGTAGCTTTTTGTTTTTTACTAGTTTAAAAGAAGGCACTCCTCACGTAGTTACAGAGGCTCTGCAAAATGGTTTACCAGTATTGTGTCATGATGCATGTGGGCATGGAGTTGTAGTAGATGGTACATGTGGTGTAAAGATACCTATGCAGAATCAAAAATATAGTATTGACTGCTTCGCAACAGAAATTATTAATATTTTCAAAAATCAATCAATCCTTAGAGAATTATCTCAAGGATGCCTTCAAAAAGCCAAAAGTATTACATGGGATTCAAAAGCAAATTATCTTTTTAATAAATACTTTGATTTGACGAAATGATACAAATATTAAAAAACATAAGATTATTTTACCTAAAACATTATAAATGGAACCAATATTCAATTGGTAAAAATTTCTGCGCCGGTCGTGGTGTTTTTATGTGGGCTAAAAATAGTATAATAATAGGTAATAACTTTTATATTGGGCGATATTCTCAAATTGAATGCGATACTATTATTGGTGACAATGTCATCTTCGGTAATAATGTGGCTTTGGTTGGCAAATACGATCATAACTATAAACAAATTGGTACTCCTGTAAGGTTGGCTTCTCAAATACGAGATTCAGATTATAATTGGTTAGGATTAAATTCAAAAGTAATTATAGAAGATGATGTATGGGTAGGTTATGGTTCAATAATTTTATCTGGTGTACAAATTGGAAAGGGTAGTATTATTGCATCAGGTTCAGTCGTAACTAAGGATGTAAGTCCTTATTCTATAGTAGGAGGGAATCCAGCTAAATTTCTAAAAAATAGATTTGAACCTAAAGAAATAAAAAAACACGAGTTGAATCTTTACAAAAATTAATTGATTTAAATATTTTTAATGAGTATGCTATTAGGACATAATATTTTTAAAGAGAATTTAGATGATTTAAATTTTTTATATGTACGCTTAATTAACACCATTAATCCGCATAGCTATTGCATTTCAAAAAAAGATAAGCAATTTGAAAACGCCTTAAAAGCATCAGACATATTATTACCAGATGGTATTGGGATAGTTTGGGCAGAACGTATGCTTAACGGCAATCGTATAAACAAAATAGCAGGTTACGATGTGTTTATGTTTTTAATGAAAAAGGCTGATACCGATAGCGCTAAAGTGTTTTTTTTAGGGGCTTCTCAAGACACGCTCAATAAGATTGCTACAAGAGCAAAACAGGATTTTCCTAACGTGACCGTTTTTAATTTTGCACCACCTTACAAAACAATATTTACAAAAGAAGACTCTGAGTTCATGTGTGCAAAAGTAAATGCAATACAACCTGATATTTTATTTGTTGGGATGACAGCACCCAAACAAGAAAAATGGGTATTTGAAAATAAGGATTCGATAATAGCAAACACAATATGTTCTATTGGTGCCGTTTTTGACTTTTATGCAGGTACTGTAAAACGGCCAAGTAATTTTTGGATTTCTCTTGGTTTAGAATGGTTGCCAAGGCTTTTGCAAGAGCCAAAACGTCTGGCGAAACGCAATTTTGTATCTACGCCAAAATTTATTCTTGAAGTGCTCTGGTTTAAACTATTTGGTAAAGGAATATTATAGGTTTTTTCTAAACCTTCGATTAAATAAGTATAAATCTACTTTGATGAATTATAAAATAACTATTATTGCTGGTGCTAGACCCAACTTTATGAAAATCGCACCGATTATTCATGAATTGGAAAATGAAAAATCAAAAGGAACGGATATTGATTATCGTTTAGTTCACACAGGTCAGCACTATGATAAAAACATGTCAAGTAGTTTTTTTGAACAACTGAAAATTCCGCAACCACATGTAAATTTAAATTGTAATGGAGGTAGCCATGCTGAGCAAGCCGCCTCAATTATGGTTGAATTTGAAAAAGAATTGATTTCTAATCCAACTAATTTAGTCTTAGTTGTTGGAGATGTAACTTCTACTATGGCTTGTGCAATAGTTGCACAAAAATTACACACTAAAGTTGCTCATGTTGAGGCTGGTATTAGATCTTATGATTGGTCAATGCCAGAGGAAATTAATCGGTTAATTACAGATAGTATTACAAATTATTTTTTTACAACATCCGAAACTGCAAATAGAACCTTATTTAATAATGGTGTTTCGGAAGATCGAATATTTTTTGTAGGTAACACAATGATTGATTCATTGTTAAAGTTCAAACCTTATTTTTTTGCTCCACCCATTTGGAAAAAACTGAATTTAGTACCTAATAATTATTTAGTAATGACATTACATCGACCAGCAAATGTTGACCAAGAAAATAAACTGAAATTGATTATTGATTGTATAATGTCTTATAGCAACAACATTTCTATAATATTTCCAGTCCATCCAAGAACTAAACGAGTCCTAGAACGTTTGGAAATTTCATATCGAAAACTTCATTGTATAGAGCCTTTGAGTTATTTAGAATTTAATTATTTAGTTGAGAATGCCAAAGCAGTCATAACAGATTCTGGTGGTATAACCGAAGAAGCATCAATTCAAGGTATCCCATGTATGACTTTAAGAGATAATACAGAACGTCCAGAAACAATATCCTTAGGTACAAATGTTTTAGTTGGTACTGACCCTAAAAAAATTATTCTACATTTAGGTAATCTGTTCAAAGGTACATGGAAAAAAGGAAGTATTATACCAAAATGGGATGGTTATGCGGCTAACAGAGTTGTCAAAGTTCTTTTAGAATTAAAAAAAAACATATAATCAGTATTTGTGCCTCCCTTTAATAAATTTGTATATTTCAAACTGAAAGTGTAATAAGTACAATTAAATGTTTAAAACATTATTTGAAGACTTTAATCCAGAGAATAGCCCAATTATCTGGCTTTTTGTGGCTTTTGTTTTAGCTTTTTATATTGCTTACCAGTCTTTCCCAACAATACTCTATGTTGCTAAACAACGGCATTTAATGGATGAACCTGATGGCAGAAGCGTACACGCTAGCAAAACACCAACTCTTGGTGGTATTGGTATTTTTTTAAGTTTAATTGTCGTGATGACTTTGGTAGGCGCATTCTTGAATACGAAAGTACTATTATTGGTTATGGGTGGATTAACCATTTTGTTTTTTTTAGGTCTTAAAGACGATTTAACAGTGTTATCAGCTACAAAAAAATTTGCAGGTCAAATCTTAGCTTCGGGTTTACTCATAATTTTTACGGATACACGAATTATTGGGTTTTCTACAATTTTAGATATTGATGTTTTACCCTATTGGATCTCAATTGGTTTCACATTATTTGTATATGTATTAATTATTAATGCCTATAATTTAATTGATGGTGTAGATGGTTTGGCGGGTACTTTTGCGCTAGTTGTAAGTGGTATTTTTGTTTATTTTTTTGTAAATGCTAGTGACTTAAGTTTAGCCACTATCGCAATTGCCTTATGCGGAGCACTGATTGCATTTTTAAGACTAAATTTTTCAAATACCAATAAGATATTTATGGGAGATACAGGATCGCTTATTGTTGGATTCTTACTAGCATTTTTTACCATTAGTTTTATTAATATGGCCCAGTCGGATGAGCAATCTATTTATTATCGTGATGCACCCGCTTTAGCATTTGCTTTGTTATTTTACCCACTTGCTGATACTTTAAGAATATTTTTTATTAGGATTTTTGTTCACAAATCGAGTCCATTCAAGGCCGATCAAAATCATTTACATCATAGATTTATCGGGATAGGTTTTAGTCATATAAAAACAACACTAACAATTGTAACTATCAACCTTATCATAATTTTAATTGCTTTTAGTTTAACTCATCTTATATTAAATCTTCAAATTTTTCTATTGCTAATTTATGGTTCATTATTATATCTTTTACCTTTTATATTAAGGAAACTGACCAAAAATTAAGAGTTAAAATAAACTTCACTTTGTTTGTGCTGTAAATGCAGTTATATTTGTCTTATACTGAATAAAGAATAGATGAAACTAAGAATAATAAGTCTTTTCATATTGTGTGTTCTTGGTTCTTGTGCTTCTAAAAAACAAGTACTTTATTTACAAGATGCAACTGTTGAGGGCATTGGGAACATAAATTATCAGTCTGCTAAAATTCAGCCAAATGATATTTTAAAAATCACTGTGGAGAGTTTGGTGCCAGAAGCTGCCATTCCATATAATAAAAATATAACACAAGGTCCTGTTGCTCAAAACATTCAGTTATTACAGTTAGAAGGGTATTTGGTGACTGCAAAAAACACCATCAATTTTCCAGTTTTGGGTGAAATATCTACCTCTAATCAAACTACAGAAGAGTTTCAAGATACTATTAAACTAAAATTGGAATCAGGAGGACATTTGTCTAGCCCAACAGTAAGTGTCAGATTATTGAATGCGAAGGTTACTATTCTGGGTGAAGTAAATAAACCTGGTACCTATAACTTTACAGAACAAAACATCACGATTTTACAAGCATTGGGTTATGCAGGAGATTTGACTATTAATGGAAAACGTGATGATATTTTATTAACTCGCGAAGTGGATGGTTTAAGAAAAATTACCCATATTGATTTGACATCTGCGTCATTTATGAATGGTGAATTTTACTTTATTAAACCCAATGACGTTATTGTTGTAAATCCAAATAATCCTAGAGTTAAAAATGCTGGATTTATAGGTGATATAAATAATGTTTTAACTATAGCTTCCTTGTTACTAAGTGTGGCTATTTTGGTTTCGCGTTAAATTATGGATAATTCACTAAAAAGTATGATGGCTTTCCAAGAGGAGGAGAGCATTGATCTAAAAAAAGAAGTAAAACGTTATCTCAATTTCTGGCCTTGGTTTGTTTTGGCCATAATTGTTGCGCTTTTTGGTGCCTATGTTTATCTGAGATATGCGCCAAAAATTTATCAAACAACCGCTAAAGTGAAGATTTTAGATGAATCGGATGGTTTAGAATTACCAACTTCTGCATTTATTTTCAAACGATCAAATATTAATCTCGAAAATGAGATTGAAATAATAACGTCTTACATCATAATTGAACGCGTTGTACGCGAACGGAATTTAAATACAAGTTTTTTTGAAGAAGGAACTATCCAAACATCTCAAGTGGCAACACTTCCTTATGAGTATGAGCAATTAATCCATCCTGATAGTATTACTCAAAATTCTACCTTTAAAGTAATTGTTGAGGATTCAAAATTTACAGTTATTAATATGGCTACTGAGAAGTCATATGATTTCGAAAATCATAATACTAAAACTGCTACACATAATTTACCTTTTAATATTCGTCACAATCCCAATAATGACTTCGAAGAAATTAGAGGTACAACATTTCTTATCAATTTTAACTCTATTAAAAGATCGGCACTTGGGTTAAAATCACAAATTGAAGTTGAAGCTATTGGTGAACAAAGTGATCTATTACAATTAAGTATAAAAGGAGAGAGTTTTGAACTTTCAGAAAGTATAATTAATTCACTCTTGGATGTCTTTAATAAAGATGGGATTAGTGATAGGCAGTTAGTTTCTCAACGTACTATAGACTTTATTGATAATCGATTTGAGTTTTTGGCCAGTGAATTAGATGATATTGAGGTTGATCGTCAAAACTTTAAACAAAATAATAATCTTGTTGATTTAGTTGCTGACGCAGAATTAGGTTTGGAACAACGGACCAAATCGGATGAAGAGGTTTTTAGAATAGAAAATCAGTTGGCATTAGCTGAACTGTTGAATGATGCTTTATCTACTAAGGATATTTTAGGTTTGTTGCCAGCCAATATTGGATTGGATAATCAGGGCATTAATGATTTAATTAATGAATATAATACTGCGATTTTAGATCGTGATAAATTGGCAAGCAGTGGAGGTCTTAATAATCCAACAGTGAAGTTGGCCATAAATACAATCAATGACCTGAAATCAAATATTACACGTTCTTTAAAATCTTATATAGCTCAATTAAAAGTGTCACAGGGACAAATAAAATCACGCAATAAGCGCTTTATTGGTCAGGTATCCAAAATACCAGAAAAAGAGAAATTACTGAGAGCTATTGAGCGTCAACAAAAAATTAAAGAAAGCTTATATTTATTATTACTTCAAAAACGAGAAGAAGCAGCTATAAATTTAGCAATAACAGAACCATCTATAAAAGTGGTAGAAAATGCTTTGTCTAGTGTAAACCCTATATCGCCGAAGACTGGTATCATATATGCTGGAGCGTTTTTAGCCGGTTTACTTATACCTTTTGGTTTTCTATACATAATGTTTATGTTAGATACCAAGTTGCATGGAAAGGGCGATATTACTGCAATTACCACTAGTATTCCTGTCATTGCAGAAATACCAGATTTAAAAAAGAAAGAGAATTTGGTTTTTGTAGATCCTAATGACCGTAGTGTACTTGCTGAATCCTTTAGAATTTTGAGTTCAAACGTTGATTATATCCTTCCAGTTAGAGATAATGAAAAAAGTAAGATAATTTATTGTACATCAACAATTAAAGGAGAGGGGAAAACGCTGGTTAGTCTTAACCTATCTCTAGCCCTCTCTAGTATTAATAAGAGGGTCTTATTAATTGGTGCAGATTTAAGAAACCCTCAAATTCATTCTTACATTAGTGAAGAAAAACATAAGCCAGGATTATCTAATTATCTTCATGATATAGAATTCAATTGGAGAGATGCCATAATAAGTGGATTTGAGAAACATCCTAACCATCATATCATATTATCTGGGAGTATTCCTCCAAATCCTGCTCATTTATTAACTAATGGACGTTTTAAAGATTTAATTGAAGAAGCAAAAGAGGATTACGACTATATCATTGTAGATACAGCACCAACTATATTGGTTACAGATACCTTGCTTATATCTCAACTTGCTGATGCTACTATCTATATTGCTAGAGCAAATTATACAGAAAAGAACTTACTCAATTACTCTAAGGAATTACATGAGTCTGGTAGACTAAAAAACATGGCCTATGTTTTAAATAGTGTTGGGGCTAGTAAATCTTATGGTTACGGTTATAATTATGGCTATAATTATGGTTATGGTAGCAAATCATAATTTTATACTGTAATGTAAGTGGCTTAACACATGATATTTATCATAATTTTTTTTCGTTTTATAAGGTACTTTTAATAGTGAATTATAAAACCGATAGTCATGAGATATGTTCCGTTAATTTCCGAAATAATGACCAAAAATATCATCGCTCTTAATAGAGATGATGATCTGGAAACAGCTGAGATGCTTTTTAAGCGTAATAAAATAAGACATATACCTGTAGTTGCAGAAGAAGTAATAATAGGTATGCTCAGTTATACTGACCTTTTAAGAATTAGCTTTGCTGATGCAGTTTATGAAACTGAAGAAGAAGTTGATACCCTAGTTTATAATATGTTTACCATAGATCAAGTGATGGCTAAGAATGTAGTAACGGTACCATCTACTGCAACTATAAAAGAAGTAGCCAAAATATTGGCAGAAAATGAATTTCATGCTTTGCCTGTCGTTGATGATGGCCGATTGGTTGGAATTGTAACCACCACAGATTTAATTAACTATCTCTTGAAACAATTATAAATTTAAAAAGCGCCATTGGCGCTTTTTTTATGAATTAGATAATGCCTTTAACCGTTTAATTGTCTCAGTTGGATTATCACTTTTAAAGACATGGCTTCCAGCAACAAAAGTATCCGCACCGGCTTCTACAAGTTTTTGAATATTTTTATCCGTCACACCACCATCTATTTCTATTCGCGTATCTAAGCCTTGGTCATTTATCATTTGTCTTAGTTTTTTGCTACGATTATAGGTAACGTCTTCGAACTTCTGACCTCCAAAACCCGGATTGATAGACATTAGTAATATCATGAAACACTCTGGTAATATATCCTCTAATACAGAAATAGGTGTTGTAATATTTAGTACTATACCAGCTTTACAACCCGTATCTTTAATTTGTCTTAAAGTTCTATGTAGGTGTACTGTAGATTCATAGTGTACAGTAATAATGTCAGCACCCACTTTTGCAAACTCTTCAATATAGCGTTCTGGTTTCTCAATCATTAAATGCACGTCTAAAGGTTTGGTCGCGTGCTTTTTAATTGCTTGTATAACTGGCATACCATAAGAGATATTTGGTACAAAATGACCATCCATAACGTCAATATGAAACCAGTCGGCCTCACTATTATTTACCATTTCTGTATCTCTTTGTAGATTCCCAAAATCTGCAGCTAACATTGAAGGAGCAATAAGTTTTGAAGCCATTTTTTATGCTTAAAATTAAGATTGACGCAAAGGTAATTAAAAAAAGAATCTCGTGCATTAAGAGACACTTAAGATCCTATAAAAAGTGAACCCACGGTAATCAGCCGTGGGTTCTTTCATCAATCAAAAAACGAACAGTTATGTTTTGTAACTGTTGTTACCTTTATTAGGTTGGTCGCTAAATATACAAAAAACTAACCTAAATATGTCTTTAATATTTTACTTCTAGAGGTGTGTTTTAACCTTCTAATTGCTTTTTCTTTAATTTGTCTCACACGCTCACGTGTTAAATCAAACGTTTCACCAATTTCTTCTAAAGTCATTGGATGCTGATTGCCTAATCCAAAATAAAGACGAATTACATCTGCTTCACGAGGTGTTAATGTTTCTAAGGCACGTTCAATTTCAGTTCTTAAAGATTCGTGTAATAATTCTCTATCTGGATTTGGTGATTCACCACTTCGCAATACATCATATAAATTAGAATCTTCACCTTCAACTAATGGTGCATCCATTGAAACATGGCGTCCAGAATTCTTCATTGACTCTTTAACATCGTTAATAGTCATATCCAATTCTTTTGCAATTTCCTCAGCAGATGGTGGGCGCTCATGACTTTGCTCTAAAAAGGCAAAAGTCTTGTTGATCTTGTTAATCGATCCAATTTTGTTTAGTGGCAACCGTACAATACGAGATTGTTCAGCTAATGCTTGTAGGATAGACTGTCTAATCCACCAAACAGCATATGAAATAAATTTAAAACCACGTGTTTCATCAAAACGCTGGGCAGCCTTAATCAATCCTAAGTTACCTTCATTAATTAAATCTGGTAATGTTAACCCTTGGTTTTGGTATTGCTTTGCTACCGATACAACGAAACGAAGATTCGCTTTAGTTAATTTTTCTAAAGCAATTTGGTCACCTGCTTTGATGCGTTGTGCCAATTCAACTTCTTCATCAGCAGTAATTAGGTCTACTTTACCGATTTCTTGTAAATATTTATCTAAAGAGGCAGTTTCCCTATTGGTTACCTGCTTAGTAATTTTAAGTTGTCTCATTTAAATTTTTAGATTTGTGCAATTTGTATTAGCAATGGGTTGCTTTTTATTATACGTAACAAGTTCTTAAAATGTTACAGCATAATCAAAAAATATTCAATTTATCTCATTATAAAAATCCCAAAACTGATAACCATCAGTGCATAACAATATGCTCTGAGCTAGATTTATATATGCTATAAATAACACTAAAAATATTTTAATTATGAAAACTTTAATCAGATTTGCTATGGTATTTTTGCTTGTGTCTAGTTTTGTGTCTTGTGATGAACTTGACGAGCTCACAGAAGTTGATTTTGATACAACACTTAATGAAAATGTTGCTGTTACTGTGCCTGCTGGTGAGGATTTGGTTTTAAATGAAACCATGCTCATAAATATGAGTAACAGTGATACTGAAAATTATATGGATGTTCTTCAAAGTGTAAGAATTACTGAGTTTACCTATCAATTAGTTAACTTTACAGGAGATCCTAACGGTACTATTGTCGGAAACTTTGTCGCTGATGGTGTTGAATTAGTAAGTCACGATATGGTGGTGAAACAAGAAGTTGATGCAGGAACTGTATTTGCAGTTACAGATGTTGCATTATTGAATTCTATTGCTTCAAAACTTAAAAATGGTAACAACGTTGCTATCGGTCTCGCCGGAACATCTACATGTGAAGATGCAATGAACTTTACTATTGCTGTAACGATTGAATTAGACATCACAGCTGATGTACTGTAAAAAATTAAATATGCTGTAATAAAAAACCACTTCATTTGAAGTGGTTTTTTATTTGGTTTAGAAAGATTTAATCTTCATTCTTAGCAATAATAAATATTTATAAAAATTCATTCAAAATCAAAGACCTCATTATCTAATTCTATTCGTGTTCTTAATTTATGAATTTTCTGATGCATTCTATTGAAAAACAACGACCTGTCTTTTTCGCCAGCATTTACCAAAAGTTTAGAAATACTCATTTGCTTTTGAAAAAATTCAAACATCAGTTCGCAAGTGGGTTGATGCTCAATTTTAAAATAGCTTATCACAGTAAAGGGTGTAAAGAATACTTTTTGGTAAGGTGTTTTTACCATGATAGTATTACTCATAGTATGAATATCATTGATGTAAAGCTGGTAACTCGATTTATTTTTAGAACCTATTAGTGATTGTTTGATGGCCTGTTCTTCGATGTGTCTAATGACGTCTTCAATATCTTCACAAATAAGTAAGGCTAGTTTTTTAGAAAGCATACCAGCTTCAAAATAGTATAGTACTTGTTGTAGTGTTCCGTTTATGGTGGTATTATTCCAAATTTCTGTAATATTTATGTCTTTGTAGACTTGGCCCAATTTAAATGCACTGCTTAAAAGTGAATGAGGGATTGTTTTAATAAAATCATCGAAAGAAACCTTATTCTTTGTCATATTTGTATCAACATCTTTGAGCCAAACATAAATCTTATAACGAGATAAGTAAGAGTCCTTTAAAGTGTGAAACAATGGAATGTCTTTTGCCGAATAAATTATTGAGGAATTCTTAAGTTTGGTTAATGGAAATACACTGCCATAAGATTGTTTTAGCCATAACTCTAATCCTTCTTTATTATGTATTGGAGGTGATAAATCCGCAAGAATGGTATTAGTATTACCAACTTCATATAATTTGTTGAGCGATATTTTATAATGTTTTGCAAGCTTTACACTTTCTTCTAGCGACATATTAGTTTTTGAGTTAATTCTTCTATAAGCCGCATCATAACCAATGTCTAGAACACTAGCTATTTCTTCAACAAATGAAGTTTTATCATCGGTTTTAGCTTTTATGTAATCTATAAATTGTTTTTGCATATTTTAAAAATATATTTAATCGATACTCTAATATTTTGTAAATATTACAAAAAATAATAATCATTATGAGCATTTTGGTCAATTAAATTTCAATAATTGCAAAGTAGATTTGTTGTGATAAGGAAAAAGAATAATGTCATGAAACATTTACAATTCATTTTGCTATTATACAGTTTTACAGCGCTAGGGCAAAACGGTTCAGATTCAAAATTTAGGTATAATGCATTTTCAGTTTCACCATTAGAGATATACACTGATGAAATCTCTTTTGGCACATCCATAAGTTTAGATATTAACTTCAAATGGAGTAAGAATATTTTCACTTTTTCAACTTCGTTTTTACAGGAATTTGCAATATGGGGACCTGGAGATTATTATTTTCAATTAAATACGATGTTTGGAAGAGAGCATGAGATTGCAAATTGGCTATTTATTGATACACATACTGGCATTGGATTATTTTATCGAAATGATAACAATGCGAGTCAAGTTGATATTGGTATTCCTTTACAACTAAAATTAAGATTTAAAATAGGTGAAAGATTTTCAATAGGATTACGAGTACAAGCAAATTGGAACTCAATTAGGTCTTTATACACTTATGGATTGCTACTACAATGGAATAAAATCAAATAATTATGAAAACAAATATTAAAACTAAAAAAGGAATTGCCCTGATGTTATTAATGCTAATTTTTGCTCATAGTTGCAGCGTATATAAAAACAAACCGGTTAGTTTACGAGAGGCCTCTCAGCAAAAAATCAAGGTAAAGGTCAAAACAAAGTACGATAAGAATCTTATATTCAAACGTATCGAAAAAGTTGGTGACACTTATTATGGAGTTACAAAAAAAAGAGGAGAATTTATAAAGACTAAACTTGAGGAGAATTCAATTAATAAGATTGAGATTAAGGACAAAACAATGTCCACTATTTTTACTATTGCTTTACCTATTGGTATTATTACCGGATTAGCGTTTATACTTCAAGATTCTTTTAAATGGAAGAATAATTCAGTTTCAATTCCTCTGGCACAGAATTAAAAACAAAAATGCCTTCTTAATTAAGAAGGCATTTTATATTTATCTACAAGAATTCTTATTCTTTCTTGTCTTCTCTAGGCTTTCTGTCATCTCTGCGATTATCACGTCCTCTATTATCACGTCCACGATTATCTCTACCTCTGTTGTCTCTGCCACGATTGTTATCTCTTGGTGGTCTAGCAACATATCCTTCTGGTTTAGGTAAAATTGCTTTACGAGATACTTTCTCCTTACGTGTTCTAGAATCTATTCCAAAGTATTTCACATCAAACACATCACCCATGTTTACAACATCAGATACATTTTCTGTACGTTCCCATGCTAATTCACTTACGTGTAATAGAACTTCGTTACCTGGTGCTTCTGTATATTCAACAACAGCTCCAAAGTCTAACATCTTAATCACTTTTACTTCATAAACGCTACCAACTTCTGGTTTAAATAATAAAGAATCGATTTTTGCCATAACTGCATCGATACCTTTACTACCAACTCCAAGAACTTCAACAACACCTTCTTCTGTTACAGGATCTTCGTTGATGACAATAGTTGTCTCAGTTTCTTTTTGTAATTCTTGAATTACTTTACCACCAGGACCGATTAATGCTCCAATAAATTCGTTAGGTATACGTCTAGTTACCATTGTTGGTGCATGATCTTTAACTTCGGTGTTTGGTTCAGCGATAGTGTCGGTTAATTTTTCTAATATATGTAAACGACCTTGACGTGCCTGTTTTAATGCATTAACCAAAATCTCGTACGATAAACCTTTTACCTTTATATCCATCTGACAAGCTGTAATACCATCAGCAGTACCTGTTACTTTAAAGTCCATATCACCTAAATGATCTTCATCACCTAAAATATCAGAAAGTACAGCATACTTATCACCTTCAGAGATTAATCCCATAGCAATACCAGAAACAGGTTTCTTTAATTGAACACCAGCATCCATTAAAGCCATAGTACCTGAACAAACAGTTGCCATAGAAGATGAACCATTAGATTCTAGTACTTCAGACACAACTCTTACAGTGTAAGGACAATCTTCTGGTACCATTCCCTTTAATGCACGTTGTGCTAAGTTACCATGACCAACTTCTCTACGAGATGTTCCACGGATAGGTCTTGCCTCACCAGTTGAAAATGGTGGGAAGTTATAATGTAAATAAAAACGCTCTTCCCCTTCAAATGATGGCATATCTATTTGATTTGCTTCTCTACTTGTACCTAGAGTTACTGTAGCTAATGCTTGAGTTTCTCCACGTGTAAAGATTGCAGAGCCATGTGTAGATGGTAAATAATCTATTTCGCACCAAATTGGTCTAATCTCATCAGTCTTACGACCATCTAAACGCAACCCTTCGTTTAAAGTTAGGTCTCTAATGGCAGCTTTTTGTGCTTTCGCCACATATTTATGAATTAATTTTCCTAAATCACCTTGCTCTTCTTCAGAGAATGAATTAAAAACTTCTTCTTTAATTTCACTAAACGCAGCACCTCTTTCGTGTTTTGAAGATCCGGCTTTCGCAATGGCATATGTTTTATCATATACCATATCATGTATCTTAGTTGCTAAATCTTCATCAGATCGCTCTGGGTCATATTCACGCACATCTTTCTTACCTACAGCTTCAGCTAATTTCATCTGAGCAGCACACTGTAGCTTAATAGCTTCGTGAGCAAACTTAATTGCTTCAGCCATTTCTTCTTCAGAAATCTCATCCATTTCACCTTCAACCATCATTACTGAGTCAGCTGATGCTCCGATCATCATATCAATGTCAGATTCTAGTAGCTGGGCTCTTGTTGGGTTGATAACAAACTCGCCATTGATACGACCAACTCTTGCTTCAGAGATAGCGCATTCAAATGGAAAATCTGATAGCTGAATAGCTGCAGAAGCGGCTAAACCAGCCATTGCATCTGGCATTACTTGGTCATCATGAGACATTAATTGTATCATCACTTGAGTTTCGGAGTGATAATCTTTTGGGAATAGTGGACGTAATACGCGGTCTACTAAACGCATAGTTAATACTTCACCATCACTTGGTCTTGCTTCTCTCTTAAAGAATCCGCCAGGATAACGACCTGCGGCAGCAAACTTTTCTCTATAATCTACTGTTAAAGGTAAAAAGTCTACATCAGCTTGATGATAATTGGAAACTACTGTACATAATAACATACATTTTCCTGATTGAACAACAACAGATCCATGTGCCTGTTTTGCTAATTTTCCGGTTTCGATTGAGATTTCTCTACCGTCACCAAGGTCAATGACCTCTCTGTAAGTCTTTGGAATCATAAAATTTTAATTCTTAAAAATTGGATATAATTATTGATTTAAATCAATAATTTCCATGTTAAACAATGGTCGTTGTGTTGTTGTGTAGTTGTTGTTTAGACCAATGAAAAACTATAAGTAGCTTCTTCAATTCTAATTTTAGACTCTTAAGAATGAGTGATGTAAAAATAAAAAAACCACGCCAAAGCGTGGTCTTATATATTGATTATTTTCTTAATCCTAGTTCTTTAACTATTGCACGATATCTTAAGATATCTTTCTTAGTTAAGTAGTCTAATAAAGCTCTACGCTTACCAACTAACTTTACTAACGAACGCTCTGTATTGAAATCTTTACGATTGTTTTTTAAGTGCTCTGTTAAATGATTAATTCTGTGCGTAAATAACGCAATTTGTCCTTCAGCTGAACCGGTATCATTTTTTCCTTTACCGTATTTAGTGAAGAGTTTTTCCTTTTTTTCTTTAGATAAATACATTCTAATATTATTGTAAATGATTGTTATGTACTTTGAAAGTCTCTCTTTCAGGGCGCAAATATAGTGTTTTTTTGGGATTAGTTATTTTTTTTGTAACTTTTCTATTGGTAATTAAGAAGTTAGTTATCAATCCCCTTATTAATTGAACGACGCTTTCAATATTAATCCTTTAAAAACAAATGGATGAAAGCATCTCAGCTTCAAAATAATCTTGAAGCCAGCAACGACTTTTTAGAGCGTATTTTTAACAATACATACAACGGTATTGCCTTGGTTAGTCTTTCTGGTAATTGGCTTAAAGTAAATGATGGTGTTTGTCAATTATTGGGTTACAATAGATCTGAATTATTCAATATGGACATAGATAATATTGTCTTTATTGAAGATTTAGGGGTACATGAAGAAAAATATGAAAAACTTGTCTTAGGTGAAATAGATAAATATAGAGTTAAGCAACGATATTTCCATAAAGATGGTTCTGTTATTTCGGTGTTAATCTATGTGTCACTTGTTTACTTCAAGGAAGGTAGACCACACATGATTTGGCAGTTTAACAACATTACCAAGCAGGAAAAGAACAAAGCAAAGCTCAGAGCAATGCTTGAAGTGGCAAAAGAACAAAATGAAAGGTTAACATCATTTGCAAGAATTGTTACTCATAATCTTAGATCGCATTCAGGAAATTTATCTACAATTACTGAGTTTTTAGAGGAAGATTTTAAGGATATAGTGAATAATGATAATTATAAATTATTAAAAAATGCAGTAGAAAGTCTTCAGGAGACTGTTTCTCATCTTACAGAAGTAGCCAAAATAAAGAAGACTGATGAAAGTGAAATGCAAGCTTTGAATCTCTATGATTATGTACAAAAGGCCATGTATAGCATTATTGCAATGGCACAAAATGCAAATGCAGTAATTTATAATGAAATTGATGAAGATGAGATGGTCTTATCTGTACCAGCATATTTAGAGAGTATTATTCTTAATTTCTTAACCAATGCCATAAAATATAGATCTGAAAAAAGAGTACCAGTTATTGAATTAAACTCAAGAATAGAAGAGCAATTCATCGTTCTAAGAATAAAGGATAATGGTCTTGGAATTGATATGAAAAAGTATGGAGACAAAATTTTTCGGATGTATAATACATTTCATCAAAACAAAGATTCCATTGGTATAGGTCTTTTCATTACAAAGAATCATATTGAATCCATGGGTGGCAAGGTTGAAGTAATCAGTGAAGTAGACAAGGGAACTGAATTTTACGTGTATCTGCCAAAAGCATAATATTTTTATCGAATTAAACCTTTTTTAATTTTTGTGGTCTTAACACTATATTAACAATAAAAAAGTAATCATGGAAAATTTTAATGCATTTAAGAAAGGGGTTTTAAGCCTTATGGTATTAGGTTTAGTATTTACCTCTTGTAGTAAAAACGATGAAGCCACGGAAACCAGTAACGAAGTAGAAGATACTCTTGAAGTACAACGTTCAGCAGAAATTGATCAAGTTGACAATATTTTGGGTGATTTAATTATTGATGCTTATGAAGGACAAGAAGTAAGCGAAGATGGACGTGGAACGTACACCGGTGATATACCTGAGTGTGTAACTATTACAGTTGTTGCCCAACAAGGATATAGACAGGTTACATTAGACTTTGGTTCAGAAGGTTGTCTTGTAAACGGACATATTTTAAAAGGACAAATCATTTTTGATTACACCAGAGATCCAGAAGCCCAGCAAATTTCTATTAATTATAATTTGGTAGATTTTTATTTTGATGATAAAAATGTAATTGGTAGCCGTTCTATTTTAAAAGAATTGTCTAATGATAATGGTAATCCGCAATTTACTCATGACTTAGAAATCACAGTGATTTGGCCAAGTGGAGTTCAAGCCTCAAGAGAAGGTACTAGAATAAGAGAGTGGGTAGAAGGATTTGGTAGCGGTATATTCAGCGATAATGTATTCGAAATCACAGGAAATTGGGCAGCTACATTCGTTAATGGGAACACACATACTTATGAAGTACTAATACCATTACGTAGAGAAGTTATATGTGCGTATTTTGTTAGTGGATCATTTGATGTACAGCGCACAAACTTTGGAGGAATATTTGATTATGGTGAAGGAGATTGTGATAACCAAGCAACATTTACCTTTAATAATGGACAAGAAATTAGTATAACCTTGAATTAGTGGTTTATTTAGGTTGATTATAAAAAAGAGCTACAATACTGTGGCTCTTTTTTTATTTTAATTTTTGAAAAACTTTTTGGAAAAGTTTCCATTATCCGTTTTGAGTCGAATGATATATAATCCAGAAACTAATTCTGATACGTCTATTGTATTGTTGGATGATGCCTTAAGATTAATCTGTCTTCCTTTTAAATCAAAAACAGAAATGTTTTTAACTTCAACATCATTACCTAAATTAAAATTAAGGATATCTGAAGTTGGGTTTGGAAATAAATTTAGCTTATTAGGATTTAGTCCAATGTCTTCAATACTAAGTAAGCTTTGATCTAATGCTTCATATAAAATAATGGTTTCGTTGACAATATTGCCTAAGAAATCAATATCAATAACATTGGTTGAAGTTCTAAAAACCAAACTGCCATCTGAATCATCATAATAGTAATAATTGATTTGGTCTACAGTACCAATGTTAAATATACCAGCAACAACTAACGAAATATTTAATTCTGTTTTAAGTCTTGTGACATCTCCACTATAAGCTCCTAAACCAAAATCGTTTAAATTTAAAGTGCCGTAAGCATCCACGTTTGTATTCATTGTGCCTGAAAATGTGCCTACTACATTGGTGCCATTGGCGTTACCAGTAAATTCACCACTAGTAGGATCTGAATTTGAAAAATTGAAGCTTAATGGGAAAGTACCTAAAGTAGCATTATCATTGAATACCAAGGTTAAGTCACTGCCTTGTTCTGCACCTGTTAACGAAATTTCTCCAGAATTATCTCTTATAAATATTTTACTAACTATTGGAGGCATACCTTCAGTAGTGATATTTAGTACCTCTGTTGTATTTGGGTAAAAAGAGAGATCGACTGGTGTTGGTGCGACATTTGTGTCTGTATTAGTACCAATTTGAGATAGTGTTGTAAAATCCCAAGTTAACTCTGATCCTGTTGTACTTTCATCAATTGGATTTGTTGAATCGATAATAGCATATTCTGTTTCTAAACTATTAGCAAATTGATTAATTGGTGCTTGAGCAATCGAAAAAGATGTAATTATAATAAATAAAATCAGTAGATTTTGTTTCATGTTTAAAGAATTGGTTATTGATGAATTACTAAGTTAAAGTAAATAATTCAAGTATAAAAAAAGACCTCGTTAGAGGTCTTTTTTTAATTTCTTAATGGTTGATTTTTAATTAAATCTATATAGAGATTTATTTTTCGTTTTAAATCTTTTCTATGTGATATAAAATCTAGGAAACCATGTTCTAATAAAAATTCTGAAGTCTGAAATCCTTCAGGCAATTCTTGTCCTGTAGTGTCCCTTACAACCCTTGGTCCTGCAAAACCAATTAATGCTCCTGGTTCGGCAATATTAATATCACCTAACATAGCAAATGATGCAGTTGTACCGCCAGTTGTTGGATCTGTACATAATGAGATATAAGGAATTTTTGCTTCTGCCAATTGCGCTAGTTTGGCTGAGGTTTTAGCCAGCTGCATAAGTGAGTAGGCTGCTTCCATCATACGAGCTCCACCAGATTTACTTATAATCATAAATGGGATTTTCTTCTTTAAAGCATAATCTGCGGCACGTGCTATTTTTTCACCTACAACACTACCCATTGAACCTCCAATAAATGAAAAATCCATACAAGCTATAACTAAATCTTTACCCATAGATTTTCCCACTGCCGTTCTTACCGCATCTTTAAGCTTTGTTTTAGCTTGTGCGGCTTTTAAGCGTTCAGGATATTTTTTGGTATCTTCAAATTTTAGTGGATCTCTTGAACCCAAATTTGCATCTAATTCATTGTACTTATTATCATCAAAAAGAATTTCAAAATATTCATTACTTCCAATTCTTACATGGTATCCATCTTCTGGGCTAACATAAAAGTTTTGCTCTAATTCTTTAGTGTCAATTATTTTACCAGTTGGAGATTTATACCAAAGACCTTTTGGAGTATCTTTCTTTTCCTCAGTTGTAGTTTGTATTCCTTTGTCTTTTCTTTTAAACCAAGCCATATTGATTTATTCTTTTAGGGTTTCGATTTTAGATTTAAAATATTCTTTAATCGAAGGTATTAGTTAGTTAGTTATTTTGGTATTACAATACATGCAAAATTACCATATTATTATTAATCACAAAAAAATGAATGTTAACATCCTTCTTGCTATGAAAAATAAAAAACCCATTGAAACTAATTTTTTTAATTTCAATGGGTTTGAAAGTTTAATTTGCAACTATTATAATGTATCTACATTATTTAAGTCTTCAAATGCTTTTTTAAGTCTAGTTACAAATGCATCTTCACCTTTACGTAACCAAACGCGTGGATCATAGTACTTTTTATTAGGTACATCATCGCCATCAGGATTCCCTATTTGTTTTTGTAAATAGTCTTTATTTTCCTGCACATAGTCTCTAACACCACTCAAGAAAGCCCATTGCATATCTGTATCAATATTCATTTTAATTACACCATATCCAATTGCTTCTCTAATTTCTTCAACTGTTGAACCAGATCCACCATGGAAAACAAAATCAATATGGTTATGTTCAACACCATATTTTTTAGTTACATATTCTTGAGAGTTCCTTAAGATTTTTGGAGTAAGTTTTACATTCCCAGGTTTATAAACACCGTGTACATTGCCAAATGCAGCAGCGACTGTGAATTGATCGCTTATTTTACTTAATTCTTCATAAGCATATGCTACTTCTTCTGGTTGTGTGTATAATTTAGAATCATCAACATCTGTATTATCAACACCATCTTCTTCTCCACCAGTAATACCAAGCTCTATCTCTAAGGTCATACCCATTTTACTCATACGCTCAAGGTATTGCTTGCAGATTTCGATATTTTCTTCGATTGGTTCTTCAGATAAATCAATCATATGAGAACTGAATAATGACTTGCCGGTTTCTTTAAAATGGGCTTCACTAGCATCTAGCAAACCATCTATCCAAGGTAATAATTTTTTTGCGCAATGATCTGTGTGTAATATAACAGGTACACCATAAGCTTCAGCCATTTGATGAACGTGTTTAGCACCAGCAATTGAACCTGCTATAGCAGCTTTTTGGTTCTCATTACTTAACCCTTTACCTGCATTGAACTGAGCACCTCCATTTGAAAACTGGATGATAACAGGTGCATTTAAAGCTTTAGCAGTTTCTAAAACACCGTTAATGGTGTTAGAACCAATTACATTTACTGCTGGCAGTGCAAAACCTTTCTCTTTCGCTAAATTGAAAATATCTTGTACTTCTCTTCCTGTTGCAACACCAGGTTTGATATTATGACTCATATTGTTATAATTGAAAAATTTAGATATCAAAAATACACAATTTTGAAATTTAATTCATCAGATTTTGAAGATAAATCAGGTATAAAAAGCGAAAACGATGTCGTTATAAAATACTTGTTTAGAAAGGATAGTTGATTCCAATATTATAAACGGCATTTCTGAAATTATAATCTCTAAACCACCTGTTATCTAGTTCTTGAGCTGGGTCATAGGTTTTAAAACCAACATCGAATCTTAAAACAAAGAAGTCAAAATCATATCTTAAGCCAAAACCAGAGCCAATTGCAATATTCTTAAGGGATTTAAAACCAGTAAATGTTGCATTTTCATCCTCCACATTATCAAGTACGTTCCAAATATTGCCCACATCTACAAATAACGCACCTCTAAGTTTTCCAAATAATCCAAAACGCTGTTCAGCACTTAAGTGTATTTTAAAATTAGCTTCGTTAAATTCATCCGTCGTATTAGTGCTACCTGGACCCAAATTATAAGCAGTCCATGCTCTATTATCATTTGGTCCACCACCAAAAAAACTCTCAGCAAATGGAATACTGTTAGAGTTGCCATAGGGAATTGCGATACCAGCATAACTTCTAAAAGCAAATATATTATTACGACCAAAATCAAAATACTTCACGTAATCAATTTCAGTTTTAAAGTATTGTGAAAATGCTACACCAAATACCTCGTAATTACCATTGTCGTTTTTTGAAGCACCAAATACCTCAGAAAGATTAGACAATAAATTTCCTGCCAATTCAATGCGCCATTTAAAAACTGAAAAGTCGTTATCAAATATATTTTGACGTTTATCTTTTTTATAATCAAAACTAGATGAAAATATTAGGTTGTTTTCTGTTAGCCTGTCTTTACGCTCATCTATATTACTTACGGATACATATTCGTCATCTTGAGGTGTTAGTGATGTATTACCCGTTAATACATCATCTATAAACACATCTGCAGGATCAAAATTATTTGTAGGATCTTCCAAGCTTTCACTAGGATTAATATAACCTATATCACGGGCGATGTTATCAAGTCTATCAAACGAATTGGTGTATACTCCAAAATAGTTATCCGTATTTAAGTTTTTAACGAATTGTACATTAAATAATTCTACCGTATTCGAAACCGTATTTGATGGAAACCAATTGTAACCAACAATACCAGCAGATGTTTGTTTGTCTAATCCGATATTTTGCTGACTAGTTGCTGATAAGTTAATTATTGTATTGGGAGACATGTATTTAGGTATTATCTTATCAGTATTAAAAGGTGTAAATAGTCTCGGGAGAGTAAGTCTTATATTCCCACCATATTCATTAATATCAAAGAAAGCAGAAGCATCATCTGAGCGATCTTTAGAAGCTCCAATTGCTGCAATTCCCGTTACTTCCAAAGTTTCTGCACCTCTAAAAATGTTCCTAATTTTTAAGCCTGTACTAAATGAAAAACCAATAGTCTGGATATTGCTTTGATTTATTTCTGGGTCAAAACTCAAGGTGTATTTTTTTCTTGGTTCTAAATATATGTTTGCTGTCAGGGTAGTATCCTTCTCATTTTCAACATAATCTATGCTCGGATATCTAAACATTTGTAAATCGTTTAAATATCTAGTCGTTCTACTTCTTGCCAAATCACTATATATATCACCTTTATTAATGAAAACAGCATCAGTTAAAGCATTTGGTCTAAACTTTAGTTTGTTTTTACTGTAAAGTGTATAATCTTTATAGGTTGTGGTATCAGATATGGCTTTAAATCTATTATCAAAATTGTCATCTGTAAAGATGTTAATTTCCTTAATCTTGTAAATTTTAAACGGTCTGGTTATCGTAGAATCACCGCCTCGTATAGACCTATCCGCAATAATTAATTCAGTATTTACCTTGTGATTTGTCCCAATGGTATCTATTACCATCCTTATGTAATCTTGACCGAAATAGTAAAAGCCAGAATTTCTGAGGTAAGTATTTATGCGCTCTCGTTCACGTTCATAATTATCTTCATCGAATTGATCTCCTTGTTTTAAGTAGGATGCTTTACTGAAATCACTGTACAATGTATCAATGGCAGGACTACTAATAAAAGGTTTTATTGAATCTAGCGTATAAGGCTCGTTCTTAACTACTTTGTAGGTCACGTTTGCTCTTTTATTACTGTCTTTGTTCACCTCAAAGTCAACAGTATTATTAAACCAACCTCGCTTTGCATAATATTTATTTAGGTTGCTTGCCGTCTTTTCTGTTTTGTTTTGATTGTATATAACAGGCGCTTCTCCAGTACGTTTCAACCAACTATTAAAGTCTCTCTTTGATTGTATGTATTTATCAAATTGTTTTTTTGATAACAGATTTGTTTTACGTCTTACCTTGTTTGGATTACTTAAGATTTTAGCATCTATTATAGAATCGATATTAGGTCTAGCTAGATTATAGACATGCAATTTTAATGGAAAATTGAAAATACCTTGCATCCCAGAATTAGCCTTCTGAATAACAATGTTGTTAATGCGTTCTTCTTTGGTTTTCTTGTCGTCTTCTAAAATTACATTTTCGGTAACAAGATGCTCACCAGCTTTTACTCTTTTAACAATGTTACAAGAACTTAATAGAGACATAAAAATCACAAAAACTAAAGCAATAGAGATAGTTCTGTATTTTATTTCTACTAAAGCAAGGCAATCTGCTAGTCTCAAAAGTCCTATAGTTAATTTAGATATGAATCTGTTTGAACAAAAATTAGTCCAAAAATGGTTTTCTTTGTACTTTCTCTAACAAAAGTAAAGACATTTTAATGTTATCAAAGAATCAAATTAAGTTAATTAAAAGTTTAGGTCAAAAAAAACACAGGCAGCAAGAGGAATTATTTATTGTTGAAGGTATTAAAGGCATAAACGAATTTTTAAACTCTGAATTTGAGCTAGACCAACTTTATACTACTCAACCAATATTTGAAATAGCCGATAATAAAGTTGTTTTTATTAATGAAAACCAACTCAAAAGAATATCGTCTTTAAAAAATCCAAATACGGCATTAGCAATTTTCAAAATACCAGAATCGAAGCCTCCAGTTGAATCGGATTTAACTGTTGTGTTAGATGATGTTAGAGATCCAGGGAACTTAGGCACAATTATTAGGTTATGCGATTGGTATGGAATTAGGCAGATTATCTGTAGCACTAATACGGTAGACTGTTTTAATCAGAAAGTTGTTCAAGCGACAATGGGATCTCTAACACGAGTTAATATTTATTATACCGATTTGAGAGATTTTCTTAAATCAACTGATTTAGAGGTTTTAGGCACATTTATGAATGGAGAAAATATTTACACAGCTAAATTACCAGAAAAAGGACTTATTATTTTAGGAAATGAGGCCAATGGAATATCAATAGGTATTGAGGAATTAATTGATAGAAAAATTACTATACCTCAATTTGGGGATTTAAAAAATACAGAAAGCCTAAATGTAGCTAACGCAACTGCTATTGTATTAAGCGAATTTAAAAGGCGATTTATTGAAAAGTAAAATTGATAAATATGCCTCTTGTTTGCATTTTTGCAACATTTCCTGTCCAAGGACTATTAGGGTCTGCATCTCTTACAATTTCATCATTTAGGGCAAATACACCACGAATTGAAGGTGTGAATTTAAAATAGAGCAAATAAAGATCTATCCCAAAACCAATTTCGTAAAAGAACGTTCCTTTCTTCATTCTAAACTGACCAGCGCTATTATCATCAGGGTTATCCTGATTGCTAGATAAATTTAGTGCGGCAGAGAAACCTCCAACTATGAACGGTTTGAAATTATTAATACGTTTAGTAGAAAATTTTACAAGTAAAGGTACATGTACGTAGGTAGATTTAACTTCTCTTAGCAAATCTGAATCGGTAAATGTAGCTCCATTAAAGTAACTCTCATCGTATCTAATATTTCTTGTAGTAAAAAATACTCCGGGTTCTAACCTAAGGTTCATGTAATCATTAATACGCATGTCACCAATGAGTCCAAGATGAAAACCAAAGGATTTATCCACCAAAATATCCTCAAGGTTTTGATTATACTCAAACTTAAAATCGTACTGGTTAAATCCCAAAAAATATCCCCAGGTTAAAAATTTCTGGTCAATATTATTTATGTTATTAGGAACTTTTTCTTTTGTAAAAAGTTGCGCTGAGACATCTTGAAATACCAATAAAAATCCTAAAATGATTATAATTCGTTTCATATTATGCTTTCGATGCAGTATAAATAGTCGCTACACCCATTGTCTGTGGTTTGTCTACGACATTAATAAACCCAATTTTCCTCAAAATATTGTTCAACTCTTCACCATATGGAAATACCGATGCAGATTCACTTAAATATTTGTAGGCAACTCTATCTTTAGAGAATAGTTTACCAATGGCTGGCAAAATATATTTTGAATATGTGTTATATCCAAATTTATAGATAGGATTTGTTGGTACAGATGTTTCTAGAATAATAAAAATCCCATTTGGTTTTAAAACTCTTAAGATTTCTGCAAGTCCTTTTTCTAGATTTTCAAAATTACGAACACCAAAGGCAACTGTTATAGCATCAAAGCAATTATCTTCAAAAGGTAGGTCTTCCGAATCACCTATTATCATTGAAATTATACCATCAAGATTTTTAGAATTTATCTTTTTTCGGCCTACTTCGAGCATTCCATCGCTTATATCCAATCCAATTATTTCTTTAGCATTAGTTTTCGTTAAACTAATTGCTAAATCCCCAGTACCAGTAGCAATATCTAAAATATTTTCAGGATTATTTTCGGACACTAATTTTACAACCTTATTTCGCCATTTAACATCAATACCGAATGAAATTACTCTATTAAGTCCATCATATTCATTAGAGATCGTATCAAACATCTCTGTGACTTGGGCTTTTTTAGAAGCATCACTATCCTTATAAGGTTTTACTTTTTCGGCCATTCAAAATTTTTTGCAAATATACGCTAATAAGAGTGTTCTCTATAATTTGAAATTGTAATTATATCAATTTTAAAATTGATGCCAGCATTAAATTATATGTATATTTGTACGCCTATTTGAAACAAATTCGATGAAAATAATTATCGCAGGTGCTGGAGAGGTAGGATTTCATTTAGCTAAATTATTATCCTACGAGTCGCAAGAGATAACCCTTATTGATACTAGAAAGGACAGCCTCGCCTACGCAGGTGAACACTTGGATATTAGAACTATTAAAGGTGATGCTACGTCTATCTCCATTTTAAGGGAAGCACGAATTGGCACTGCTGCACTTTTTATTGCTGTTACATCTTCTGAAACGACCAATATCACAGCAAGTGTACTCGCTAAGCAATTAGGAGCACAAAGAACAATTGCCAGGATATCCAATACAGAATTTATTGATGACAAGGAGACTATTGGCTTTTCTAAATTTGGTATCGACGAACTTATTTCACCAGAGGCACTTGCAGCTGCAGAAATAGAACTATTATTAAATCAATATGGATTTAATGATACCTATGAGTTTGAAGAAGGAGCTCTGACTATGTTGAGTTTAAGATTATCAAGAACTGCAACGTTTGTGGGTAAAACTGTTAAAGAAGCTGCGGAATTATATTCGGAACTACATTTTATACCAATTGCTATACAACGATATGGCACACAATACACTATAATACCTAGAGGAGATACTCAATTTAAAGAGGGTGATACTGTTGTGTTTATGACCTCTAAAGGAGGTGATGATGAGCTATTTGGATTATCTGGTAAGGTTAAAGTGGGAATTAAAAACGTAATGATTCTTGGCGGAAGTAAAATTGGTTTTAAAACCGCTAGAGATTTATGTGCAAGTAAGTTTAATGTAAAACTTGTTGAAAATAAAAAAGTTGTTGCAGAGGATTTAGCAGACCGTTTACCAAATGCATTGGTAATTTACGGTGATGGTAGAAATGTTGAAATTTTGCAGGAAGAAAGCATTTCTGAAATGGATGCCTTTATATCAGTTACTGGGAATTCTGAAACAAATATTATGTCCTGCCTATTAGCTAAGTCTAAAGGGGTGAAAAAGACAATTGCTTTAGTTGAAAATATGGATTATTACCAACTGTCTCAATCTATTGGTATTGATACTCTTATTAATAAAAAACTCTTGGCAGCTAATAACATATTTAGGTATATTAGAAAAGGTGAAGTCGTTGCTATGACTAAATTAACTAATATGAATGCAGAACTTTTAGAGTTTGTAGTTAAGCCAGAATCGAAAATTACCAATAAGCAAATTAAAGATTTAGAGTTTCCTAAATCAGCAATTTTTGGTGGTGTAATAAGAAATGGTGAGGGCTTAATTCCTCTTGGAAGTTTCACCATTGAAGCAGGTGATAGGGTAGTTGTATGTTGTTTGCCACGCTCAATATCTGAAGTAGAAGCATTTTTCACTTAATTATGTCGCGACTACATTTAAATTATAAAATCATTTTCCATTTTTTTGGCCTACTACTACTTTTTAATGGTGGCTTCATGATGATTGCTACTCTAATCAGTTTAATTTATGATGATGGTGTAACTGTGCAATTATTGTTAGCGGGTTTAGCAACTTTATTGATTGGTTCTTTCGCTATGGTTGGTACGAGAAATCATCGCAAAGAAATGAATAAGCGCGAAGGTTATATAGTAGTGGCTTTTGGTTGGATTGTCATGTCCTTAACAGGTACTTTACCTTATTTAGTCACCGAAGCAATACCTTCATTCACGGATGCCTTTTTTGAGACTATGTCAGGTTATACTACTACAGGAGCTAGTATATTAAATGACATTGAGATAATACCAAAAGGTGTATTATTTTGGCGTAGTACAACACACTGGATAGGTGGAATGGGAATTATTGTGTTGGCTATTGCTATTTTGCCCTTACTTGGTGTAGGAGGTATGCAGTTATTTGCTGCAGAAGCACCAGGACCTGGAGGCGATAAATTACATCCAAGAATTACAGACACAGCAAAACGATTATGGCTTATTTATGTAGGTTATACAATTGCTGAAACTATTTTACTTCAGATTGCTGGGATGTCTTTCTTTGATGCAATTAATCATGCACTAAGTACATTATCAACTGGTGGTTTCTCAACTAAAAATGCGAGTATTGCGCACTGGAACGACAATCCGGCCATACAGTATATAATCATGTTCTTTATGTTTTTAGCTGGGACAAACTTCGTCTTAAGTTATTATTTATTTAAAGGAAAAGTTTCTAAGATTACAAAAGATGACGAGTTCAAACTTTATTTTAGATTCATTTTGTGCTTTACAATAGTTGCAGCTTTTTTAATCTATTTTAGAGCGGATATTTCTCAATCTTCAGTAAATCATCCTATGGTAATGGGAGAAGGTGAAAGCGCCATTAGACATGGCTTGTTTCAAGTTTTAGCAATTATTACAACAACAGGATTTGTCACGGCAGATTACACGATGTGGACACCTTTTTTAACGGTATTTTTCTTTGGATTGATGTTCTTGGGAGGTTCTGCAGGAAGTACAGCGGGTGGTGTAAAAGTGGTACGTCATTTAATACTTATAAAGAATGGCTTTTTGGAGTTTAAACGAGCACTTCATCCTAATGCCATTTTACCAGTGCGTTATAACAAGAAATCCATTTCTGGTGAAATTGTTTTCAATATTCTTGGTTTCTTTATATTATATATGTTATCATTTATTATTGGAGCAGCAATTTTTTCAATGTTTCAAATGGATTTTGAATCGGCAATTGGACTTTCAGCTTCTAGTTTAGGAAATGTAGGTCCTGCTCTAGGTGATTTTGGTCCTGTGAATAATTACGCTGCATTACCACCATTGGGTAAATGGTGGGCTTCATTTTTAATGCTTTTAGGACGATTGGAACTCTTTACTATTCTCATTTTATTGACACCATTTTTCTGGAGAAATCGATAATATCTGAAATTATTTTTAAAATATTTAAAAATTAGCTAGCCTATATTTTTACTGATATATTTTTGGTTTTGTCCTTCAATCTATTGCTATAGTTGAGATACAGTATGTAACATTTTTTATTGTTATCCGTCTTATCTATGTAACCAATTAAATTTATCAATCATGGAATTAGTATTAAATCAAGAATTAGAAATTGTACCAGAACCCATCAAGGTATCTCATTTTACAACTCAAGGATTATTAAATTCAAATTATAAATCTTTAGTAAAAGAAAACTTTAGTAAGAATACAACTAAATCAATATTTGGAATTAGACAACGACTTAAGTCTTCACAGTTATATATGGTTAACCATACGGCGACTATACTTAAGATATCTGTTTTTGCAGTAATCCTTTTGGCAATATTCTAAAGAGAAGTGTTTATTAAAACTTATAATTGACACTTTTAAGTGTCATTTTTTATTGCAATAAAAAAAGCTATAACAATATTAAACCGTTATAGCTTTTTTAAAAAAGGCGATTGATGTGTAATATTAACTTAACGCATCTTTAATACGTTTAATTGCCTCTTTTATATTTTCTTCTGAAGCTGCGTAAGAAATTCTTATACAGTCAGGATTTCCAAATGCCTCACCAGTAACTGTCGCAACCAATGCCTCTTGTAATAAAAATAGGGACATATCAGTAGCATTATTTATAGTTTTACCCTTAATGGTTTTACCAAAATAAGCTGATACATCAGGGAATACATAAAATGCACCTTCTGGTTCATTTGATTTAAATCCTTCAATTTCATTCAATAAACCTAGAATAAGTTTACGTCTCTCTTTAAACTTATCTACCATATATGAAATGCTTGACGGGTCTGTTTCTAATGCAGTTATTACAGCTCTCTGAGCAATACAGTTTGCTCCACTTGTTACCTGTCCTTGCATTTTGTTACATGCTCTTGCAATCCAATCGGGTGCTCCTATATAACCAATTCTCCAACCAGTCATAGCAAATGCTTTGGAGACTCCGTTGACAGTAATAGTTCTATCATACATGTCTTTAAAGTTTGCCATACTGTGATGATCACCTTTAAAATTTATATGCTCGTAAATTTCATCTGAAACTACAAAAATGTTAGGATGATTTTGAAGGACATCTGCTAAGGATCTCAATTCTGCTTCACTGTAAACAGATCCACTTGGATTACATGGAGAACTATACCAAATCATCTTTGTTTTTGGTGTTATAGCACTTTCAAGTTGTTCAGGAGTCATTTTAAAGTCAGTATCAATCGAAGTTTTCACTTCAATTGGGACACCACCATGTAATTTCACAATGTCTCTGTAGCTTACCCAATAAGGACATGGTAATATTACTTCATCCCCTTCGTTAATTAAAACGGCAGCAACATTAGATAAAGATTGTTTTGCACCAGTAGAAACGACGATTTGAGCTGGTGTATAGTTGAGGTTGTTGTCTCGTTTAAATTTGGTAATTATTGCATTTTTAAGATCAACATACCCATCAACAGGTGTATAACTGTTATAGTTTTGGTTGATGGCCTCAATGGCTGCTTCTTTAATAAAATCTGGAGTGTTAAAATCTGGTTCTCCTAAACTTAATCCTATAATGTCTTTACCCTCTGCTCTAAGTTCTCTGGCTTTCGCTGCCATGGCTAGGGTTGCTGAAGTCGATAGATTATTAATTCTATCTGAAAGTTGGTTCATGATTTTATAATAAATGTATTACGCTTGCATTGCTGGTCGCATACCCATTTCCTTAAGAAATTTAAAATGCGCTGCAATAGCTTTTCTTGTAGTTTTGTATTCTTTATATGGTAAATTAAACTCTTTTGCAGTATCCCTTACGATTTTTGCAATTTTACCATAATGTACATGGCTGATATGAGGGAATATATGATGTTCAACTTGGTGATTCAAACCACCAGTATACCAGTTTACTAACCAATTTTTTGCACCAAAATTTACTGTTGTTTTCAGTTGATGAATAGCCCAACTGTTTTTCATAGTACCATCTTTTTCAGGCATTGGCATTTCAGCTTCGTCCATAACGTGTGCCAATTGAAATACAACACTTAAAATTAGACCAGCAACATAATGCATAATAAAGAAACCTATCAATATTTTATACCATGCAATGTCTGTTAACACGATAGGTAAAACAATCCACATTGAAACATATATTAATTTGGTAATTACTAATTTACTCCAATTAACAACTGGGTTTGGTAATTTTCCATAAGATAATTTACGTTTCATATATCTACTCATTTGCTGAAAATCAGTAGTAATTGCCCAATTTATAGTAAGTAATCCATACAATAGTATTGAGTAGTAATGTTGAAATTTGTGATGTTTACGCCATTCGGTGTGTTTAGAGAAACGCAATATCCTACCTGCTTCTAAATCTTCATCATGTCCATGAATATTGGTATATGTATGGTGAAGTACATTATGCTGCACTTTCCAATTATAAACGTTGCCAGCAAGAATATAAATGCTGCTTCCCATTAATCTGTTAATCCATTCTTTATTTGAGAATGAACCATGATTTCCATCGTGCATAACATTCATACCAACACCAGCCATTCCAACACCCATAACTATAGTTAAAAGGATTTGAGCCCAAGTAGGAATATCTAAGGTTAATAATAGGAAGTAAGGTGCTAGAAATAAAGCAAACATTACGATTGTTTTAACCCATAGTTTCCAGTTGCCTGTTCGTTTTATGTTGTTTTCCTTGAAATAATTGTTTACGCGTTTATTTAAGGTTCTAAAAAATTTCGCTGAGTCAGTTCTTGAAAATGATAAGGTTTGAATTGCCATATAATCTTTAGTTTTTATTTTTAACGTAATGGGATTAACTACGTTAAAACTCGTCAAAGATAATTAATAATTAAAACCAAGCATTACCCTTAAACGTTAATTTTATCCAAAGTAAATTAATGTATTTTTGCTAAAAACCAAACTAGGTGCAACTAATACTAAAATATTTCCCTCATTTATCAGACCAACAAATTGCGCAATTCAGAAATCTGGAGCCTTTGTACAAAGGCTGGAATGCAAAGATAAATGTTGTGTCTAGAAAGGATATTGACGAGTTGTATTTGAGGCATGTACTTCATTCTTTAGGTATAGCAAAGGTCATTCAATTTAAAGATGGGACATCAATACTAGATGTAGGTACTGGTGGTGGTTTTCCAGGTATCCCATTAGCTATTTTATTTCCAAATTGTAAGTTTCATTTGGTAGATAGCATTAATAAAAAACTAAAGGTTATTAATGCCATTGCCGAGGAAATAGAATTACAAAATATTAGAACGACCCATAGTAGGGTGGAGGCCATAGATGAGACTTATGATTTTATTGTCAGTAGAGCAGTCACAGCAATGCCCGAATTTACTAAGTGGGTTAAAGGTAAAGTCGCCAAAAAACAAAAGAATGACCTAAAAAATGGAATACTCTATCTTAAAGGGGGTGATTTAACAGAAGAACTTAAAAACTATAAAACAGTTAAAGCCTTTTTACTTTCAGATTATTTTGAAGAAGATTTCTTCGATAGCAAGAAAGTGATTCATCTTCCAATGAAATATAGGTAGCATAAAAAAAACCCTTAGAGAATGCCTCTAAGGATTTTAATTTATTTTAGAACTATCCTATTCTCCCAAGAATGGATATCTATAATCAACTGGAGTAACAAATGTTTCTTTAATCAGTCTTGGAGAAACCCAACGTAATAAATTTTGTGCGCTACCTGCCTTATCATTTGTACCAGATGCTCTAGCACCTCCAAATGGTTGCTGTCCTACAACTGCACCTGTTGGTTTGTCGTTAATATAGAAGTTACCTGCTGAATTCTGTAGTGCTTTGGTCGCTTGCTCAATAGCATATCTATCTGTAGATAAAATAGCTCCTGTTAATGCATATTCACTTGTCTCGTCAACTAATTTCAAGGTATCCACATAAGCTTCATCCTCATAAACAAAAATAGTTATTACAGGACCAAATAATTCCGTACACATCGTTGTGTATTTTGGGTTCGATGCAACAATTACAGTTGGTTCAATAAAATAACCTTTAGATTTATCATAACCTCCACCTGCAACTATTTCAGCATCAGAATCTGCTTTGGCTTGGTCTATATACTTAGCTAATTTATCAAAAGAGCCTTCGTGAATAACAGCAGTAATAAAGTTACTCATATCTTCTGGAGAACCCATTTTAAAAGAAGCAATATCTTCTAATAAATATTTCTTTACATCAGTCCAAATTCCCTTTGGTATATAGGCTCTAGATGCCGCGCTACATTTTTGACCTTGAAATTCAAAAGCTCCGCGAGCTATAGCTGTCGCTACCTGCTTCGCATTTGCTGATTTATGTGCAACAATAAAATCTTTACCTCCTGTTTCTCCAACGATTCTTGGGTAGGTTTTATAATTATGGATGTTTTCACCAATTTGTTTCCACAATTCCTTGAAGATGAAAGTTGAACCTGTAAAGTGTAAGCCAGAAAAATCAGGGCTAGATAATATTGTATTCGTAATCATTACAGGGTCACCAAAAACAACATTGATAACGCCATCTGGTACACCTGCTTCTTTGAATACATCCATTATAACTTTTGCTGAATATACTTGACTATCACTTGGCTTCCATACCACGACATTACCCATTAATGCCATACAAGCAGGTAAATTACCGGCAATAGCAGTGAAATTAAATGGCGTAACAGCATATGTAAAACCTTCAAGTGGTCGGTATTCAACACGGTTCCAAGCATCACTGGTACTTTCGGGTTGTTCCATATAAATATCCGTCATAAACTGAACATTGAATCTAAGGAAATCTATAAACTCACAAGCTGCATCTATTTCTGCTTGATGCACAGTTTTTGATTGTGCAATCATAGTAGCTGCGTTTATTTTGGCTCTGTATGGACCAGCTATTAACTCAGCAGCCTTAAGGAAAATTCCAGCACGTTGTTCCCAAGGCATTTGAGACCATGTTTTGCGTGCTTCTAAAGCTGTAGAAATTGCATCTTCAATATGACTTTGTTCTGCTAAATGATACTCTCCAACAATATGCTGATGGTCGTGTGGAGGAGACATTTTTCTGGTGTTGCCAGTTTTTATATCGTCACCATTAATATATAAAGGAACTTCAACTTTGCCGTTGAACATTGTTTTGTATGCTTCTAATACAGCATTACGCTCAGGAGATCCTGGTGCATAAGATTTAACGGGTTCGTTAACTGCAATAGGAACATTAAAGAAACCTTTTCCCATGATTTAAATTGATTTTTGAGTTTTGAAATTTTAGAAAGTGCAAAGTTACGATTTTTATCATTGATTTCTGGTTTTCAAACGTTATAGAATTCATAATGAATCATTATTATTTTTTGTAAGTTGCCTCTCGAAAATTTTAATTGAGTTGAAAGATAAAAACAATGCCATTATACTAACATTAGCCTATCCTGAGACTATTGTATCTCATGCGGATGAGTGGTATTCTAAGTTATTACGATTTGCATTTATTGGTAATAAAAATCATGTAAGAGCAGGGCATGCCGCCCTTGTGTTAATTGATAAGACAACAGGTATCCTTGAATATCATGATTTTGGGCGCTACATAACATCTGAACCCAATGGAAGAGTGCGTGGAAGACAGACTGATTTTGAGCTTCATTTTCCAATAAAAGCACAAATAGAAAATGATAAAGTCGTAAACTTGGAGGCAATCCTTAAGTTTTTAGCGACTAACCCAAAACTAACTCATGGAGAAGGTCATTTATATGCTTCAGTTTGTAATTCTGTTAATTATGAATTGGCTAGAAAGCATATTGATATGATGCAGTCTATAGGTCTTATAAGATATGCTGCCTTTATTAAAGATGCTTGTAATTGTGCGCGTTTTGTTACTGATGCTTTAATTGCTTCAGTTACAGATTCTAAAATTAATAAGCGCTTAAAACGATCTAAGTGGTTTACACCAAGTACAATTGGTAATGTTGTTATTGCTGATACTGAAAATCAAGTTTATCTTCTAAATGAAATTGGAGACGTTACTATGTTTCAATCTACAGTCAGTAAAGAAAATAGACGTTTGTTTTTAGATACATTAAATGGTTATAAACCCAGTTTAGTTGGTACTATGCTACCAAAATCTAATGCTATAGTTTTAGATCATGCTCAATGGTTAAGCGGAATCGCTGCAGGGGCCTGGTTTGAGATTTATGATCTTGATAATAAAAAAGAATTTCGTTTTAGAAGAATTTCACCCTATGGCAATATTGATTGCGATGCTATATATGAAATAGATGAATCCTCCTTTGATATAAATTCAGCATATCAATTTGTTCATTATTCTAACTGTTCATTCTTTCACATAGAACAACATGATAGCATTTATAAATTTGAATATTTAAAAGATTTTAAGTCCTAATTGAGTGCAAAAGGAGCACTTAATTTAAATGATGGTATGTAAACTTTAAATTTATTTGCTTTGGTAAAGTTTACCATATTGTAGTGACCTTGCATGGCACCAAAAGGAGAAGTTAAAAGACAACCAGAATTATATGTATGAGATTCTCCTGGCTTAAGTACAGGTTTTTTACCAATAACGCCTTCTCCTTCAATTATCTCTTCATTATTTAGAGCATCCAGAATTTTCCAATACCTAGAATTTAATTGAACAGAGTCCTTACTTTGGTTTTCAATAGTCACCTTATATCCAAATGCAAAGTGCACTTTATAGTTTTTATAAAATGTGCCTTCGAAATTAGTTTCGACTGAAATCTTTATACCACTTGTAACTTGTTGTACCATTGTTCTAGGGAAAAAGGATATGCTAAAATAAGATATTTTTTGATTGAAGCCCTTAATTTATAGTTAACTCACGGTTTTTTTTAACAATTTTTCAGAAACATGTTGTTCTAATGTTTTAAAAAAGTGGTCAATATCTGCTTTTTCTAAGGTAGTATTAATAGTGACCATTCTAACAAATTCTATGTTATTATGTTTGCCAAAGCCTACCATAAGATCTGCTTTTTCATATAGTGATGTGCATAATTCTTTAGCAGAGATTTCCTTATAATTGAAACATACTGATATTGAATCGTCAAAACTATGTAGTTGGTAATCATTATGGTTTCTTATATAGTCTCTCGCTCGCTGAGCGAGTTTAAATTGTTTATCTACAATTTTTTCTAAACCTAAGGTACCAACTGATTTCCATAGGGTCCATAATTTAAGTGCATCGTTTCTTCTCCCACATTGTAAAGACGTTTTGCCTAAATTAAAGTCATCACTATCCGTCTGATATAAGTAGTCAGCTTCATTAGAAAATGAATGATGTAATTGCGCTTTGTTTTGAGTAACAATAATTGAACAGCTAAGCGGTGTTCCTAGCATTTTGTGCGCATTTATACTAAAGGAATCTGAGAGTCCTAAGCCACTTATTAAATGTTTATATTTTTTGCTGAATATTACGCCGCCACAATAGGCGCCATCTACGTGTAACCATAAATTGTATTTTTTACAAACAGTGCTAATTGATTTAATATCATCAAATGCACCTAATACTGTTGTACCGGCAGTAGCATTTACAAAAAAAGGAACATAATTGTTTTCTAAATCTATTTTAACTAATTCCTCAAGATGGCCGCTAAGCATTTCACCTTTTTTATTTGTGTTTACAAATCTTACCTGGTTTTTGCCAATTCCTATTAGTGCAGCATTTTTTGAAATAGAATAATGAGAGGCTTCAGAAGTATATAGAGTCATTGATTGTCGCATGCCTTCTGTCCTAATAGATTCATTTTTTGAGTCTCGAGCCATTATTAACGCCATCATATTGCTCATTGAACCTCCTGGAGCCAAAGTGCCATTACTTTCCTCCTTATAACCTGCAAGGTCGCATATACTTTTAAGAATCTGTTTCTCAATACCTACTTGAGGTCCTGCGACCTTGTAGGTGTACATACTATTATTAAACATAACTGCTAACAAATCACCTAATGTGGCTTTTCCTATTCTTCCCCCAAAAAGCTGATTAAAAAAACTCTTAGAAGCTGTTTTTGGGGTCTTGGTAATGAGATCCATTAAAATGCTTTTTAAATGGTCATCTATTATCCCTTTTTCATTTAAAGAAAGGTCTAAGTCATCATAGAGTCTAGATGTAGAAACATGCTCAGCAACAGGTTGGTTTAATTCTGCTTTAAAAAGTTCATCGCATAATTCTGAAAATAGGGCAATATCATTTTGCATCTCAAAAATTATTTATCAGAGTGAAAGTTAATTGAAAATTAATCAAATTAAAACTTAGAATTATCACATTTTAATTGGAAATATCTACAGAAGTTGCTTCTCCATAGCCAATAAGTTTGTCGTACCTAGCACCTAAATCCCGGTAGTATACTAAAACCTTGTAATTATTTTCTGTTTGCCAGAAATTACCACTTATAAAACCTTCATCTAAATCACCAGATTGTTTATCAACCGCAACAAATTTGTAGTTATAAAAACCTTGCTTCAGTCTCAACATGCCCTCATATTTGCCACTTTCTCGATTAAAGTAGAGTTGAGTTAAAGGTTCAATTGCAAAGGCGTTAAAATTACCGTAAACATAAATATCTTTATCCATCAATTCTTCATGCAATAATGAAAAGTGAACCATGGTGTAATCAGCCTCAACGTCAATATCAGTTCTATCTATGGCAGTAATTTGAAAGTTTCCATTAATATCAGGATTGTAGGTGTAGGGTCTGTCTCGTCTTGAAATATTGGTAAATAAATAACTTTGGTAAATATCCTTTAGATCAATAAACTGTACACCAACATTTGCTGCTCTTACATCTTTAGTCTCAAAAAAGAGATATTCATTTCCTCCCCAAAATGCCGATTCCTCAACATATTTATAAATAAGCCTATTGCCTAATGTATATTGTGGTTTTAAACCAGAAATTGAAGTACTTAAATTATTATTTTGAATAATTACGGTATTTATGGTTTCAAGAGGATTATTAAAATTGATGCTATTTGTGGAAATAACCATATCAACAGATTGCTTTTCTGCAACAAACTTTACATCTCTTGATCGCTTTACATTGACACCAACATTAACTAGGTCTTCATAAACCATGAATTTTCTGCTGAACATCAATTCATCATAGTCATCATAAATGGAAATCATATAATTCCCGGTTTTTAAGATTGCACGTGTCTGGATGTTAGGGATTTGTAATTTGTAATGAGAAAAAACTTGATAGGTGTTAAATGAATTGTAGTACTCTAAAATTCTCTGATTGTCTAAACCACGCAGGTATTCAGCTTTTGCCAAAACAGAAGGCGTCCAATCATAATTAAAGTGTTCAATTATATAATAAAAATCCTCTTCGTTTGCATTAAGTGCATCAAATTCTAAAACTAAAGGTTCACCAAGTTGTAAAATAGGTAATTGGCCTTGTGTCGTATTACTTTTAAATTTTATGGTTTTAATAAAATCTGGAGGACTAACTTCTACTGCTTGCCCTAATAGGATTATTGGAAATAACAGAAGAAATAAAAGTGAAAATGCCTTAATTTTCATGTATAAGATTATTCAATGCCTAAAGATAATCAAAATCTATGCCCATTATATATTTAAGTTATTTATAATCACTATAAATAAAAAAGATGTTTTAGAATGAAATATTTTTCATCATTAATTCGTAAATTTGCACGGATTTTTAGATAACTAATCGTTAATAAATATGTCAAAAGACATCAGAATTAAGAAAGGTTTAGACATAAAGCTTGTAGGCGAAGCCGAAAAAGCCACGGAAAACGCTATAATTAGCAATTTCTATTCAGTTAGACCTGAAGATTTCCACAGTATCATTCCAAAACTTGTTGCAAAAGAAGGATCACGCGTAAAAGCGGGTGAAACGTTGTTTTATAGTAAGGATAACGAAGATATGAAATTTGTCTCTCCAGTTTCTGGAGAGGTAACCGAAGTTCAACGTGGACCTAGAAGGCGTATTGATGCAATAAAAATAACTGCTGATAAGGAGCAAAGTTATTTAGAACATGGAAAGTTTAATTTTTCTGCAGATGCAGATAAAACTAAAACACATCTATTGGCATCAGGTTGCTGGGCTTTTATAAAACAAAGACCTTATGATGTTGTTGCAAACCCAGAAAATACGCCAAAAGCAATTTTTATTTCAGGGTATGCAAGTGCTCCATTAGCTGCTGATTTAGATTTCACTTTAAATGGAAAAGAAGCAGAATTACAAGCCGCAGTTGATGCTCTTGGAAAACTGACTTCTGGAGGAGTTCATATTTCAGTTGGTAAAAATTCAGACTCTCCATTAGCTGGTTTAAATAATGTTTCGGTTTATAAAGTTAGTGGACCTCACCCTTCAGGTAATGTAGGTACACTTATTAATAAAGTAAATCCTATTAATAAAGGTGAAGTTGTTTGGACAGTTAATGCTCAAGACTTAGTGATTATTGGTGAATTACTTTTAACTGGAAAGTTTAATGCAGAACGTATTATTGCATTTGCAGGATCTTCGGTTAAAAAACCAAGATATTTTAAAACAAAGATTGGAGCTGAGGTTGCCACTATGATATATGACAATGGCGTAGAAAAGGATGGTAATGATCGTATAATTTCAGGTAATGTTTTATCTGGTAAACATGTTGCACCAGATGGAAACCTTGATTACTACAGTAATGTGATCACAGTAATTCCAGAAGGAGATGATTATGAATTCTTTGGTTGGAATAAACCGGTATTTAACAAAATTTCTACTTCAAGGGCCTTGACTTTTTCTTGGTTAAGCCCAAAGAAGAAGTACGATTTAAACACCAATACGAATGGAGAGCATCGTGCATTTGTAACTACAGGAACATACGAAGAAGTTTTTCCTCTAGATATCTATCCAATGCAGATTCTTAAAGCTTGTATGTATAACGATTTGGATGAAATGGAAGCATTAGGTATGTACGAAGTTGCACCTGAAGATTTTGCTTTAACAGAATTTGTATGTGTATCTAAACAACCACATCAAAAAATAATAAGAGAAGGATTAGACTTAATGCTTAAAGAGATAGGATAATGGGTTTAAAACAGAATTTACATAATTTTAAAGAGAAGAATAAAGACAAGAAGTGGCTACCTGGTTTTAATGCGCTTTTTACGTTTTTATATATGCCGAATGAAACTACTCATGGTGGAACTCATATCAAGGCAGCTGATGATTTAAAGCGTACAATGAATACTGTAATCATGGCTTTAGTTCCATGTTTAATATTCGGTATGTATAATGCAGGTTATCAACATTATTTAGCATTAGGAGAAATAGATGTTGCAAACGGATTTTTAGGAGCATCATTTTGGACTTGGGATAATCTAGTCATAGGATTATTGAAAGTTTTACCACTAGTGGCTGTGTCTTATGGTGTTGGGTTAGCGGTTGAATTCGTATTCGCAATAATTAAAGGTCATGAAGTAGAAGAAGGTTATCTAGTAACAGGTATGCTTGTTCCACTAATAGTACCAATAGATATACCACTTTGGATGCTATCTGTGGCTGTGATTTTTGGTGTCGTTATCGGTAAAGAAGTATTTGGAGGTACTGGAATGAATATCTTAAATCCTGCGTTAACAATACGTGCATTTTTATTCTTTGCATATCCAACATGGATGTCAGGAGATAAAGTCTGGGTGCATGGCGCAGTTGAGCGTGCCGGAACACCAGATGCAATATCCGGAGAAACACTATTGGGAGCTTATGCTCAAAATACTTCACTTGCAGGAATTGACTATTGGGATATGTTTTGGGGATTAATACCAGGATCAGTTGGTGAGACCTCAAAATTTTTAATCATTATAGGAGCATTATTCTTAATCTTTACAAAAATTGGAAGTTGGAGAATAATGTTGAGTACTATTATTGGTGCATTAGTTATGGGATTAATTTTTAATGGAGTAATTGATGCAGGTTGGATAGGAGAATCAAGTAAATTCTATGGGTTAATGAGTGTTCCATTTTGGCAACATTTAATTATAGGAAGTATATTATTTGGTGCGGTTTATATGGCAACAGACCCAGTGACTGCTTCACAGACTAATAAAGGTAAATGGATTTACGGATTTCTAATTGGTTTTATTTCTATTATGATTCGTGTATTTAATCCGGCTTACCCAGAAGGAGTATTCCTTGCAATATTATTAATGAATGTCTTTGCGCCAACAATTGATCATTATGTTGTTCAAGGTAATGTTAAGCGCAGAATGAAACGTCTAAAAGCTAAAGTAGCATAGTTATGAGTAATAAGACAGATTCTAATATTTATACAGTTTTATTCGCTATTGGAATGGTGATAGTAGTAGGTGCGCTATTAGCATTTACAGCATCTTCTCTTAAAGAGAGAATTACGGAGAATAAGCGTCTAGAAAAGCAACAAAACATTTTGTATGCAATGGGTGTTAATGAAAACACTGAAAGTAGTGCTTCATTTGTTTCTACTGACAAGGCTCCAGAATTGTTCAATCAATACATTAAGCAGCAGTTAGTTATTACTAATGGTAATGATGTTAAAGAAGATGATAATGCCTATCTAATTGATGTAAAGAAGGAGCAAGATAAAGCGAAGAAAGGCGGAGAAAGACAGTTGCCGCTATTTGTTGGAGTAAAGGATGGGGAAACATACTTTATAGCTCCAATAAGAGGTAAAGGTTTATGGGACGCAATTTGGGCCTATGTCGCTATGGATGAAAATATGGTAATTCAAGGAGCATATTTTGACCATAAAGGAGAAACTCCAGGGTTAGGCGCTAATATTAAAGAACGTTTCTTTATGGACGACTTTATTGGTGAACACTTAATGTCTGATGGTCAGTTTAAAGGTGTTACTGTTTCTAAAAGTAATGCAGATCCAACAAATAACGATAAAAGAGATCACGAGGTTGATGCTATTGCAGGTGCAACTATCACAGGAGATGGTGTTGCGGCTATGATAAAGAAAGACTTAGCATTGTATGTACCTTATTTTAAATCATTAAATTAATTATGGGTTTACTTTCAAAAAAAGACGCAGCTTTAATTACAGATCCATTAGCGGATAACAATCCTATTACAATTCAGGTGTTAGGTATTTGTTCTGCACTTGCGATTACTGCACAGTTAAAAGCCTCTATTGTAATGGCAATTTCAGTATTGTTTGTAATGGGAGTTGGTAATGTTGTAATATCAGCAATTAGAAATATTATTCCATCGAAAATTAGAATCATCGTTCAGCTTACTGTTGTTGCTGCTTTAGTAATTATAGTTGATCAAGTCTTAAAAGCTTTTGCTTATGAGTTAAGTAAAGAGCTTTCAGTATTTGTTGGACTTATTATTACAAACTGTATCATTATGGGACGTTTTGAGGCATTTGCTCTAGGTAATGGTTTATGGCGTTCATTTTTAGATGGTATTGGTAATGCTTTAGGTTATGGTATAATCTTAATTATAGTAGGATTCTTTAGAGAGTTATTAGGTTCAGGTACGTTATTAGGAATACCTGTTTTAGGCGATCCTATTACTAAGACTGGACTTTACAGTATTGGATACGAGAATAATGGATTTATGTTGTTATCACCAATGGCGTTAATAGTTGTTGGGATAATTATATGGGTACAAAGAACTAAAAATAAAGCACTAATAGAAGACTAAAAAATGTCATCCTGATTTTAATAAAGGATAACAAACAAAAGATATATGGAACACATAGAATTATTTTTTAAGTCAATTTTTATAGATAACATGGTTTTTGCCACGTTCTTAGGAATGTGTTCTTACCTTGCTGTTTCTAAAAAGGTAAGTACTGCTGTTGGTTTAGGTGCAGCTGTAATATTTGTATTAGCCATTACAGTGCCATTAAACTGGTTATTAGATCAGTATATTTTACAACCCGGAGCATTAACTTGGTTAGGACCAGAATTTGCAGATTACGATCTTAGCTTTCTTTCATTTATCATGTTTATTGCTACCATTGCAACAATGGTTCAATTAGTTGAAATAGTTGTGGAGAAATTTTCTCCAGCCTTATATAACTCATTGGGTATTTTCTTGCCATTAATTGCTGTAAACTGTGCGATACTTGGTGGCTCTCTTTTTATGCAATCGCGAGAAATAGCGAGCTTAGGACTAGCAATTAATTATGGTGTTGCTTCTGGTATTGGTTGGTTCTTGGCTATTTTAGCCATTGCAGCAATTAGAGAGAAAATTAGATATTCTAATGTGCCTGCACCATTAAGAGGTTTGGGAATAACATTTATTATCACAGGACTTATGGCAATTGGCTTTATGAGTTTTGGTGGTATGTTAACCGGAGGAGATGAAGAGGCAAAAAAAGATGAAACTACAGTTAAAGTAGAAGAAAAAATAGAACTTTCTGATGAAGATAAAGTTCTAGCTGATAACTTAAACAAAGTAAGTGAATAGTATGGTATTAGCAGTTGATTTTGGGATTATTGCAACAACAGTTGTAGCATTTTTAGTAGTAACACTTTTATTAGTGGCATTATTATTATTTGTTAAACAAAAATTATCACCATCAGGACCCGTTAGAATTACTATTAATGGTGAAAAAGAGATAGAAGTTGCTTCTGGCGGAACGTTATTAAATACATTAGGTAGTAATAAAGTGTTCTTGCCATCAGCTTGTGGTGGAGGTGGTACTTGTATACAATGTGAGTGCCACGTATTATCGGGTGGAGGTGAAGCCCTACCAACGGAAACACCACACTTTTCGAGAAAAGAATTAAAGCATGGTGCACGTTTAGCCTGTCAGGTTAAAGTTAAGCAAGACATGGAGATTACAATTCCAGAAGAGGTATTTGGAATTAAGAAATGGGAGGCAACTGTTGTACGTAATTATAATGTAGCATCTTTCATTAAGGAATTTGTTGTCGAGATTCCGGAGGATATGAACTATAAAGCAGGTGGTTATATTCAGATTGAAATTCCACCATGTGAAATAAAATATTCAGATATTGATATTACAGCACACCCTGAAGAGCATGAAACTGCAGATAAGTTTCAGGCTGAATGGGATAAATTTGGTCTATGGCCATTAGTAATGAAGAATACTGAAACTGTTGAGCGTGCCTATTCTATGGCCTCTTACCCAGCAGAAGGACGCGAGATTATGCTTAATGTACGTATTGCAACACCACCATGGGATAGAGCTAAAAACCAATGGATGGAGGTGAACCCAGGTATTGCATCATCTTATATTTTTGCTCAAAAACCAGGAGATAAGGTTACAATTTCAGGGCCTTATGGTGAGTTCTTCATAAATGAATCAGAAAGTGAAATGTTGTATGTAGGTGGTGGTGCAGGTATGGCACCAATGCGTTCTCATTTATATCACTTATTTAGAACAATTAAGACTGGTCGTAAAGTAACGTATTGGTATGGAGGACGTTCTAAACGAGAATTGTTCTATATTGAACATTTCAGAAAACTAGAAAGAGACTTCCCTAACTTTAAATTTTATATGGCACTTTCAGAGCCATTAGAAGAGGATAATTGGAAGGTAAAGAAAGATTTACATGATGAGGCAGGTGATGGATTTGTTGGGTTTATACATAATTCTGTAATTGAAAATTATCTAAACCATCATGATGCTCCAGAAGATATAGAATTATATTTCTGTGGACCACCATTAATGAATCAAGCTGTTCAGAAAATGGGAGAAGATTTTGGTATCCCAGACGAGCATATTAGATTTGATGACTTTGGTGGATAGAGTTATAAATAGAATAAAAAAAACCAGCTCAAAAGGCTGGTTTTTTTATGACTTATATTTTGTACTAGTCTTGTAATTGAAGATGTGAAGTTTCAAAATTGAATAAAACGGAAGAGTCCATTACATCATTAATATTATCTAATTTAAAAAGGTAGGATACAACTTCATTCAACCCTTTAAACAACATGCCCTTATCGGTTATATCTTCTGGTCTATAAAGTCTTCTACCTTTCATAAAACCAGAATAACCACAACCTTTTAAAAACGATTTTTCAATATTAAGAAGTTCTAATGGACTATAACCATTAAATCGTCTTCCTAAATTTTGATGTAATAGCCCTAGGTAATTTAGTTGTGTAGAACCATGTTTGTCTGTTAAATGCTTCCAACTGTCATTATTGTCCATAATATTGCCAACAGCACATTGTTTGCAATCATCTGGGTTTAAAGTATCATTATGAAAGGCGCGATACAACTTTTGGATAGCTCGATCAAATCTAATTGTAGTCTTCATAGTTTTCTTTTTCATATTGAAGATACAAAAAATTGAAATTAGATTAGAAGCGATTCATTTTATTTGTATTCCATGATTAGGAATTCAGCAGTCGATTCACCTATATTCAAGACCTCGTGCCATGTAACTTCATTATTAGAAAAAGTATATCCAGTAGGAACATCTATTTCTCGTGTTCCAGTTGTATCAGTAATTCTAAATTTACCACCAGATAGCGTATAACCTATATGAGCATTGTGATAGTGTTTTTCGTGCCCTACATTTGGTGGAAATGTACATTTTAGTACACGTAGTTCGTCATTATTTTCAATTACCTCACAAACTTTTTTTCCTTTCCATCCTGCCTCTAATGGATCTGGTAGTTTAGATGATTCATTACAACTACCAAATAGTAAAATACTAATAAAACTGATAATGATAAAATGGTTTCGTTTCATAATTAAAAGAATAAAGGAACAAAGTATTTGAACATCATGATAAGAAGTATTACAGCAATGACATTGAGAAAAAAGCCAACTCTAGCCATATCTTTTACTTTGATATATCCACTTGCATATACTATTGCATTTGGAGGTGTTGCCATAGGTAGCATAAAGGCACAGCTACTTGCAATTGTAACAGGTATTAGTAAATGTAACATAGGAATATCTAATCCTATGGCAATTCCTGCTACGACAGGCGCTAAAACAGCGGTTAGAGCAACGTTACTCATAAGTTCTGTCATAAATAACATTAATACAATAAGAAAGCTTGCTGTTAGGAGAATACTGATTTCACTTTTGGAAATAGAATTCGCTACAAGATCAACTATTCCAGTTGTGGACATGCCTTGTGCTAAAGCCAAACCACCACCAAATAATATTAAAATGCCCCAGGCAAGTCTACTTGTGTCTTTCCATTCTAATATGAACTCACCACGCTTCAAATTAAAAGGAATAGTAAATAGAGCTAAAGCGCCAAAAATGCTAATCATAGTATCATTTAGTTTTAGTGAAGGAAATAATGAATTTATAAGGGTTCTGAATATCCAAAGTGATACAATTACAGCAAATATGATAAGCACTTGTCGTTCTCTCGGCGTTACTTTTCCCAATGATTGGAGTTCATCTTTTATAACACCATGAGTTGCCTTGAATAATAATCCTTTATTAGGGAATAAATTAATAAGTACAATATATATTATCGTAATTAACAATATTGAAAAAGGAAGACCTAGCATCATCCAATTTACAAATGATATTTCAGTATTGTACTCGTTTTCTAAAAGACCAATGAGAACAGAATTTGGTGGTGTACCGATAACAGTTGCAATACCACCAGCGTTTGCTGAGAAAGCTATACCTAACATAACACTTAACGCGAAATTCCGATCCTTTTTTGTAAATCCATCTTCATCGTCTATTAGCATTTTTATTACAGACATAGCAATTGGCAACATTACCACAGTACTCGCTGTATTACTAATCCACATACTCATAAAACCAGTTGCGATCATAAATCCTAAAATCACACGATTGGGAGATGTTCCTGTTTTACTAATAATAGTTAGAGCAATACGTTTATGAAGATTTACCTTTTCTAATGCTAATGCTAATACGAAACCACCAAAAAATAAAAACACAATTGGACTTCCATAATTTGCACCAACATCACCCATTGGCATTATTTTTAGTATTGGAAATAGGAGTAATGGTAAGAGTGATGTTACTGAAATAGATACCGCCTCACTAATCCACCAAATAACCATCCAAAGTGCTATTGCCAAAACACAATCTGCTTGAGAATTTATAATCTCTATTTCAGAAAATGTTAGAATTAAAAAAAGAATTGGACCAATTAATAGTCCTACACGTTTGGTCAGTGTGTAAGAATTCATAGCTATTAAAATTATGCCAAGTATTAATTCATGGCATCAAGTTCTTTTTCAATATTAATTAGAAGAACTTTAGTGTAACTTTTTATTGCTAATAAATTATTAGAAAGTGATTCGTTGATCCAGTAATGTCCAGCAGCATTTCGCTCAATTAAATCAGATTTTTCTAAAATCCCTTTTATAGCATTTGTTCGGTTTCTATGCGTAAATAATTTACTTGTATTCGGGTCTAACTCAAAAGCTGGTGTTTCTTGGGCTACTTCGATATCTATTGATGTAATCCAATCTTTATTTATTGCATTAGACCTTTCTATTATATCAATATAGCCATAATACTCAATTATCAGATCGACTAATTCTGTATTATCAATAATCTTCATATTTCCTGTCTGGGATAGGTCTGTATAGGTGTTCAAAATAGGTGAAAATTCAGAAATTATCCAGCCATCTCTGAAATATGCAGTTACTATGCTATCTAAAATTGCAGATTTTGATTCAGATCCAATAGTCTTAATAAAATTGGAAATAATACTCTGATTTTCGTTTATAACAGCAACAATTTTATTAATGTTGACGGTGTCCTGTTTAATATCACTTGAAAGGCGTTCTAAATAATTTACTTTAAGTAGCTTTTGCTTCCTTAGTCCATTCCAATTGTTTATTTGAAGTGCAATTAAAATACCAATAACTACTAGGACAATTTCACCAATGGCATACTTTAGATATTTAGTTGATTTTTTTTCCAAGAGCAGTTTTTGGCGAATATTTCTATAAAAATGAATCATACATAAACCATATAGTTATGTATCATAATAAGGTGATTTTAATATAAAATGTTATCTAATATTCTATCCAGACTTTGCTCTTTTCTGTGAAACTTGTTATCAGTTAAGAATAGTTTGTAAATCTCTTGTCTAAATTCAGCCAACTCCATTTCTGTAAATTCATGTATATGGATGCATTCTTCAATTTTATCAATACTTTCTTGTTCAGAATGTACAGAAAATGCCTTTAGCATTTTATTAAAAATATCTGGTGTGGTTTTAGACTTTACAAGATTCATTTCATCTTCAGTTGCATCGGAGTCTACGCTTGCACAAAAAATTAGAATGTAAACTTTTAATTCTTCTTTAGTCAATTGGGATGTTTTTGTAGTCATCATTTAATGATTTAGCTAATTATTATTAAATGCTATTAATTTTTCCTTTTAGGTTACATAAAACTAAGAGTTTAAGCTTATAATTACAAGCTTTGGAAAGGGTATTAAGTTTACTTAATTGTCAGGGTTTTGTTAACAGCAACAAACAAATCAATGTTTTGTTATAAGCAGTTACGCTCTTAAAGTTACACATTTTTTATTTGTAAGGTTGAAATATACATCATTAAAGACACAATAAATAGACAAAAACAAGATTGTTTTGTGCAGTTAATTAAGATTATTTTAAGCAAGCATCTTTGTATCTTTGCAATATGAAAGCGCTTACAAAACAAGAATTACATAACCTTGCAATGAATCATGTGGGTAAGGATTTGGAGTCTCGTGGATTTGAGTTTGTAGCTATTAATAGTAAATTGAAAAAACACCCTCAGTTTGTTTGCATTGATAAGAACAAAGAGTGGTTTTTTGTAATTGTTAGAGCCGTGATCTTACCAGAAAACCCAAACAATTACGATGTAGTGTGGATGGAGACGTTTAAAAAACATGCTTTTGATAAAAATGCAAAGGTGCTATATGCTGGTGTAGGATTAGGTAATCCTGATGGTGAAGATTTACCAATTTACTTAAATGAAGAATACCTTATAGAATATAATGGGATTCAAGTAATTGAAACAAATTTGAATTAATAATCTAAAAATAGAGATGTCTCCTAAAAATATCTTCATGAAAACACACACACTAATACTTCTCTTAATTACATTATTAGGGTGTTCAAATAAGCCAGTTGAAAATGTAAAACTATCAGGTCCTGTTTTTGGAACCGCATTTAATATTCAGTATTCAACCAAGAATAATAAAAATTATATTAATGAAATAGATAGTTTATTTAGTATGGTTAATCAATCGCTTTCTACTTATATGGCTGATTCTGATATTTCAAAAGTTAATAGAAATGAACTAGATAAAGTAGATGAACATTTTGTAAGAGTTTTTAAGGCTTCCAAAGAAATCTACCACAAAACTAATGGGGTTTTTGATCCCACAATTGGTAATGTAGTTAATGCTTGGAATTTTGGTGCTGAACAAAATAAGTTTCTCACAGATAGCACTACAATAGATAGTTTAATGACATTTGTTGGATTTGATAAATTATCTTTGAAAGATTATAAAATAACAAAACCTAAAGAGACATATCTAGAATTCAATGCCATCGCAAAAGGATATGGCATAGATGTAATTGCAGAGTTTTTAGAATCGAAAGGAATTGAAAACTACCTTGTTGATATTGGTGGTGATATGCGCGTTTCTGGAATGAATTTAGAACGTCATAAACAGTGGCAAGTAGGTATTGATGATCCTAACTTTGATGGTACACAATCATACTCTAAAGTTATAGCGTTAATAGATGAGTCCATGGCTACCTCTGGTACCTATCGTAAATTTAAAATTGATAAAAATGGCAATAGGTACGCACATATAATCAATACAAAAACTGGCTATCCTACTAGAACCAATATTTTAAGTAGTTCTGTTATTGCCAAAGATTGTATGACTGCAGATGGTTATGCAACCGCGTTTCAGGCAATGGGAGTAGAAGAAGTAAAACTGTTTTTAAAATCACATCCTGAACTCAAAGTCTATATTATTTATCTAAATATTAAAAATGAGTTACAGACCATAGCACTAAATGGTTTTCCTGAATAATTATTTTCTAACCAACGGAATAAGTTCACCTTTGGCTAATCTGAATTTTTTAATTTTTGCTTCAGATAATTTTGATGTATAATCTAATGCTTCTACATCAAATCCAATAGACCGCAGCTTATCAAAGTAATCCCGACCATAGACCCTTACATGATCATATTGACCAAATATTTTTGCACGTTCTTTTTTATCGGTTATTGAATCGTCCTCAAAGGTAATTTCTCTATTGACGTCCTGAGGTATTTGAAAAATTCCCCATCCACCTGGTTTCATAACGCGATATAATTCTTGCATAGCTTTATTGTCATCAGGTATATGTTCCAGGACATGATTACATAAAATTACGTCATAACAATTGTCCTCAAATGGAAGGTTACAGATATCAGCTTTTACATCAGCAATTGGTGATAACAAATCTGTGGTTGTATAATCTAGATTTCGTAATGATTTAAATCGGTTTAGAAAGCACTGTTCTGGAGCAAAATGTAAAACCTTTAGATTCTCAGTAAAAAAGATAGATTGGTCTTTAAGGTAAAGCCATAAAAGTCTATGACGTTCTAAGGACAATGTTGAAGGAGATAAGACGTTAGGTCGTTGTTCGCCATAACCATAGGGTAAAAAACGTTTAAATGATCTACCGTCAATAGGATCTGTATAAGTATTTCCTTTTAAATACCACGCTATTAATGGGCGCAAAACATAACTCATGCGAATGAGCAATGGCCTTGGTATAACGTTTAAAAAAAATTTGAAAATCGATTTCAAAATCAATTATTTATAATCTTCTCTTACAGGATTGAAGATATCTAATATTTTACAAGGTGTTATTGCCTTACCGGAGTGCTCCACGTTCGATGGAATTACAAGAATTGAACCTGGTTTATGTGTTTTGGTTTTACCTCCAATAGTCATTTCAAATTCACCCTCTAGTATTTGTGAAACTTGTTCATGAATGTGATGATGTAACGGTATTTCTGCACCTGCTTCTATGTCCCAATAAGCAATAGTCATTGTCTCGGTATGTACAAATCTCGCATTGAACCCTTTGATTATTTCTTTTGGTTCAATCTCAGAAATAAGTTGATCTACTATCATATTACCAATGCTTTTTGTCTAAATTCATCTTCCTCATTTGAGGTAATACCTAAAACTTCGTGTACATAGGCAAATGTTGATAAGATCTCTGGTTTACCATCTATAATAGCAACATCATGTTCAAAATGCACACTTGGTTTTCCGTCTTGAGTAACTATTGTCCATCCGTCTTTTAATTGCTTAACTTTATGGGTTCCCATATTAATCATAGGTTCAATGGCGACGACCATTCCTTCAATAAACTTTTTTCCTCTTCCACGTCTTCCATAATTAGGCATTTCAGGGTCCTCATGCATTTTACGGCCTAAACCATGACCTACCAGTTCCCTCACAACACCATAACCCTCGGCTTCACAATATTGCTGAATGGCATATCCAACATCGCCAACACGATTTCCAATTTTCAGTTGTCTGATACCTTGATAAAGTGATTCTTTGGTTACTTTGATTAGCTTTTTTGTTTCTTCAGCTACATTTCCAATCTCAAAAGTATAAGCATGATCACCGTAAAATTCATTCATAAGTGCACCACAGTCAATAGATACTATATCACCATCTTCTAATGGTTTATCTGTTGGTAAACCATGCACTACTGCTTCATTAACACTGCAAAGTAGGGTAGAAGGACAATCGTACAATCCTTTAAAACCTGGTAATGCACCATGATCTCTTATAAATTCTTCAGCAATTTTATCTAGATAATTTGTTGTAACACCTTCTTTAACCTCCTTTGCCAGCATGCCTAAAGTCTTTGATACAACTAAAGCACTTTGGCGCATCAATTCAATTTCTTCTGTGGTTTTTACAATTATCATAATTCATTAATTAAGGGGCAAAGATAGGTAATTATGACAATTTTTAAATTTTATAAAAACATGATAAATGACAGTCTTTTTATATCTTTTGTGAGGTAAGTTTGTAATCTAAAATTGAGTCCATGTATAGAACAGTCAGCGCAGAAGAAGCATTAAAAGTTGTAAAATCTAATGATAAGGTATATTTACAAGCTGCTGCGGCAGTACCTTCTGTCTTAGTAAAGGCCCTAGCAGATAGACATGAGGAATTACGGAATGTTGAAATTTGTCAACTACATACGGAAGGAGAAGCTCCATATGCAGATCCGAAATTGGCAGAAAGCTTCCATGTCAATTCTTTTTTTATAGGTAGAAATGTTCGTCATACGCTACATACAGGAAACGGTTCGTATACGCCTGTTTTTTTAAGTGAGTTACCATTACTTTTTAAGAGAAATATAATTGATCTTGATGTAGCGTTAATTCATGTTTCTGTTCCTGATAAGCATGGATATTGCTCATTAGGTGTTTCAGTAGAAGCCACATTAGCGGCTATTGATAATGCAGATTATGTAATTGCTCAGGTTAATAAACAAATGCCAAGAACTTTTGGTGATGGTATAATTCATGTTACAGAAATTGATGCTTTTGTTGAAGTTGATGCACCGTTACCTGTATTCCCTGTTACCGAGCCGAGTATATTAGAAACTAAAATCGGAGATTATATAGCAGAACTTATTGAGGATAGAAGTACGTTACAAATGGGTATTGGTAATATACCTAATGCAGTTTTAACACGATTACACAATCATAAAGATTTAGGATTACACACAGAAATGTTTTCTGATGGCGTAATTGATTTAATATTAGAAGATGTTATTAACGGTAATCATAAGCGTGTAAATCCTGGAAGAGCCTTAGCAACATTTTTAATGGGTTCGCAACGCTTATACGATTATGTTAATGATAACCCTTTTGTTGAAATGCGTTCCTCTGACTATGTAAATGATGTTTCCGTTATAAAACAAAATCCTAGAATGGTTGCAATAAATTCGGCTGTTGAAGTAGATGTTACTGGTCAGGTTTGTGCAGATTCTATTGGATCGAAAATGTATTCTGGTGTAGGTGGGCAAATGGACTTCATTAGAGGTGCATCCCTTAGTGAAGGTGGTAAGGCAATAATTGCATTACCGTCGGTAACAAAACACGGTATAAGTAGAATTGTGCCTACATTAAAACCTGGAGCGGGTGTGGTAACAACAAGAGCACATATACACTATGTAGTTACTGAATACGGTGTTGCAAATTTATACGGTAAAACAATTAAGGAGCGTGTGAAAGCACTAGTTGAAATTGCACATCCTGATCATAGAGAAGAAATTGATAGGGCTTATTTTGAGTTGGTTTAATTATTTAAACCATCCTAATAATCCACCCTTTCGTTTGGTAGCTTTAATATCTGGTACTTCGTTGGTTATCATTTGATAAATTTCACCCCAACCAAGTATGCCACCAATATTTCTGTCGTCAATGAATAGATCTGCATGTATTTTTCTACTTCGACTATAATCGAATTTCTCTTCAGGAAAGCTCGCATTGACAGCATAGAACTCTATTCCGTTTTCTTTACAGAAATCTACCGCTTCTTGGAGTTTTGTTCCATTGCGATAGGTCCATAATATTAATCTGTGCCCATCTTCTTGTAGTTTCTTAAGTGTCTCAAATGCAAAAATTCTTGTTTTACCAATTTTAGGATAAGCATCTTCTACTATTGTCCCATCAAAATCTATTGCTATTATCAGTCTTTCGTTAAAATTCATTATTCAATCAATTACAAAATAGAGATTTCATATTACCTCACTTATACAAGACTATGTCTAGTCATCGCTTTGGGTTGAGGTATACCCATTAATTTAAGAATAGTAGGTGCAATATCACCAAGTATTCCGTCTTTTATTTCCTGTAAATCTTTATCAATTAATATAACAGGAACAGGATTAGTGGTATGTGCAGTATGAGGTGACCCGTCTGGATTCACCATAGTTTCACAATTACCATGATCGGCAATTAAGATTGTAGTATAGTCATTTTCTAATGCCACGGTTATTACATCCTTAACACAGTCATCAACAGCTTCACATGCCTTAATTGCAGCTTCCATAACACCTGTATGACCAACCATATCTCCATTGGCAAAATTCAAACAAACAAAGTTCACTTCACCTTTTTCTAATTCTGGTACTAGAGCATCTTTTAGTTCATAAGCGCTCATTTCTGGTTTTAAATCATAAGTAGCAACTTTTGGCGAATTTCTTAGTATTCGGGTTTCATTTTTAAATGGTTCTTCACGTCCACCTGAAAAGAAAAATGTAACATGAGGGTATTTTTCAGTTTCCGCTATTCTAATTTGATTTTTATTATGATTCTCAAGAATCTCACCTAAAGTTTCACTTAAATTATCCTTTTCAAAAACAACATTAATTCCCTTAAACTTATCGTCATAATTGGTTAATGTCACATAATGAAGATTGAGCTTATGCATGTTATATTCGTGAAAATCTTCTTGTGACAAAACCTGAGTTAATTGTCTGCCTCTATCTGTTCTGAAGTTGAAGAAAATAACAACATCATCTTCACTCATTATTGCAATTGGGTCGCCATGCTCATCCGTATTTATTATTGGCTTTATAAATTCATCAGTTATATTTTCCTCATAACTCTGTTGTATTGCACCAAGAACATTAGTGGTGAGAATTCCATTGCCATGCACAATTGCATCATAAGCCTCCTTTACACGTTCCCAGCGTTTATCTCTATCCATTGCATAGTAACGGCCAGTTACAGTTGCTAATTTTCCTGTTGTTTTATCTAGATGATCTTCTAAATCTGAAATAAAACCATAACCTGATTTCGGATCTACATCTCTACCATCTGTAAAGGCATGAACGAATATGTCTTTTAAGCCATTTTTATGGGCTGCATCTATTAAACCAAATAAATGGTTGATATGAGAATGAACACCACCATCGCTTACAAGGCCAAGTAAATGAACTTTTTTTCTGTTATGTTTTGCATAGGTGAAAGCGTCTTTTAATACCTTTTCTTCTTGAAGCGTTTTATTTTGTACAGCAAGATTAACTTTAACCAGATCTTGATATACTATTCGGCCAGCACCAAGGTTCATATGCCCAACTTCACTATTACCCATCTGGCCTTCTGGCAGCCCTACATGTAATCCATCGGTTCTTAAACTTGCGTTTGGGTATTTGGTATAAAGCGAATCTATAAATGGTGTTTGGGCATTATCTATTGCAGAAACTTTGGGGTCGGGAGATTTGCCCCAGCCGTCTAAAATCATTAAAATAACCTTCTTATTCATGTCTTTAATCTTAAGGATTTCAAAGATACTATATCATAATTGATAACAAATTGCAAAGGCTAAAAAATTTAATAGGTTATTAATTATTTAATTCATTTTAACTTACATGACTTTATAAGTACTTCTTTGTGATTATGTTAACAGATTTGTTATCAATACGTTAATAATGTGTTATATGTTATTTTTATTGTAACAGTTTAAAAGATAAGTCGTCTCTTTAGTATATCAAAAAACAAATCAATTAAAAATTAAATCTTTCATCATGAGAAAATCAACAGTAGTTTTAGCAATTGCATTAGGCTTTTCAATCACAAGTTTAAATGCAACAAACGAAATTAATCTATCAAGCTTAGAGTTAAATGAAAAAACAGTAGAAGTCAGTCCAATTTGTAAGGCCGCAGCGGTTGGTGATATCCAACAGTTAAAAATGCTTATCAATAATGGAGTTGATATTAATAAAAAGTCTAATGGTATGTTACCAATTCATTATGCTGCAAAGTATAATAGAGTAGATGTAATCAAAATTTTAATCACTGCCGGATCAGAAATTCATGCCAAATGTGATTTAGGGTATACTGCTTTAGCACATGCCAAAAAATCAAATGCGAATGATGCTGCACTATTTTTGAAAAGATTTAAAAACAAAAATGTCTAGTATAGACAATTATTTGAGTTAGTTAGTTAAAAATGCGTCTTATTTTAAGACGCATTTTTGTATTTTCTAATAGCATCTCTTATGTGCTCAATTCTATTTTCAGGATCAGGGTGTGTACTTTGAAATTCAGGTACTCTATTAGGTCCTGCAGCATCTTTCAAAATTTTCATAACACCAATCATTTCTTCAGGATTATAACCAGCGTCAAGCATAAAATGTACCCCTAATTCATCACTTTCCAATTCATCATCTCTACCATTTTTTAATAGTGTTCCCTGACCTATCTGTTGTGCAACTGCACCCATATCAATCGCTCCTGCACCCATAATCAAAGTTTGCCAATATTTTGAATCTGTAATCCGTTCGTTTGAATGTTTACCGAGTACATGTCCTATCTCATGCCCTAATACACCAGCCAATTGATCCTCGTTTTCTAATTGAGAAAACAGAGCATAGGTTATAAAAATTTGTCCGCCAGGCAACGCGAATGCATTAATGGTGCGTTCATCAGCCAATAGATGAAATTCATATCTATATGGCGTACTTTTAGCAATACTATTATTAACAAGTTTACCTCCAACATTGTCTACTAAAGCTTGATACCTGTTTTCTGGATGTAATCCACCATGCTGTTGTGCCATGCCAGGAGCACTTTGTAAACCTATCGCAATTTCCTGTTCAGGTGAAAGAGAAATAGCCTGTGTACGACCAGTATAAGGATTAGTTTCTTGCTGACTGCATCGACGTATAAATGCGAAGGCTACAATAGCAAGACCGATGATTAGTCTAATTTTAAAATTTCCTCTTCTCATATTGATTGTATTATTGAGTTCAAGTTACAAAAGTTTGACACAAAAATTATCGAAAAGTCATTAGCTAGGACGTTAATTTTTACTTTCTAATTATTAAAAATGCTAATTTTAGAATTCAAATAATAATTAAATGATGCCTTGTAGCTTTAAAATTATACCTAACAATGAATTAGAATTAGTAATACCATTAGTTTATGAACTAAATGAAGGTAAAATAGATAAAGTGGTTTTAAGATCTCGATTTAATGAAATGAAGACCCAAAATTACGAGTGCGCAGGTATATTTCGGGATAATGAATTAATAGGTGTTACTGGGCTTTGGTTTTGCACAAGACATTATGTTGGTAAATCTCTAGAGTTAGACCATGTTTATATCAAACCCGATTATAGAGGTGAAGGATTAGGTAAAAAGTTCATGAAATGGATAAATGATTATGCTATGGATAATGGTTACAATGCATTAGAATTAAATACTTATGTGCAAAATTATCCTTCACATAAATTTTATTATAATGATGGATTTGAAATATTGGGGTATCACTTTTTGAAGAATTTGTAAAATTATTTTAAAAAGTCTAAATCATTATTTGTCGCAACCTCATAGGGCTCTTTATTTTGTTCAAATATTCTAGCGTCTAGATTACCTCTAAGTCTAATATTATTGTCTTTTATTTCTATCCAACTTCCTTCTCGTAACCCTATAACAGGTTGTGTATTAAAAGCATGGAATTCCTTAATGCGCGTTTCACGGGTTTCACCCATATGGGTGCTTTTTGGATCTGGATCTAAGTAATGAGGGTTAATATTGAAGGGTACAAACCCAAGGGTCTTAAAACTAGGTGGATAAACTATAGGCATATCATTTGTTGTGTTTAATGTTAAACCACAAATGTTGCTGCCAGCACTAGTACCTAAATATGGGGTGCCGTCTTCAATAGCACTTTGTAAACTTATTATAACATCATTTTTGTATAGTTGGTTAACAAGAACAAAGGTGTTGCCTCCACCTGTAAATATACCTTTAGCATTATTTATAGCATAATTTGCATCGGCAAACTCATGAATTCCTTTAACAGATTTCTCAATTTTATTAAATGCTTTATTAGCTATAGATGTGTATTCGTCATAAGTGATACCACCTGGTCTAGCATAAGGAATAAAAAGAATTTCCTCAGTATCCTTAAATAATAATTTTAGTTCATCTAATAAATATTCTAAAAACCCACTACCATGAACCGTCGAGGTGCTCGCAATAATTAAATTCTTCACTAATTTTAAAAATTAATTAATGTATAGTGGAAATTAACCTATATAAACTGATTTAACAAAGATTTAGATGCGATTTTTTATGAGAATTGAAGATTAAACACGAACTTTAATATCCTAAATAGAAATGATGAAAAAAACTTTAATTTTTATATGCTGCTTATTTTCAATAGTATCATTTTCTCAAAAAATAGACAGAACCATGGTAAACGGTAGAATTGTTGTATCTGCCCAAGATAAAGAAGGGGTTACTGTTTATAATACGTCTTCAAATAAAGGCACTTTTACTGATGAAAATGGAGAGTTTAAAATTGAAGTTGCTCTTAATGATGTAGTGGAATTTAGTGCACTCCAATTTAAGGATTTTACTGTTGTGATATCGGAGCGAATCCTTGAAACAAAACAAATGACTGTAATTTTGGTAGAAGAGATTAATAAGCTTGATGAAGTTGTTTTGTTACCATTTGGCTTAACTGGAAATTTAAATGCAGACCTTGAAAATGTGAGAACATATAATGTTAGTCTTGATGCTGTTTATTTTGGTTTAGATCATATCGAAGATTTTGAGTTCTCCGCAGATTATAATACAAAAGCAGAAAATATTGCATTTAACGAATATAATCCTAGAGTTGACAATATGCTAAATTTGGTAAACCTTGCTGGGTTTTTAGTAAGCCAAGTAGCAGATATTGATGGCAATGAAATGAGCAATCAAGAGAAAGCACTCAATAAAACACCTTTTAAAAAGGCATTAGAACAATACAGTGTAAATTTTATTCATGTTAATTTTAATATTCCTCTTAATGAAATTGATGCCTTTGTTGAATATGTAGAAAACGAAGGTGTTGATGAGACTTTATTAGCCAAAGACAAGGAGGTTCAGTTCTTGGAACGAATTAATCAGCTAAGTCAGTCTTATCTAAAAACTACGAGTGATAAAGATTAAATCATACTTTACTTTATGTCTTATTATTTTAAGTTTTGTTGCTAATGGACAACGAAAGGACTTAAGTGGACAACTTACGGCCAATGGTGATGTTGAAGGGATACATATATTAAATAAAACAGCTCCTAAATATACCATTTCAGATGAAGATGGTAGTTTTATTATACCAGCAAAACTATCTGATACTTTATTCATATCAGGTTTGAAATATGAATCAAAAGAAGTAATCATAACTAGTATAATGATAAATTCTGGTGTGTTAAGAATTTCGCTGGTTGAAAAAATCAATGAACTTGATGAGGTTATAGTAGGTAAGATTTTAACTGGTAGTTTAGAGTCTGATCTACAAAATTCAGATGCAAAAACTGAAGTGAATTTCTATGATTTAGGAATTCCAGGTTATATAGGTAAACCCATAACTATTAATGAAAGAAAACTTCATGATGCAGATGCAGGTCCTTGGGGACAAATTGGCTTAGGATTCGGTGTTAATTTTCATAAGCTATTAAATCGAATTAGCGGTAGAACCAAAAAATTAAGAAAAATAGTCGATTTAGATGCTAGAGATAAATGTATTGAACGTCTACGACGTGAGTACGAATCAATTATTTTTGAGAACGAAACACTTGCTGAAAATTTAAAAACTGAATATTTTCTCTATTGTCAAGAGGATGAAGAGTTTTTACAATTGTGCAATAGAAATAATGATATTGAGGCCATCGATTTCCTAAAATTGAAGTTAAAAGCCTATAAAGACAATAGGAAGTCTACCTCTAATGATTAATTTTGGAATAGTTGTTGGTTTAAAAAAGCAAAGTTAAACGAAATGAACAGAATTAAATACCTATTAATATTACTTACTATTCCATTATTTCTTTCTAGTGCTTACCTTCATGAGTATTATGTGAGTGTCACTAATATTGAATACGTTAAGGAAGAAAAATCTGTTCAAATTATTACCCAAATATTTATTGACGATTTTGAAACCTTAATTAGAGATAGATTTGATGATAGAATAACTTTGGATACAGAAAATGAATCATTATTAGTAGAGGATTATATGCAACGTTACCTGTCTGACAAATTGATTATAAAATTAAACGGTAAGCCAGTAGAATTCAATTTTATTGGGAAAGAATATAAGGATGATATTACTTATTGCTATTTAGAAATAGAGAACATCATAGAGGTTAATAGCATTGAGGTAAAGAATAGAGTTCTATTTGATGTTTTTATGGACCAACAGAATATAATTAGACTAAAAATTAACAATAAAAACAAGAGTTTTCTATTGATTCCAGATAATGACAATTGCTTGTTAAACTTTAATTAAAACACTACAATAGCTTAGTATATTTAACTATTTTCGTCATCATTTTTATAAACCATACTGATTCTCATGAAAATTTTTAAGTATTTCTTATGTGCTACAATGTTTATTTCGGTGAGTGTATTTGCTCAAAATGAAATTAAACCAGAGCGTAAACCAGGTCACACCAACGAAAACAAGTTCAAACAATTATATGACGAGTTTTCAACTCCTAATATGTTTAGAACAGGGAGTGGAGCTCCTGGCCCTGCATATTATCAGCAACAAGCTGACTATAAAATGGATATTGAGATTGATGATGACAATGCAAGATTGTATGGTGACGAAACAATAACTTATACAAATAACTCTCCTGATGAGTTAACCTACCTTTGGGTTCAGTTAGATCAGAACATGCGTGCGAGAGATTCAAAGACTCCTTTAATTAATAGTACTGGTATTGGTCCTGCAACTTCTTCGTCTAGAGCAATAAATTCTTACTTAAAAGAACGATTTGATGGAGGTTTTAATATAGAGCATGTAAAGGATGTAAATGGAAATGATTTACCTCATATGATTAATCGCACAATGATGCGAGTAGAGTTACCTGAATCGATGAAGACAGGAGATAAGTTTTCATTTCAGATAAAGTGGTGGTATAATATTAATGACCATGTGAAGGATGGAGGGCGTTCAGGTTACGAGTATTTTGAGGAAAACGACAATAGAATATATGTAATGGCTCAGTTCTATCCGCGTATGGCTGTTTACAATGATGTTGAAGGTTGGCAAAATTCTCAATTTTGGGGACGTGATGAGTTTGCATTACCATTTGGGGATTTTGATGTTAATATAACAGTACCTGCAGATCATATTTTAGATGGTACAGGATACTTAACTAATAGAGATGAAGTCTTTTCTAAAGAAATGATGAAGCGCTTTAAGAAAGCAACGAAATCATTTGATGAGCCTGTAATGATTGTAACCGAAGAAGAAGCACGTGTTACAGAAAAAACAAAAAGTAAAGACAAGAAAACATGGAAGCTTTCAGCTCAAATGGTACGAGATTTTGGATTTGCCACTTCACGTAAATTTATCTGGGATATGATGGCAGTGAAGCTTGACACTAAAGAAGTGATGGCAGTTTCAATGTACTCTAAAGAAGGAAATCCTTTATGGGAGCAATGGTCTACAAGAACTGTTGCAAGTACATTAAAGTCTTACTCTCGTATGACTTTTGATTATCCATATCACAAGGCCATTTCAGTACATGCACCAATGGGAATGGAATACCCAATGATATGTTACAACTTTGGTCGTCCTAATGAAGATGGAACTTACTCCGATAGAACCAAATTTGGAATGATTGGCGTAATTATACATGAAGTTGGTCATAACTGGTTTCCAATGATTATTAATAGTGATGAACGTCAATGGACTTGGATGGATGAGGGATTAAACACATTTGTACAATATGTTGCAGAACAAGATTTCGGCGAATGGAATCCGACTGCCTTGTCAGCAGGACAAACAAAATATCCTTCGAGACGTGGTCCAGCTAAAAATATTGTGAGGTATATGGGAGGAAACCAAGATTATATTGCTCCTATTATGACTAAGGGCTTAAATACCTATCAATTTGGTAGTAATGCATATTCCAAACCAGCTACAGGATTAAATATTTTACGAGAAACCGTTATGGGTCGTGACCTATTTGACTATGCATTTAAAGAATATGCAAACCGTTGGAAGTTTAAGCACCCAACACCAGAAGATTTTTTCCGCACGATGGAAGATGCTTCAGCAATAGATTTAGATTGGTTTTGGAGGGGATGGTTTTACACCACAAACTATACAGATATTGGAATTAAAGAGGTTAAGAAGTTTGCTGTGACAAATACGCCTAATGAGGAAGGTAAGAGATTAGCTGAACGATATAGAATGGACCCTAATAGTCTTGTTTATTTTATTGGAGAAGGTGAAGAGGGTTATGATGTAGCTCAAAATAGTGGTAGTTTAATTAATTTACCTACAGTTAAGGAATATCTTATGGACAACTTCACTCCTGAACAACGAAATGCTATGAAGACACCTCCTAAGTATTTCTATGAGGTTACATTTGATAAACCAGGGGGACTTGTAATGCCTTTAATTGTTGAGTACACATATGCAGATGATACTAAAGAAAGGGTGACTTATCCTGCACAGGTATGGAGATTGAATGACAAAGAAGCTCGTAGAGCTATTGCAAGTGATAAAGAGATTATTGCGATTACAGTAGATCCTGATTTAGAAACGGCAGATGTGGATACATCTAACAACTCTTGGCCAAGAGAAGTGCAACAAAGTGATTTTGATAAATTTAAAAATGAGATAAAAAACTAAGCAAGTATTATAATATTTAGCCGACTTTAACGAGTCGGCTTTTTTTATTACATAAAGTCACTCTATATTTGTAATGTGATACACCAGACCATATTTTTATTCATTGGAGGTACAGAAATAGTTTTTATACTATTTATTGTAGTATTAGTTTTTGGCGCAGATAAATTACCAGAAATAGCTCGTGGTATGGGTAAGGGTATGCGTACTTTGCGTGATGCTACTAACGATATAAAGCACGAAGTCACTAAAAGTGCAAAGGAAAATAATATTGTAGATACTGATGTCACTAAAAATATTAATGAAGAACTGAATAAAGTAAAAGACGATCTTGAGGATTTTACAGGTTCTTTAAAAAGAGATAATTAGTTATATTTTTCTGCTAATTGTTAAACCATCGCGAATGGGTAACATTACAGATTCTATTCTTGAATCTTCCTTTAGTAGTTTATTGTAATCCAATACTGCTTTAGTTGAAATATCTTTAGGATTTAAAGATTCTACGACTTTACCGTGCCATAAAACATTATCAGAAAGGATAATACCACCTTTGTTTAATTTGCCAATTACTAAATGGAAGTAGTTTGAGTAATTTGGTTTGTCCGCATCAATAAATACCAAATCAAAAGATGTTTCAATTGTTGGTATAATATCAATGGCATTACCTACATGTTGTATTATTTGAGCTCCAAAACCCGATTTATTAAAGTATTTTCGTTGAAAATCTTCTAATTCTTCATTAATATCAATTGTGTGCAATTCGCCATCGGATGGCAGTCCTTCAGCGAGGCATATCGTAGAATAACCAGTAAATGTTCCCAACTCTAATATTGACTTCGGCTTTATAAGTTTAGATAATATACTAAGTACACGACCTTGATAAGGGCCACTCAACATAATAGGTTGTAAAATTTTTTGGTAGGTTTCTCTTGTAAGTTGTCGAAGTAATTCTGGCTCTTCTACAGAATGAGCTACTACATATTTATCTATAGCTTCTGGCAAAAAGTACATTAACTTAATATTCTATTTACGAGTGATATTTTTGCTTCTTCATCATCACCGAATAGCCATTGAAGAACATTGTCTTCCCAAATGGCATCACGTTCTGTTTCATTTATAATATCTCTATCAATAGCCAAATCTAATATTTTGCCGGGATAGGAAGATTGTTTCTCACTTTCCATTTCCCCAAGTGGATACGGATCATCTAAGCCCATAATTACTTGTTTGGATGTTTGATTTCTCATAAGCAACTCTAAAGACCCTGTATCGTGAACTAAAGTATCAAAGAATATATTTTTATGTCCAACTGCCTTTCTAGGATGACTTTTACCTTCAAATAAATCTGGTCTTCCATCAAAACCTTGTATTCTTCTCCCAAGATTTATTTGCGCCAACTGCCCACCATGAGCAAAACAAACACGCATATTTTTATACTTTTCGTAATAACCATTTAAGGTCAAGAAATGATAAGCATCGGCACACTGTGCGAGCATCCAAATAAGATGAAAACGCCAAGATGTGTTTTCTAGTTTAATAAATTTTTCCCCATCATAAGGGTGAACTTCTACGGCTAGATTATACTTATCCGCAAGTTCAAAAATTGGTTCGTTTTCCTCATCAAAAATACAGCGCCAAGTTCCTATGGTATCCATGTAGTGTGTTGGTAAGCAAAGAAGGCGCATACCTAAAACTTCAACACAACGTTCAATTTCCCAACATGCACCTCTAACAAATCCTGGGTGAACTACAAAGCCACATGTGAATTTACTCGGATTGTCACGTTGTATTTTAGCATTGAAATCATTTTGAAATCGTAATGCCTGCTTCATTTCTTCAAGACGAAGCCCATTGCCATAGAGTTGGGAAAGATTAAGAACTACTGCATGATCTATTTTAAAATGTTCCATCCATGCGAGTTTTTCATCCAAGAAAAAACTCGAATCAGTGATTGGTCGGTTCCAATCTTTTTGAAGCATAAACTTTCTGTCTTTATCCACCCAAAAAATCCCTTTGTCTCTCATAAAATCAGGAATTTCTTCAGGATAAGGAAGAAGATGTGAATGACCGTTTATTCTTAATTTTCGTTTAGTCATTAATCTCAACTTTCTTAGGTGGTTGCATTACTTCACCGCAATTCGGACAAGAGCGTTTATCTTTATCACCATAATATTTATCAAAGATTCCAGGCATGTCAGTCTCTATATTGTCTAATGTGAAATCTTCCTCATACAATTTTGTTGTGCAATTTTCGCAAAACCAAAGTAGTGCATCCTTAACACCTTTTTCTCTAGGATATTCAATTACTAAACCAACTGTGTTTGCGCCTCGTTGAGGTGAATGAGGTACTTTTGGAGGAAGCAAGAATATTTCACCTTCCTTTATATGGATATCTTTTGGTGTTCCTTTGTCAATTACCTTAAGGATAATGTCACCCTCAACTTGATAAAAGAACTCTGGTGTTTCATTGTAGTGGTAATCCTTTCTGCTATTTGGACCTCCAACAACCATAACTATAAAATCACCATCTTTCCAAACTACTTTGTTCCCAACAGGTGGTTTTAAAAGATGTCTATTTTCTTCAATCCAAGCTTTAAAATTAATTGGTGGATATAGTTTGCTCATGTCTAAATAATTTAATTCTGTATTTTTTAAAGTTACAAACTTTTTGTTCGTCCACCATCAACAGGAAGGTTTATTCCGTTAATGTAACTAGCCCTTTCACTAGCTAAAAAAGTTATGGCATCTGCGAGTTCTTCCGGCTTAGCGAATCGCTTTGCTGGAACTGTATTTTTCATGGCATTAGCAGATTCTTCTATTGATTTGCCTGTTTTTACTGATTTGTTTTTAATAATTTCAGAAAGACGTTCTGTACTGGTTGCACCTGGTAAAACATTATTAACTGTTATACCAAAAACACCTAGTTCATTTGCCATTGTCTTACTCCAATTGGCTACTGCACCACGAATGGTGTTACTAACACCCAATCCTTCTAGTGGTTGCTTAACAGAAGTTGAAATAACATTAATAATCCTTCCGTAACTTTCATCTTTCATAAATGGGACTAACGTTTGAACCAAAACATGATTGCACTTTAAATGCTGTGTAAAGGCCTTTTCAAATTCTTCAATATCAGCATTAAAAATTGGCCCACCTGCAGGTCCTCCAGTATTATTAATTAAAATATGGAATCCATGATTTTCTTTAATATATAATTCAACTTTTTGTTTTAGCTCAAAAGGATTTGTAAAATCTGCAACGATATAATTGTGATTATGTTGTTGCGGTAATTGTGCTAAGGTGGCTTTAAGTTTGTCTTCATTTCTTGCAATAAGGGTGACAATTGCCCCTTCATTTGCTAGGGCGATTGCTGTGGCTTTGCCAATACCAGCAGTACTACCGCAGACAAGAGCATATTTGTTATTAAGTTCTAAATTCATTTATTTAGCAAGTTTAAAACTGTTGAATATTAGGTCCGCAACTTTAACATATTGGTCATATTCAGCTTTTGAAGACGAATAGGTTAAAACATAAGCAGTATCATTAAAAAGCAAGAAAGATTGCTTAAATTTTAATATCATCCCATTTCCAAAATCAGCAGACCAAATAACTTCCCAAGCATCTTGTCCATCTAGTGTTGAGGCTTTATTAGATTCAAATTTAGAACCAGGTATTTGAGCAATTATTTGATCTGTAGATAACTTTGCGTAACCATCAATTGTGAAGCTCTGGCCACTTAAACTTTCTGTTGTTAGATTAATATTTTCTCTAAACTTATCATCATTTTGAGTCGTTATATCAGAAAGTAATAAAAACTGCATGCTAGGTTGAGACATTTGGTTACTAGATTCCCAATCTGTAGGATATGAAATTGCAAATGCGTCTTTCTTTAAGATTTGCCAGTTTTCTTGGGCAGATAATACTAGAGACGCTAACAAAAGTAGGCACGTAAAAAATTGTGTTTTCATGGTATTTAGATTTGATTTAACAACAAAAGATACTGAATCTTGAGAAGCATGTCAAAGTAAAATCAATATTTAATACATACATTTTTTGGTTCTGTAAAAAACCTAAGGGCTTCAAATCCACCTTCACGACCAACTCCTGAGGCTTTAACTCCGCCAAATGGTGTGCGCAGATCTCGCATCATCCAAGTGTTAACCCAAACAATACCCGCTTGTAATTGATTACTCATTCTCAAGGTTCGTTTTAAATCATTGGTCCATAATGTGGCTGATAAACCATATTTTACTTTATTGGCCATTGCTAAAACGTCTTCTTCAGTGTCAAACGGCATAATAGTCACCACTGGTCCAAAAATTTCTTCCTGGTTGACTCTGCATTCGTCATTTGGAACTTCTATTACTGTTGGCTCTAGGTAATAACCGTTTTCAAAACCTTTAACTATAACTTCTTTGCCACCACAAAGAACAGTTCCGTTTTCATCTTTGGCTATTTCAATATAAGATTTTACCTTTTCAAGATGAGGTTTAGAAACTAGTGCTCCGATATTTGTATTAGCATCAGATGGATGTCCAACTTTTAAAGCCTTTATTCTTGTTATAAAATCTGATTTGAACCTTTCGTAAATGGAGGATTCAATAAAAATACGACTGCCACATAAACAAATTTGTCCTTGATTAGCAAATGAAGAACGAACCGTTGTTTCTAACATGTCGTCATAATCGCAATCAGCGAAAATGATATTTGGGTTTTTCCCGCCAAGTTCTAAAGATAATTTTTTAAACATTGGTGCTGCTATCTTGGCAATGTGAGCTCCTGTTGCAGTGCCACCTGTAAATGATATAGCTTTAATATCTGTATGTTCTACAATTGCTTGCCCCGTTGTTGTACCGAGTCCATGGACAATATTTAGAACACCTTTAGGTAGTCCAGCTTCATTACAAATTTCACCCAATAAATATGCGGTCATTGGAGTTACTTCACTAGGTTTAGCAACAACACAATTGCCTGCTGCAATTGCCGGTGCAATTTTCCAAGTAAATAGGTATAGAGGAAGATTCCATGGCGAAATACATCCTACAACACCAATAGGTTGTCGCAGAGTGTAGTTAATAGCATTTTGCCCAACGCTCTCGTGGCTTTCACTTGCAAACTGTGTGATGGCATTTCCAAAAAAACGAAAGTTACTTGCTGCACGCGGAATGTCAACTGCTTTAGCCAATGATATTGGTTTGCCATTGTCTTTGCTTTCTGCTTCAGCGAACCTTTGTAGATTTGCTTCCAATAATTCAGATATCTTAATAAGGATGCGACTGCGCTCCTCTAAAGTTTTTTTTGACCAACTCGGAAAAGCAGATTTAGCAGCATTGTATGCGTCTTCAATATCTTCTGAAGTTGAATTGGGAATCTGTCCATAAACCTCACCATTTGATGGATTGAAATTTTCTATCCAATAGTCTTGAACTGGATTTTTAAATTTTCCGTTTATGTAGTTTTTAATGTTCAAATTAGGATTTATTATAAGCCATTACCTTAATCTCAACAACTAAATCGGGATGAGGTAATTGATGGACTGCAACAGTTGTACGCGCAGGACCAGTTTCTTTATCAAAAAACTCTGCGTAAGCTTTATTGTAGTCTGCAAAGTCATTCATATTTACTAAAAAGGATGTGACATCTACAACATCTTTTAATGTGGCACCTTCTTTTGCTAGATTACGTTCAATATTTTTTAAAACTTCTTGTGTTTGCGTATAGGCATTTAGTTTTTTGGTGCCCATTTCGTCAATGATGTCAACACCTGCAATTGAATTGTCTGGCCTGCGAGAACTTGTACCAGATACAAATATAAAATTACCAACGCGTTTGGTGTGTGGATAGGCTCCTCTTGGTGTTACTGCTTTTTCACTCATAATATCAATCTAATCTGGCATTTTTATTATCTTCTAAAACTGCCTTGGTTTCATTCTGTATTTTTTCTAGTATTTGGTGTAATTCATCTATGTTAGATTCGTCATAGGGTGTGTTAATATCTCTATCAAATAACATATTCAATATAGCTTTGTCCTGTGCTCTACCTTGTAACATTGCTTCTCTATATCCAATATCTTCATTGAAGGTAACTAAACTATATTTTGAAAAATAAGTGTTTGGGAAATGGTTTTCTAACGCCATTTCAATTTTACGCTTTTTTTGAAAAAGAGGATTAGCTACATGATCTTTCATTTCGTGAAAATTGTCTATGGCTAAATCTGCAATGGCGTCAGTATCCTTTTTCCTGGTTTTACTAAACTCTGTAAATATCCTTTCCCAGTCGCCTTCATGTTTTTCCAAGACAGCATCAAATTCCACAACATCCTCAAATGAGGCATTCATGCCTTGACCATAAAAGGGTACTATCGCATGTGCTGAGTCGCCCATTAATAAGGTGTTGCCTTTATAATGCCATGGTGAACATTTTACTGTGCCTAATGGCGCTGTTGGGTTTTCAAAAAAGTCATCAACTAAATTTGGCATTAGTTCTAAGGCATCCGGAAATTCTTTTTTGAAAAACTCTGTGACTCTTTCTGGAGTTGTAAGGTTGTTGAAATTATATTCCCCTTCGTCATAACTTAAAAATAAAGTTACCGTGAAGCTACCATCTAGATTTGGTAAAGCGATAACCATAAACTCTCCTCTGGGCCATATATGTAAAGCACTTTTATAGGTCTTATAACCACCATTTTCATCTGGTAGTATAGTCAATTCCTTATAGCCATGAGTTAAAAAATTTTGAGAGAAACTAAATAGAAACTTTTTCCCCAGATAATAACTCTTTCTTAATGCCGAACCTGCACCATCTGTTGCAATAATACAATCAGCATCTTCGACGAATTCGTCTTTAGACTCATAATCCTTAAAAAGTGCAGTGGTATTTTCAAAATCTACGGACTTACATTTTTTATTAAAATGAATTTTGACGTTCGGGTGTTTCTCAGCTTCATCTAATAGCAATGCATTAAGTCCACCACGTGAAATAGAGTTAATGAATTCATGCTCTCGACCACTATAGTTTGATAGATAAGTTTTACCATCTTTATCATGCAACATACGGCCATTCATAGGTATGCAAAGTTCCTTGACCTTTTTTTCAAGTCCTACTAATTTCATGCCTTTATTACCTCTATCAGAGAAGGCTAAATTAATAGATCTACCCGCAGAGATGTCCGTTTTACGTAAATCTGCGCGCATCTCATAAACATTGACATTGTAGCCACGTTGACCCATTCGTAATGCAAGTAAGCTTCCGCAAAGACCTGCGCCAATGATTAATATATTTTGTTGGTTATTTTTCATCTAAAATTAATTTTAGTCTCTCAACCATATTATAAATATCTTCAAACGAATTGTAAAGCGGTACAGGTGCACATCTAATTACATCTGGTTCTCGCCAATCACTTATTACACCTGCTTCAGTTAGTTTGTGATGTAAACTTTTATTGGCATTTTTAACCTGAATTGATAACTGACATCCACGCTCGTTTTCATTTGAAGGTGTTATTATTTTTATGTTATCATTATGTAATTCGTTTAATAAAAATTCAAAATAAGCAGTTAACTGCTTTGATTTTGAGACCAGATTATCCATTCCTGCATCTGCAAATACGTCTAATGAAGCCTTAATTGCAGCCATGGAAAGGATAGGAGGGTTGCTCAGCTGCCAACCTTCTGCTCCTGGGAGCATATCAAATTCGTCACGCATTTTAAATCGTGTCTCTTTATTATGGCTCCACCAACCCGTAAATCTGTTTAAATTTTTATTATAAGCATGCTTTTCGTGCACAAAAACACCACTTAAACTACCAGGACCAGAATTGAGATATTTGTAACTACACCAAATGGCAAAGTCTGCACCAGATTGGTGTAAATCTAAATTAACGTTTCCAGCACCATGGGCACAATCAAAACCAACGATACATCCATATTTATGGCCTAATTCGGTAATACGTTTTAAATCCAAAAACTGACCAGTATAGTAATTGACACCACCAATCATGATCATTGCGATTTCATCGCCTTTTTTCTTTAAAATAGATTCTAAATCTTCATAGCGTAATAATTCTTCACCTTCTCGCGAATTCCATAAAATCAATCCCTCTTTGTCATCATAGCCATGATGGCGTAATTGAGACTCTACAGCATATTTATCAGACGGAAAAGCATCACCTTCAATAAGTATTTTATATCGTTTTGTTGTGGGTTTATAAAATGAAACCATCATAAGATGTAAATTGGTAGTTAAAGTATTCATCACTACCACTTCTATAGGTTTTGCACCAACAATAGTTGCCATATTATCTGCAAGTAATTCATGATAAGATAGCCACGGATTTTTACCATGTACATGACCTTCAACACCCAATTCTGCCCAATCCTTCAGTTCCTGATTAATATATGCTGGAGTTATTTTAGGTTGCAGTCCAAGGGAGTTACCACATAAGTAAATGCATTCTGTACCGTCCTTATGTTTTGGAATATGAAATTGATTTCTAAAATGAGAAAGCTTATCGCTTCTATCTAGCTTGAGAGCAAAATTTAAACCTGTTTTGAATTCGGACAATACGAAATGATTTATCGGTTGTAAACAAAAATAAGAATTAAAGACGAGGCAGTAAAGCTATTTTTTGACTCTGAAAAAATCCTTATCTTTAAGGAAAACGTAATGAAATGGGAAAGACAAAAGAATATAGTAATGGTGAGGTTACAGTAGTTTGGGAAGCCAAAAAGTGTATTCACTCTGCAATGTGCGTAAAGGGGTCGCCAAATGTATTTCAACCAAATGCGAGACCTTGGATTAAAATTGATGCTGCTTCAACTGAGGAGTTGGTAACTACAGTAAAAAAATGCCCATCTGGAGCATTAAGTTTTTATATGAACGATAAAAAAGATAAAACAGCCCAAAAGTTAGAAACTCAAGTGGAGGTTCTTGAAAATGGACCTTTATTAGTTTATGGAACTCTAAATGTTACTCATAAAGATGGGACTAAAGAATCCAAAAACCGTACAACAGCTTTTTGCAGGTGTGGTGCGTCAAAAAACAAGCCCTATTGTGATGGTGCTCATGTTAACCATGAATTTATAGGATAAAAAAAGCGCCTTGATAACAAAGCGCTGGTGAAAATATATAGACGCACTATGGCGGAAAATGTAAGTTATACGTTTATAGTCTTGTTGACAGACGTGAAACTTACATTATAAGTTACAAAAGTAATGCCAAAATCTGATTTTTGTGTTAATCTAATGTTATGCTAACATCGGCAAAATTTAAATTCCAGTTACCGTTATCTCTTTTATGGTCTATAGCTATTTTAATACCATTAAAATCTTTATAGTTTTCAAAAGTATTGCTCAATGTTGGTTCTATAGAATTTCCTTTTCTGAATGTCCATTCTTTAATTAAGTATTCATTATCATAATAAATATCATAGGCATCGCCTGGTGTGTAACCACCTTCATTGGGATAGGTAATGGTAATCATATCTAATTGTGATTTAGCAATTGGAGATTCAGCTTTTTTAGGCTCAGAAATAGTTGTTGATGTATCCCAAACTAGTTGAAAAGGTATTAGTAGCCAAAACTTATCATTAATAAATGCTCTATCCGCTGCCATATGAGTACTATCTATTTTGTGTCTGGTATAACTAATAACAGCATCACCAATAATCATAGAAACTTCGTTACTCTTTGGATTCCATACCCAAGATCTACCATTACCTTTAATTGTGTCTCTATCTACTCTAAAAGTAAATCTCACTTCAGAAACTTTTTTCCAGTTTTCGATACCATGAGTATTTGCAATTTTTTCTGCCACAGAAAGCTCTTTTGTCTCTTCTTTTTGATTAGTTTCTTTATTTTCAGGTTTGCAGGCACCGAAAGTAATTATGAAAATTAGTAGTATGGAGATGTTTCTCATTTTAAAACTTATTATAATTTAGAAGCAAAATTACATAAGGATGAATGAGCATACTAATTATTTTAAAGTAAATAAGGCCACTTGGAATAAAAAGGTCGCTATACATGCTCAAAGTGAAATGTATGATTTGGATGCATTTATGGATGGTAAAACCTCTTTAATGGCATATGAATTGGAGGCTCTTGGAAATGTTGAAGGCAAGAACTTTTTGCACTTGCAATGCCACTTTGGTCAAGATACATTAAGCTGGAGTAGGTTAGGAGCGAAATGTGTTGGTGTGGATCTTAGTGATGAAGGTATAAAACTAGCCAAAAGATTAAATAATGAGCTAGGTCTTGATGCTGAGTTTGTGTGTTGCAATGTTTTAGATACATCTAATCATATTGCCAATACTTTCGATATTGTGTATACAAGTTATGGTGTTATTGGTTGGTTACCTGATTTAAAAGCATGGGCAAAAATGATTTCTGAAAGATTAAAGCCAGGAGGAATCTTCTATATTATTGAATTTCACCCAATACTTTGGATGTTTGATTATGTCGAAGGAGAAGCACAAATGAGACATCACTATAGCCAAGATGAGGTAATTTATGAGGAATATGAAGGTACCTATGCTGATAAATCCTCTAAAATCGTGAGCAAGGAGTATGGTTGGAATCATGGTTTAAGCGAAGTAGTCAACGCTCTTATCGACGCAGGTTTGCAAATAGAATACCTAAACGAATATGATGAGAGCCCTTATGATGTATTTCCTAATTTGATAAAACAAGAAAGTGGTATGTACAAATTGAAGGATCAATTATTTCCTATGTTGTTTGAAATTAAAGCGACCAAAAAATAAAAAAAAGCCTGCACTCAAAGCAGGCTTTTTATTAATGTTTTGCTTCTTCTTTTAATAATTCCGGAAATTTTTCCTTAAATCTATTTAGTCGAGGTATAGAAACCGCTCTCACATAGCGTTGATTTGGGTTTCTTTTTTCAAAATCTTGATGATAACCTTCAGCTATCCAGAATTTTTGAAATGGATAAACTTCTGCTGCGATTTTTGATTCTAATTTTTTGGCCAATACCTCCTTTTTTGTTTCTATAGTTTTCTTTTGTGCTTCATTTTGGTAGAAAACTATAGATCTATATTGAGAACCTCTATCAGGCCCTTGACCCATTACTTGGGTAGGATTTTGTGAACCAAAATATACATCGACTAAAGTAGAAAAGCTCACAATATTTGGGTTATAAATAACTTCAACTGCTTCTGCATGTCCAGTTCTTCCAGTATTGCTCAATTCATAAGTGGGATTATCAGTGTATCCACCAGAATAACCACTAATTACCTCTTCTACACCTTTTACACTTTCGTAAATAGCTTCAACACACCAAAAACAACCACTAGCAAAATAAGCTTTCGCCATACCATTTTCCAAAGGTACTTCGATAGGGTCTGCATTAATAACAGCTTGTTGTTTAGGATTAGACTGTGCTTCATTATGGCAACTAAAACAAAGTAAAATGCTTAGTGCAAAAAATAACTTTTTCATTTTATCGATTTTTCTTTTTCTAATAGACGAACAAATTTACTATTCCTTAAAATGAATTGTTTTAAAATTATATTAAATAAAAAAGCCTATGCAATTGCATAGGCTTTTTGTAACGCTTTATTGATTGGTTATTTACTCAACTTCGCAAATAACTTTTTCATTTTTGTTTTTTCCTCTTCAGCTAATTGTGCATCTACTAGTATACGTCCACTGTGCTCATCTGTAATCACTTTTTTACGCGAAGCGATTTCTACTTGTACCTGTGGAGGAATAGTAAAGAAGGAACCACCAGAAGCACCACGTTCAATTGGTACAACAGCTAATCCGTTTTTTACATTGTTTCTGATTCTTAAGTAAGCATTTACTAAGCGCTCATCAATCTTCTTTTGAAAATCTGCAGATTTAGCCAATAACGCTTCTTCTTCTTTTTCCGTTTCTTTTAAAATTTCATTTAACTCTCCTTTTTTGTGCTTAAGATGAGAATTACGATCTTTTAACCGGTCTTTAGTTTCAGAAATAACTTCTTTTTTCTGATCTATTTGAACCCTAAATTCCTTGATATGTTTTTCAGCCAATTGAATCTCCAATTCTTGGTATTCAATTTCCTTTGTCAGTGAGTTGTATTCTCTGTTATTTCTAACATTTTTTTGCTGCTCACTATACTTTTTAATTAAAGCTTTAGCTTCTTCAATAAGATTCTTTTTTCCTTTGATCTCATCGTCAATAACAGCAAGGCTGTCGTTTAACTTTTCTAATCGCTTTGTAAGCCCTTCAACCTCATCTTCTAAATCTCTAACTTCTAAGGGAAGTTCACCTCTGACATTTCTTATTTCGTCTACTCTAGAGTCAATTAATTGTAAATCGTATAATGCTCTTAATCGTTCTTCGACAGAAACTTCAGCTTTTTTTGCCATAATTATAAATACTTAACCGGATTTGTATTTGTCTTTGATAAAATGATTGCAAAACTAGTAATTTTTTTCGAGAGATAGTCTACTAAAAATGATTTTGTGAACTGCTCGCTTTCATAATGTCCAATGTCAGCTAAAACAATATCATCTTCAGCGGTAAAGAAATCGTGATATTTTAAATCTGCAGTAATAAATAAATCGGCACCTGATGCTTTGGCTGCATTAATTGCAAAACTACCCGAACCGCCTAAAACAGCAACTTTCTTTATTGGTCTTGAGCGTAGTTTTGAATGTCTAATACATTCTGAATTAAATGTCTTTTGCACCAGTTCTAGGCATTTTTTTTCCTCCATTGGTTTTCTGAGTTCACCTGTCATACCCATACCAGTATTTACATCAGTATTATTTAGTGAAACTATTTCATAGGCAACCTCTTCATAAGGGTGATTTGTGAAGAGTGCTTTTAATACTTGCGTTTCCAAATGTTTTTTGAAAATAACTGAAATTGCAGTTTCGCTTTCCGTATGAAGTTGTCCTTTTTCGCCAATTGCAGGATTTGAGTCGTCATTACCCAAATAAGTGCCTTTACCTTCAACATTAAAACTACAAGATTCGTAGTTGCCTAAGCTACCTGCACCTGCTTTAAACAATGCATTTCTTAATTCGGCGGCATTTTCTTTTGGTACATAGGTCTGTAATTTTTTAATGTTTCCTGGTTGGGGTATTAGAATCTTTTTGTTTTCTAGGTCTAATTGATCACATATAATTGAGTTTACACCCTCATAGGCATTGTCCAATGCTGTATGAATTGAAAAAATCGCAATACCATGTTTTATAGCCTTTATGACAACACGTTCTACATATGATTTTCCAGTTATTTTTTTTAAACCTTTAAATATTATTGGATGAAAACTAACAATAAGATTACATTTGTTTTCAATAGCCTCATCCACAACAACTTCAAGTGTATCTAAGGTGACTAATATTCCATTTACTTTTTGGTTTTTATCACCAACTAGTAGACCTACATTATCAAAATCTTCAGCATAATTTAATGGAGCCAAATCATGTAGGTGGTCAATAACGTCTTGTACTATCATAATTAGTAATTTGTATCAAAAATAGCATATTTTAGTAGCAATGAAATTCATCCGAATTATATTATTTCCAATAGTGCCAATTTATTATATCATTACATGGTTAAGAAACTGGTGCTATGATAATAATTTATTAAAGTCTAAATCTTACGATGTGCCTATTATTTGTGTAGGGAATTTGAGTACAGGAGGTACAGGTAAGACACCTATGATTGAATATTTGATTGCTTTATTACAAAAGAAGAATTCGATTGCAACTCTGAGCAGAGGCTATAAGCGCAGTACAGAAGGATTTGTAATGGCAGATGAAAATGCTACAGCAACTATTATAGGTGATGAACCATTTCAATTCTTTAATAAATTTGAAAGCATTACAGTTGCGGTAGACAGTGATAGGAAGCATGGTATTTCTCAATTGTTGAAAACGGTTGTTCCTCCCAATGTTATTTTATTGGATGATGCCTTTCAACACCGAAAAGTAAAAGCTGGAATGAATATTTTATTGACATCTTACAGCAATCCTTATTTTAATGATTTTGTGCTGCCTACAGGAAATTTAAGAGAACCAATGTCTGGTAGAAAACGTGCTAATATTGTAGTTGTCACAAAATGCAAAATAGGTATTGCTGAAAATGAAAAGGAACGGATTAGAAAAAGACTGAAACTTAAGCCTCACCAAAGCGTATTTTTTAGTTTTATAGAATATGCCACTATAGTAATTGGCTTAAAATCTAACTTAGAGTTAGAGGAATTACCAAAATTCACCTTAGTGACTGGTATTGCCAATGCTAAGCCTTTAGTTGAATTTTTGGTAAATAAAGGATTAACTTTTGATCATATTGAATACCCAGATCACCACAATTTTAGAGCTTCAGAAATTGAAATGTTAAGTCAAAGAGAATTGATAATAACTACAGAAAAAGATTTTATGAGGTTATCCTGTAATGAAAGTCTTCAGGATAATTTGTATTATTTACCGATAAAATTAAGCATTGATAAAGGCGATAAGTTTAATAATTTAGTAAGATCTTTTGTAGGTTAAAAGAAACTTGAAACCACTTCTTTTCCAGTAAGCACATCATAAAGTTTATTCTCAAAGTCTTCTTGCTTAAATGGTTTTGAAATGATATCGTTGAACCCAGCTTCACCAAATTCATGCATTTTATCTTCTAGAGTTACTGCAGTAAGGGCAAATATGGTTAGGTCTTTATCAAAGGTTCTTATGATTTTCGTCGCTTCTAAACCACTGATTCCAGGCATATGTATATCCATTAATACAACGTTGTAATCAACTGCTTTAACTTGTTCTACCGCGTCTTCACCATTATCAACAACATCACAATGTAATCCCATTTTATTGAGAATTTTCTTTGTAATCATTTGATTGATTTTGTTGTCTTCTACAACAAGAATCTTAACTCCGCTTAAATCTAAACCTTCCATTTTACTTGGTTTTTTATCGTCTTCAACTTTTTTGATTTTAGACTTTTCAGCAACTTCTAAAGGAATTTCAAAAAAGAATGTTGTGCCTTTACCAAGCTCACTCTTAAGATAGATTTTACCTTTAAGTATCTGAATAAGTCCTTTTACAATTGATAAACCAAGACCTGTACCTCCATACTTTCTGTTAATTTGTACGGATCCTTGTGAGAAACTCTCAAACATTTGATCTTGTTTTTCTTTTGTAATACCAATACCATTATCTTCAATTTCGAAACGTAAATGGTAGACCTTGTCTTTTTGTTCCACCTTATTCGTTCTCACCCAGATGTCTCCATCTTTTGTGAATTTAATAGCATTTCCAAGTAGGTTAATTAAAATTTGGGAAATCTTAAGTTGGTCACCAACGTAGGTTTCTGGTAGACCATCTTCATATTTGAAATGTAATTTTGTGCCATTATCCTTTGCAGAATTGCTAAGAGCTGACATTACATTTTCAATTTTTGTTTTAAGGTTGAATTTCTCTGGGTCTAGTTCAACTTTATTTGCTTCAATCTTGTTGATTTGAAGTATGTCATTTATAAACGTCAATAAATAATCACCTGAAAATTTCAGCGATTTTAAATGAGGTATTTGATGTTCTTTTGGGTTTTCGTCTAACAACATGCTAGTAAGGCCTGTAACGGCATAAAGCGGTGTACGTAACTCGTGCGTTACAGTAGATAAAAAGTTTGCCTTGGTCTTAGATGCCAATTCGGCCTTTTCTTTTGCAACAATAAGCTCATCATTTTTCTTATGAAGCATGTTGTTGGTTTTAAGTCTTATATTATTGTTTTTATATAAAGACAGCGTTAGTAAGGATAAAATGGTAATTAAAGCAATACTTAGTATTGTTGTAATTCTAGTAAAATTACTTTCAGCACTTACTTCTTCGATTTGTGCCTTTAGTTGAGCATTCTCAGCATTTTTATACGCATCAAGATATTGGCCTGAAATACCAATAGTTAAATTCTCTCTTTGAATGTTCAATAATGAATCCGATAGCTTTATATGTCTTTTTAGGTAGGCAAGTGAGTTTTTATAGTCTCCATCGTCATTATAAATTTCACTCAAAGTAATATACGCTGTATTTACATTATCAACTAAATTATTTGCTTGAGCGATTTTAAGACCTTCATTTACTTGAGTAAATGCAAGATCATGGCTACCTAATGCACATAATACTTTTCCGGATTGAATAAAAGCACTACTTAAAATGCGTTGTTGGTCATATTTATTAGCAATGATAACAGTACGATCAAGTAGGGTCTTGGCATTTTCGTATTGTTCTAATGCGATATGTGCTTTTGCTTCGTTTAATGTTACTTCTGAAATATATTCTTCTAAATCTTCTTGCTCAAATAAATTCTTGGCAGATTTAAAATAATCTAATGCGTTTTCGTAATCTCCTTTTGTACTTAAAAACACACCTTTAATATTGTAGCTTACGGCGCGATTACCGTAATCATCAATTTCGCGTTGAATATTAAGTGCGTTGGCAATAGATATATTAGCCTGTTCGTGCTCATTTACAAGAAATTGTACCTTGGCTATTTTAGTATAAATAATTCCTTGACTGGATTTATCTTCTATTTTTTTAGCAACATCTAGCGCCTTATTAAGATTGTCTTTGGCGTTATAATAGTCACCTCTGTCACTTTCTAATTTGGCTTGGTCAATAAAGTTCTGTAGTCTCATTGCAAGCATATCCACATCTTCGACATCATCTTGTTGTGCGAAAACTAGGCTACAAAAACATGCTAAAAAAACAAATATGTAATATTTGATTCGGGACATTTCAGCTCTCTTAGTTTGAACAAATATAATTATTTATTCGACAAAAGTCATGTTTTATCCGATAAATTGCAAATTAATTCTAGAATTCTCGAACTGTAACCGGTTTCGTTGTCATACCAACCTACTATTTTAACCATATTTCCAATAACAGACGTCATTTGAGCATCAAAAATGCAAGAATGAGGATTTCCTACTATATCAATAGATACAATTGGGTCTTCAGTGTATTGTAAAATGCCCTTAAACTTACCATTTGAAGCTCTTTTGAAAAGATGGTTTACTTCCTCTATTGTGGTTTGTTTCTCTACATTTATGGTAATATCAGTAAGAGATCCATTAGCTACTGGTACCCTTATACCACAACCACCAATAACATCTGATAATTCTGGAAATATTTTAGTAAGTGCTTTTGCTGCTCCTGTGGTAGTTGGCACTATTGACTGACTTGCCGCTCTTGCACGTCTTAAATCGCGGTGTGGTTGGTCGTGAAGACTTTGATCTGTAGTATAGGAATGTACAGTTGTTATATATGCTTGCTTTATACCAAAATGTTCTTTTATAAGTGAAATCATTGGAGCAGCATTATTTGTAGTACATGAAGCGTTTGAAATAATATTGTCTGTTAAGTCTAAACTATCATTATTTACCCCAAGTATTATGGTTTTGATATCGTCTTCCAATGGTGGTACTGAAAGAATTACTTTTCTGGCACCATTTTTTATGTGATTCTGAAGTTCAGCTTTTGTTTTAAATTTACCTGTAGACTCAACAACAAAATCAGGTTTTACCTTTGACCAATCAATATTTTTAGGATGAGAAACATTAAAAAGTGGTATTTGTTCTTCGTTTATAATAATATTATGGTCATTGTAGGATATCGATTCATTTAAAATACCATGAATACTATCATACTTTAATAAATGGCTCAATGTCTTGGCGTCTGCCAAATCATTAATTGCAACGATTTTTATTTTGGGATTTTCAAGTGCTAGTCTAAAAACACGTCTACCAATTCTACCAAAACCATTTATGGCAATAGTAATCATTAATTAATGTGTTTCTGTGCTTTGTACGAAGATCTTACTAGTGCACTACTTTCTACATGTCTAAACCCAAGGTTAAGACCTATTTCTTCATATTCCTTGAACTCATCTGGATTTATAAAACGCTTTACAGGTAGATGTTTTTTGCTTGGTTGAAGATATTGACCAATAGTTACAACATCTACATCATTTTCCCTAAGATCATGTAATGTCTCAATAACTTCTTCACGAGCTTCACCAAGACCTAACATAATACCAGATTTTGTTCTTCGCTGACCTTGTTGTTTTAAATATTTTAAAACACCCATGCTTCGATCATACTTTGCTTGGATTCTCACTTCGCGCGTTAGACGCCTCACCGTTTCAATATTATGAGAAACTACCTCTGGTGTAACATTAATGATTCTGTCTATGTGACGCTCAATACCTTGAAAGTCTGGAATTAGTGTTTCTAGTGTGGTTTCAGGATTCATTCTTCTAACTGCTTTAACAGTTTCTGCCCACATAATGCTTCCCATGTCTTTTAAATCGTCCCTATCAACACTTGTTAAAACAGCATGTTTAATTTGCATAATCTTAATGGAACGCGCAACTTTTTCAGGTTCATCCCAATCTACGGTCTCTGGTCTACCAGTTTTCACGCCACAAAATCCGCAAGAACGTGTACATATATTACCTAAGATCATAAATGTTGCTGTTCCTTCTCCCCAACATTCTCCCATATTAGGACAACTTCCTGATGTACAAATTGTATTTAATTTGTATTTGTCAACAAGCCCTCTTAATTCAGTGTATTTTTTACCAGTAGGTAGCTTAACGCGTAACCATTTTGGTTTACGTTCTGGTAATATATTTGAAGCAACTTTCGTTTCCATGCATTTTCAATTTCAAGAAGCAAAGATACAAAGTAATAAATTAAAATACTCTTAAAGTGTTGTTAGGTACCAGACACTAAATCCGATTAAAAAGATCACTCCAAGCCATGATAATATTTGAAGTTTAATGTTTGGGTGCCATTCCTTAGGAGTATGTTTACTGGTAATGAGTATTAAATTCATAATCGCATAAAATGGTGCTGTAATAAAGGAAAGTATTGTAGCTATTTTTATTAATAAACCCATTTCCGATGCAAATACAAAGAAGATTAACAATGTTCCGAATACAAGGAGTAATATCCAAAATAAGTAGCCCTTAGGATAAGATTTGTTGAATAACAATTCAATGCTCTTACTCATCGCCCTTGGTGAAGCATCTAAAGTTGTAATAGATGTGCTAAACATTGTTGTCAATGCTGCAATACCTATTATTATAAATGCCCACTTACCAAGCGCACTTGTATATAATTCAATCAATTGATTTGAAAATTCTGACGCTTTATTACTAAAAGTTTCTCCTGTGTTATACATAACCAAATAACCAAGAGATAAAAACGCAATACCCAGAATTATAGTACCTGCGTAACCTATATTAAAATCTAATAGTGCTGTTTTTGGTGTGAATTGTTTTTCGCTTTTCTTTTTTTCAACAGCCCATATTGAGTGCCATACTGAAATATCTAATGGTGCTGGCATCCATCCCATAAATGCTATTAAAAATGCAATTTCTACAGAATTTTTTGGTAAAACTTGAAGAAAAGAAATCTCATCGGAATGGGTATTAAATGCAAAAGCAACAGCAGTTAGAGTACTTATAGTCAAAACTATTATAATGAATTTTATGAGTTTGTCTAAGGCACTGTATTTACCTAGAAAGAGGAATAACAAACAAATACATAAAATAATAAGTGTATAGATTTGAATACTAGTCACACCCAACGATTCACTATTAAAAAGACTTATGTCACCAAAAAGTGAGTTTGCTAAACCTGCTGTAACAATTGTTACAGCAGTTTGAATTGTAAACATTGTTGCCAAGTTTAGAACAAAGTAGATTAATAAAATTCCTTTGCTTAATTTGTAATAACCCTGTAAGAGGTTCTCACCAGTGGCTGCGGCATATCTTGGCCCGAATTGAAAAAATGGGTATTTAAATAAATTTACCAATAGCAATGCCCATAACAGTCCCAAGCCAAAATCGGCTCCAGCTCTTGTTGATTGAACTAAATGTGATACACCTATTGCTGCTCCAGCAAATAATAATCCTGGACCTAATTTTTTTAATGCTTTAAACATTAGCTTTTGGTAATAATTGCAGCCAATAATTTTTTAGCTCTCAGAAGTTTTACCTTTACATTGTTCATTGGTTCATTCAATTCTTCTGAAATTTCTTTATAACTCAATTCTTGAAAATATCTCAAGTTTATAACTTGCTGATAGTGCGGTTTTAGTTTTTTAATATCTCTAAGGAGATTTGCTAAATTCTGTTCAGTAATGATTTTATCTTCAGGAGAAGGTGAGTCGTCAATAATGTCAAAGTAATGGTCTTCATTATCTTTAGAAGTATTTCGAATTGACTTTTTTTGAGATCTAACTAGGTCAATATGAATATTTTTAGAAATAGTGATTAGCCAAGTTTTAAATTTGTACTTATCGTTGTATGTATCTATTTTATCAAAAGCTTTTGAAAAAGTTTGAATGGTGATGTCCTCAGCGTCATTCTCATTTTTGGTTCGCTTTAATTGAAACGCATATACGTCATTCCAAAAAGTATCTAGCAAGTAATTAAATGCAATCTGATCATTTTGTTTTGCTCTGTTAATTGCTTCTGTTAATTCCAATGCTTTGGTTTAGATATGAGATTAGCACTAAAGATAAATAATTGGGAGATAACTAAAAATAAATCTAAAATTGGAGTTAGAAATATCAAATCTTTTTCAATTAGTTTATAAGACGTTAAACCCACGCAAATTAATTGTATTAATAGCCTAAATATAAATAAGATTAACACTAATTGCCAATCTTGAATTAAAATAAAACACAACAGGGCAAGTATCCAAAATGCCAATTGACTGAAGTAAAATAATCCTAACAAATATTTATGTTTTGCCTTATATAGTATAGCTGTGCTTACATGTCTACGCTTTTGAAAAAACCAATCTTTAAAAGTTGATTTAGCTTGAGATAATGTAAAACTATCTTGGGTAAAACAAATAGCTGTATTTACTTTTGTGGCAACTTCATTAATAAATAGGTCATCGTCACCAGATTTAAGGTGCATGTGATTGTTAAATCCAGAATTATTAAAAAATAATTCTTTTCTATAGGCCATATTTCTTCCAACACCCATATATGGTATACCTAATTTGGTATAAGAAAAATATTGTAAAGCCGTCATTAAAGTTTCAAAACGAACAAGCTTATTTAATAAAGAGAATGGCTTTTTAATATATGCACCATAACCTAAAACAATTGATTTTGTATTTGAAAAGTGACCACCTATGTTAGCTAACCAATTTTCAGAACTAGGTGTGCAGTCAGCATCTGTAAAAATTAAGAAATCGTTTTTTGCCGCCTTAATACCAAGTGTAAGGGCATATTTTTTATTGCCCCAAAATGCTTCATTAACTTTAACATTTACAAGTGAAATATTACTGTGTTTAGAATCAAAGGCCTTCATTACCTCTAAGGTATTATCAGAAGAGCTATCATTAACTAATACAATTTCAAAATTTGAATACTTCTGATTAATTATTGCCGGAAGATTTACTTTTAGATTCTCTTCTTCATTTTTGGCACAAATAATAACAGATAAAGGTAGGTTTTGCTTTAGTTTCTTTTCAGGACGTTTAATTGCGAATGCAAATAGAAAAGATAAATAATAGATAGATTGAATACTAACTATTGCAATAAAAGCTACAAATAGTATAGTAATTAAGCTCATTAAAGATTAAGAATGTTGAGGTTCTTTGCAGTCTTTATATTGTTCTGGTGTTTTACCACAGAATCCACAGGCTTCACCATTTTGATTTAGCATTGGGTTTTGACTTGCGCAAGTCCCAGCAAATTCACCATCTTTTTTAGCCCATATCTTAATTGCAATTCCTGCGATTGCCAACGCTAATAAACCAAGAGTAAGTAATAGAAGTTTCATATCAATACTTATATAGAGTGCAAAGATAAGCTTTTACTTTATTTTTTCTTTTGTTTTCATTTGTGACTTGAAGAATATTTGTTGTGTCACATAATTATTAATAACTAATTAATTATATCAATTATGAAAAAATTATTTGCAGAGTTCTTTGGAACTTTTTGGCTGGTTTTTGGAGGTTGTGGTAGTGCTGTTTTTGCAGCAGGATTTCCAGAATTAGGAATTGGATTTGTGGGTGTAGCATTGGCTTTTGGTTTAACCGTATTAACAATGGCATATGCTGTTGGACATATTTCAGGCGGACATTTTAATCCGGCTGTCTCTATTGGTCTTTGGGCTGGTGGAAAGTTTGAAGCCAAGAATTTAATAGGTTATATTATTGCTCAAGTTGTTGGAGCAATTGTAGCGGCTACAGTATTGTATTTTATCGTTTCTGGAAAGTCGGAATTTGAAACTGTGGGAGGTTTTGCATCTAATGGTTATGATGCTTTGTCGCCAGATGGTTACAGCATGGTATCTGTAATAGTAGCTGAAGTTGTTTTGACCTCATTTTTCTTGATAGTTATATTAGGAAGTACTAATGTGAGAGCTCCAAAAGGTTTTGCACCAATAGCTATTGGTTTAGCATTGACCTTAATACATTTAATAAGTATTCCAATTTCAAATACATCTGTAAACCCGGCAAGATCTTTAAGTCAGGCTTTGTTTTCTGATGGTGGTCATTTAGCACAAGTTTGGGTGTTTTGGGTAGCACCAATTGCTGGTGCCATAATTGGTGGATTTATCCATAAATCACTTTTTGAAAAAGAATGAAAAAGAGTAGGAAAGGAACAAAAAAAAGGCGCTTAAAAAGCGCCTTTTAAATTAAATTTATTTCGTTCTTAATTCTCCTTAAGAGAAATTTCTGCTACTTCAGTATTGTCCTCATTGGTTTCTTCACCTTTTTTACCAATTTTTATGCTTAAGGCTAGTGCATCTTCCATGTATGGAATTTGTTTCAACTTACGATCTGATTCATTTAAGATACCTAAATTCACCATTCTATCTTGAAGCTCTGCCCAAATTTGATAGTGTTGTTCTTCAGGCAATTGTGGTAAGGTAATGACGTCAATCATAGAAGTTTTGTCAACCGGATTAATATATGCTACAGTCTTTAAGTTTTTAGCACGTTCATTACCTGTAATTACATATTTCTTGGCATCTGGATTATTTAATTTCATCAATAGATCAGATAATTCACCAAGTTTTGTATTGTTGTTTTCTATATCACTTCTTAAGTCAAAAATCTCATCTACTACCACATTGTTTTCATCTAGTAAATTTTGATTCTTTTGATATAAAAAGAAAGATGAAACTGCAAATAAAACTGCTGCTACACTTGCTGCAATACTATACCAAGATGTTTTTTTATGTTGCACCAATTGTATAACCTTTGTTTGGTTTTCTTCATCAAGTGTTGTTAAAATATCTTTTAATACATGTTTAGGCACATCAACAGCACCCGCTTTTGCTATAATTTCTAAATTCTTCTGAAGTTTATCATATGCTAATGATGCCTCAGGATATTTGGAAATGAAGTACTCTACTTCTTGAGTTTCTTTTATAGAAGTTTCTCCTACCAAATATTTATTAAGAAGGTCAGACTTTAAAAATTTATGTAATTCTGTTTCCATTTTTAAATATTTTAAGGATCGTAAACTTTTTTCAATTCACGTAATCCAATTTTCAATCTAGATTTAATAGTACCTAAAGGGATGTTTAATTCGTCACTTGCTTCTTGTTGGGTCATTCCTTCAAAAAACAGAGCTTTGAGTACAATCTGATACTTTTCCTCTAGTCTACCTACATGCTCCCTAATATCCAAAACATCTTGATTTAAATTGCTTGAAGGTAAGATATATACGTTCGAAGTGTCAATTTGGACTTCCTTATGAAATCTATTATTAAAACTTCTCAGTTTATCAATTGCAGTATTGCGTGCAATTCTGAATAACCAAGTAAAAAGTTTAGCCTTACTAGAATCATATTTTCTTGCATTTTTCCAAACTTTTACAAATGTTTCTTGTAGCGCATCTTCTGCAATTTCCTCATTAATAGTAATTTTTAAAATAACACCATAAAGACTGTTTGAGTAGTGCTCATACAAAAGGCTTATGGCACGTTTGTCCTCTTTTTCTAACAGTTCTATTATTTTTTGCTCTATTGGTGTTATACTCAAAATGTTAAATAATTAAAATAAAGATCCAAATTAGGATAATTAGCGTAAATATAATTAAATACCCTTTTAACGTTAGTTAAGTTAAAATATTTAGAATAATTTTTTCTTCATAAAAATTTGATTAATAGCATATTAAGAAATTATTCTAGATTCAAAAGTCACACAATTTGCTGTGGCTTTTGTGTTACATAATATTAACCTCAGTCTCAATATCAATATTAAAAATACGCTTTACAGTTGCTTTGATGAGTAATGCTAATTTATGAATGTCACTTCCTTTTGCGCCACCATAATTTACTAATACTAATGCTTGTTTATGGTGCACACCATAATCATTAAATCGTTTTCCTTTAAAACCAGCTTTTTCAATTAACCAGCCTGCAGGAACTTTTATTTCTGTCTCCGAAACTTGATATGAAGGTGCGTCCGGAAAATTGACTTTTAATTCATTAAAATCAATAACTGAAATAACCGGGTTTTTAAAAAAACTACCACTGTTGCCGATTTTGTTTGGGTCAGGTAGTTTACTTTGTCTAATACTAATTACCGCATCGGAAACATCCTTGATGGTTGGATTTGTTTTTTCAGCCAACTCTAATTGGCTTTTTATAGCACCATAATCTAAATGCAGTTTATGATTTTTCGTAGTGAGCTTTAAGTTGACACTTGTAATTATGCACTTGCCTTTCAGCTGTTGTTTAAATATTGATTCTCTATAATTAAAATTGCAGTCTTTTTTTGAATAGATTTTTGACTTTTGACTTTCAACATCTATTGTGTCACAGCTTACAAATACATCTTTAAGTTCTACACCATATGCACCAATATTTTGAATAGGTGCAGTTCCAATATTTCCAGGAATTAATGATAAATTTTCAACGCCACCAAAATTATGTTTTAAAGTCCATAGAACGAATTCATGCCAGTTTTCACCTGCCATTGCCTTAACAATGACCGAATTCTCATTTTCTTCAACAATACTTATCCCTTTTAAGTTGATATGTATCACTAAGGATTCAATATCCTCGGTTAGTAACATATTACTACCTCCGCCTAAAATAAAGAGTTCGTCCTCATGATTTTGCATTAAACACTCAGATAGTTGTTCAACCGATGTAATATTGCAGTAGGCTTTGGCATTAACATCTATACCAAAAGTATTGAATGGTTTTAATGAAATATTTTGTTGAATTTTCATTAATCTTTGTATACTTTTAATGCTTCTGCTAACACTTTTACAGCAGTTCTAAGGCTGTCTTCGTTTAAAACATATGCAATCCTAATTTGATTTTTCCCAACACCAGGCGTAGAATAAAAACCTGCAGCTGGTGCCACCATCACAGTATTATTGTTGTGGTCAAATGATTCTAATAACCAACGTGCGAAGTCATCAGAATTCTTAACAGGTAATTCTGCAATACAATAAAATGCACCGTTTGGTTTTGCTACCGTCACCCCTTCAATTTTTTCTAATTCACTTATAAGCAAGTTGCGACGATTAACATATTCATTAATGACATCATCAAAATAACTTTGAGGTGTGTCTAAAGCAGCTTCGCTAGCAATTTGAGCCAAAGTCGGAGGGCTTAATCTTGCTTGTGCAAATTTAAGTGCGGTTTTAATTACCTCTTTATTCTTTGAAACCAAATAGCCAATTCTTGCACCACACATACTATAGCGCTTAGAAACAGAATCTATAACAATGGCATGTTCTTCAAATCCCGGTTCTTGTAAAATGGAGTAATGCTCAATTCCATCGTAAACAAATTCACGATAAACCTCATCTGCAATTAAGAATAAATCATGTTCTTTAACTATAGAAGCAAGTTTTTTAATTTCTTCTTTAGAATATAGATAACCTGTTGGATTGCCTGGATTACAAATAAGTATTGCTTTAGTTTTTGGAGTTATTAATTTTTCAAATTCTTCAATTGGAGGTAATGCGAAATTGTTTTCAATTTTTGAAATTACAGGGACTACATTAATTCCTGATGCTGTTGAAAAGCCGTTGTAATTTGCGTAAAATGGCTCTGGTATAATTATTTCATCATTCTCGTCCATAATACTGCCAAAAGCAAATAATAAGGCCTCACTACCACCAGTTGTTACAATTATGTCATTGTGTGTTAAGTCAATGTCATTTTTCTTGTAATATTGAGCAATTTTCATTCTGTATTCCTCAGACCCTTCTGATCTTGAATAAGCCAATATATCTAAGGTAGAAGCTTTTATAGCATCTAAGGCTATAGTTGGTGTTTTTATATCTGGCTGACCAATATTTAGATAATATACGTTCTTACCTTTTTTATTGGCTTCTTCAGCATATGGCACCAATTTTCTAATTGGCGATTGAGGCATGTTAAAACCTTTTTTCGAAATTTTTGGCATCTACAGATTATTTAGTGTACAAAGTTCTGAAAATTCTTAAAGTTTATTTAAAAAATTACTCTTAAAAAATGTTATAAGTTAAAGATTCGTAACTTAAAATAAATTCACAACAGTATTGAAGCATTGTTACCTCTACATATCGTTATTTCTATTGACTTTTAATATACATAATTTAAATGCTCAGGAGAATTTTATCTTAAATGATATTCGTAGTGAACGAATTAACTTTGAGTTTATTAGTAATCTTATAATAATTCCGATTGAAGTCAATGGTGTAGAGTTGTCTTTTGTACTAGATACGGGTGTTAGTAAACCGATACTTTTTAATTTATCAGAGAGAGATTCAATAGATTTAAAAAACGCAAAAACGTTCTATTTGCATGGTCTAGGTGCTGAGGGTAAACTTAAAGCCTTACGATCTACTCAAAATACTTTTAAAATAGGGAACGTTAATAGCAACAATGAGGATTTATTTGTTGTCTATGATGACGCCATAAATTTTACACCACGATTAGGTGTCTTGGTTCATGGTATTATTGGTTATGATGTGTTTAAAGATTTTGTGGTAGAGATAAATTATACTTCTAAATATTTGAGACTTCATAAGGTTAGTTCCTTTGTGCCTAAAATTTCAAAAAAATGGAAATCTATTCCTATGACTATTCATGGAAAGAAACCATTCATAGATACTAAGGTTACTATAGATAAGAATGAACAAAGTGTTAAGTTACTTATTGATACTGGTAGCAGTGATGCTTTATGGCTTTTTGAAGATGAAGCCTTAGATTTAAAACCAAAAGAGAATATGATTTTCTATGACTATTTAGGTCAAGGTTTAAGTGGTTCGATATATGGGAAACGTTCTAAAGTTGAAACGTTTACAATTAGTGATTTTTCATTGCCAAAAGCCAATGTTGCATTTCCGGATTCATTGTCTATTGATAAAACAAAAATTTTTAAAGAACGCAACGGTAGTTTAGGTGGCGATATTTTGAAACGTTTTAATCTGTTTTTTGACTATACAAACGAAAGACTATACCTTAAGAAAAATAGTTATTACAAAGATTCATTCACTTATAATAATAGTGGAATTGTATTAGAGCACAACGGCTCTATGTTTGTAAAAGAACAGATTAGGATACCTTCTTATGATAAATATAGTGATAACAATAATAATAATTCAGTACAGATTAATTTTACAATTAACTATATCATGAAACTGAAACCTGCTTATAAAATTGTAGAGTTACGGAAATCTTCAAATGCGTATCTGTCTGGATTAAGAGAAGGAGATATACTAATAAGTATCAATAGCAAACAAGCGTACGACTTTAAATTGCCTGAAATTAATAGACTATTACATGGAAAGACTGGTAAACCTATTCGTTTAAGAATAGAGCGAGATGGCCAGAATATGCTGTTTAAATTTAAATTGGATGATGCTTTTAAAAAAAATGAGCCCTCAAATTGAGAGCTCATAATATTTATTCTTTACTGATTGATTTATTGCTCAATCATACTTTTACTTTTCTTTTCTAAAACACTTGTTTTACTAGGATCTACAACTAGTCCTTTAATTTTAAGTGCAACAGTAGGTCTTTCAGCATTAGAAATTACCGTGATCGTTTTTCTGATAGGATTTACTCTTTTAGTATCGTATTTAACTTCAATTTCTCCTGTTTCGCCTGGCATAATTGGACCTTTTGGCTTTTTTGGTACTGTACATCCACAAGTAGACTTTACGTTAGATATGATTAATGGTGCATTCCCAGTATTTGTAAATTCAAATATTCTAACACCATCAGCACCCTTTTCAATAGTGCCATAATCAATAATCTCTGTTTTAAACTCAATCTTTGCGACTTTCTTGTCTTGAGCATAAAGTCCAAGGCTCATCATTCCTACAAATAAAATTGCTATTAATTTTTTCATCATTTAAATTTTAAATTGATAATATAAAACTACTTACTTTTTTAATCTCATCAAAATTAATTAGATGTAATGCATTCTATTTAACAGTATTTCACTGTATTGACGCATATTAGTCCACTAATTGTTTTTCAAAAAAAGAAATATAAGTACTTTTGTCAGTTACTTAGCAAAAACAATACCAAAATATGGAAATCCCATCAAAATATAATGCATTGTCAGTAGAGAAGAAGTGGTATGACTATTGGATGGAGCATGATTTTTTTCATTCTGTTCCTGATGACAGAGAACCTTATACTATCGTAATTCCTCCTCCGAATGTGACAGGAATTTTACATATGGGACATATGCTTAATAATACGATACAAGACGTTTTAATAAGACGTGCAAGATTATTGGGTAAAAATGCGTGTTGGGTACCAGGAACAGACCACGCGTCTATAGCAACTGAGGCTAAAGTTGTTGCAAAACTAAAAGAACAAGGTATTGATAAAAATGATCTTACCAGAGATGAGTTTTTAAAACACGCTTGGGATTGGACTGAGGAATATGGTGGTGTAATACTGGAGCAATTGAAGAAATTAGGCTGTTCTTGTGATTGGGACAGAACAAAATTTACTATGGACGACGAAATGTCAGAAGCTGTAATTAAAGTCTTCATTGAATTATATAACAAAGGTCTAATTTATCGAGGTTATAGAATGGTAAATTGGGATCCCGAAGCAAAAACAACATTATCTGACGAAGAGGTTGAATATGTTGAAAGACAAGGCCAATTGTATTACTTGGAGTACAATATTGAAGGAAGTGATGAAAAGCTTACAATAGCCACCACAAGACCAGAAACTATTTTTGGTGATACAGCCATTTGTATTAATCCTAACGATGAAAGATTCAGACATCTTAAAGGTAAAAGGGCTATTGTACCTATTTGCAACAGAGTTATCCCAATTATCGAGGATGAATATGTAGATATTGAATTTGGTACTGGTTGTTTAAAAGTAACGCCTGCACATGATGAAAATGATAAAGTTCTAGGCGATAAACATAAGCTCGAAGTGGTTGATATCTTCAATGAAGATGCCTCATTAAATAGTTACGGTCTGCATTATGAAGGTAAAGACAGATTTATAGTAAGAAAAGCTATTACTAAGGAGCTAAAAGAATCTGGTGTTTTAGTTAAAACCGAAAGTTATATTAATAAGGTTGGGACATCAGAGCGCACAAAAGCTGTCATAGAACCTAGATTGAGTGATCAATGGTTTTTAAAAATGAAAGATTTGGCCAAACCTGCCATCGATGCAGTATTGAAAAATGGAGAGGTTAAGCTATTTCCTAAGAAATTTGAAAATACGTATAGACATTGGATGGAAAATATTCGTGATTGGAATATTTCTAGACAATTATATTGGGGACAGCAAATTCCAGCCTACTTCTATGGTGATGGAAAAAATGATTTTGTGGTTGCAAAGGATTTGAATGAAGCTTATGGTCTTATTAAAGACAAAGGTATTACAATTGAAAAGGAGAACATTCGTCAAGATACAGATACTTTAGATACTTGGTTCTCGTCTTGGTTATGGCCTATGAGTGTTTTTGATGGTATTAGAAATCCAGAAAATGAAGAAATTAAATATTACTACCCAACTAATGATTTGGTAACAGGACCAGACATTCTCTTTTTCTGGGTGGCAAGAATGATTGTTGCAGGATATGAATTTAAAGGCGAACGTCCTTTTGAAAATGTATATTTAACGGGATTAGTAAGGGACAAGCAACGTAGAAAAATGTCTAAGTCACTAGGTAATTCGCCTGATGCATTAAAATTAATTGAGCAATATGGTGCAGATGGTGTTAGGGTTGGATTATTGTTGAGTTCTGCTGCAGGAAATGACTTGTTATTTGATGAAGAATTATGTGATCAAGGAAAGAAATTTGCCAATAAAATTTGGAATGCTTTTAGGCTAATTAAAGGATGGGAGGTAGATAATACAATTAATCAACCAACTTCAAGCAAGATTGCTCTTGAATGGTTCGAGTCTAAATTTCAAAAAACAATTGTAGAAATTGAAGATAATTTTAGCAAGTATAGATTAAGTGATGCCCTAATGGCAACTTACAAGTTAATTTGGGACGATTTCTGTGGTTGGACTTTAGAAATGATAAAACCAGCATATCAGCAACCAATTGATTCCAAAACATTAGAAAAAGTAATTTCAATTTTTGAAGACTTACTAAAAATTCTTCATCCATTTATGCCGTTCTTATCAGAAGAAATTTGGCAATATATTGAAAAGCGTACACCAGAGCAGGCATTGATTATCTCAAAATGGCCTGAAAAAACAGCATTAAATGAACCCCTGATTACGGAATTTGATTTTGCTTCTGAAGTTATTTCTGGAATAAGAAATATTAGAAAACAAAAGAATATTGCTTTTAAAGAGACTATTGATTGTTTGGTCATCAATAATGAAAAATCAAATAAATCTTTTGATGATGTAATTATCAAGTTAGGAAATCTTAGTAGTTTTAACTACGTTAATGATGCTGTTGATGGAGCTTTAACATTCAGAGTAAAATCTAATGAGTACTTTATCCCAATGGCAGGAAGCATAGATGTTGAAGCTGAGTTAAAGAAGCTTACTGAAGAATTGAATTACACGGAAGGATTTTTGAAATCAGTTCAGAAAAAACTTTCCAATGAACGTTTTGTTAATAATGCACCCGAACAGGTTGTTCAATCAGAACGGAAAAAGGAAGCCGATGCTAAAGCCAAAATTGAGACTATTAAGGCTAGTTTAGCAAGTTTGAGTGTATAATAATTGGTAATGATAATAATTGTTTTTGGAGTCAGTGGCTCTGGTAAATCTACTATTGCAAAAGGTTTGTCAGACAGATTGCATATTCCTTATTATGATGCCGATGATTTTCATCCCGAAGCAAATATTACCAAAATGTCGGATGGTAAAAGTCTAGATGACAAAGATAGACTACCGTGGTTATTAACTTTAGCTGAAAATATTTATAATTGGTCATTGAATAAAGGTGCAGTGCTCGCTTGTTCTGCTTTGAAGGAAAAATATAGAGACTTACTTAGCACTAATTATAAGACTAAAATACATTGGGTATTGTTAAATGGAACACCAGAAATAATTAAGAAAAGAATGGATAGAAGAAAAGGCCACTACATGTCTTCTAAATTACTTAAGTCTCAATTTAAAGATTTAGAAGTTCCAGATTATGGAATTCACGCAGATATTTCAGCAGATCCAGAATCTATGATTGATGAAATAATTTCAAAACTTTAAACAATGGAAAGATCAGTTTTTGGTATCATTGGACTAGGTGTTATGGGTCGTAGCCTAAGTTTAAATATTGCTGATAAAGGCTTTAAACTTTCAGTTTATAATAGAAATATCCAAGTTGAGGAAACTATTGTTTCAGACTTTCTGAACAAGGTTGATTCTGAGATGGAAGTCCTAGGGTTTACTGATTTAGTAGAATTTGTAAGTTCCTTAGAAAGACCAAGAAAAATCTTAATAATGATAAAAGCCGGTAATGCTATTGATGGTCTAATTAGCCAGTTGTTGCCATTATTATCGGAAGGAGATATAATTATTGATGGTGGTAATTCCTTTTTTCTAGATACAAATAAAAGAGAGCTTGAATTAAAAAATAAAGGAATTAAATTCTTAGGCTGTGGTGTTTCTGGTGGCGAAAAGGGTGCCTTAAATGGACCATCACTAATGGTAGGTGGTCATAAGCGTGCTTATGAATTTGTTTCTACAGTATTAGAGGCAATCGCTGGGAAGGATAAAAATGGTAATCCTTGTTGTACTCTTGTAGGCAAAGGAGGATCTGGTCATTTTGTAAAAATGATTCATAACGGTATTGAATATGTCGAGATGCAGTTACTTGCGGAGATTTATTCACTTTTGACTAATGAATATTCAAGTGAAGAGATTTCTTCGATTTTATCTCAATGGAATCAAACCGATTTAACAAGTTATCTGTTAGGAATTACTTCAGAAATATTGAGCAAAAAAGAAAAGGGTAAATATATAATTGATACCATTTTAGATAAAGCCGGTAATAAAGGAACAGGGTCTTGGTCCTCTAAAATAGCTTTTGATCTAGGTTCGGTTAATACCATGATGTCTTCAGCAGTATTTGCACGTTATATTTCATCCCTTAAATCAAAAAGGGCTAAGCTTTCAAATCAGATTACGGCAAGAAATTCAAAGGAGAAAATAGATTTGAACCATTTAGAGAATGCGTACAGATTTGCTAGAATTATTAATCACCATCAAGGATTTGAGCTTATTAAAAAGGGATCTGATACATATAATTGGAATTTAGATTTATCTGAGATTGCACGGATTTGGACTAATGGATGTATCATTCGATCAGAATTCATGGAACAATCAATTCTACTATTAAGTAATGATAAAGGTTATCTTGATGATGCTAGTATCATATCCTTTTTAAAAGAGAACGAATCAAGTATTATTGAGTGTCTTGATAATGGTTTAAAGAATAGATTAAGTTTAAATACGTTCTATACAGCCTATGATTATTGGGTAGCAATTACAACAGAAAGATTACCTGCCAATTTAATACAAGCACAACGTGATTATTTTGGTGCTCATACATATCAGAAAATTGGATTTTCTGAGAATGAATTGTTTCATACAAATTGGGAACAAATATGATTGACTTTTCACTTTTAGGTGCTGTTTTTGCAGGAGTTGTTTTACTGCTTGTATTAATTCTAAGATTTAAAATTCAAGCTTTTATAGCATTGCTTCTTGCAAGTATTACGGTTGGCGTATTGTCTGGAATGGAACCGCTTTCAATTGTAAAAACAGTTCAAGAGGGTATGGGCAATACGCTTGGCTTTGTGGCTGTTGTCGTTGGGTTAGGAGCGATTTTTGGAGCAATTCTGGAGAACTCAGGTGGAGCAGAAGCCTTAGCAACCTATCTATTAAATAAATTTGGTGAAAAACATTCGTCATGGGCTTTAATGTTAACAGGTTTTATAGTGGCTATACCTGTATTTTTTGACGTAGCATTTATTATCCTTGTTCCAATGATATATGCATTACAGCGTAAAACTGGGAAGTCATTATTACTTTATGGTATACCATTATTAGCTGGTTTAGCTATAACTCATAGTTTTATTCCACCTACACCTGGGCCAATAGCAGTAGCAGATATTATAAATGCAGATTTAGGTTGGGTAATACTCTTTGGAATCATAGTTGGTTTTCCTACGGCTATTTTTTGTGGTCCTTTATTTGCTAATTATATTTCTAAGAAAATTAAGGTTGAAGCACCAGAATTAATTTATAACAACAACGTTTCTAAACAGTTACCTCCAGTAACATCAATCCTTGTTATTATTGCAGTGCCAATAGTGTTGATAGTTCTTAATACAATTTTAAATAGCCCAATAGTTGAAAAAGGTTTTATTTCTGAGACCATTTTGGATTGGATAGGAATGATAGGTCATCCGTTCAGTGCATTATTAATTGCCAATTTAATTGCTTGGTATTTATTAGGAGTTAAAAAAGGATTTACAAAATCTCAGTTGTTAGACATTTCAACAAAATCGTTAGGACCAGCTGGTATTATTATTTTAATTACTGGAGCCGGTGGTGTTTTTAAACAAATACTTGTTAATACAGGTACTGGTACAATGCTCGCAAATTATTTTGCAGATAAGGGAATAAGTATAATTCTGTTTGGATTTTTGTCTGCTGCAATTGTTCGGATTCTACAAGGTTCTGCTACCGTTGCTATGATTACAGCAGCAGGATTAACAGCTCCTTTATTGATTGCTGATATTTCAGAACCTCAGAAGGCATTATTGGTTATATCTATTGCGGCAGGAGCAAGCATTATGTCTCATGTAAATGATAGTGGTTTCTGGTTGGTTGGAAAATATTTAGGATTAAATGAAAAGCAGACGTTCCAAAGTTGGTCTGTAATGACAACCATATTAGCTATAACAGGGTTTTCTTGTGCATATATACTTTCGTTGTTCGTTTAGTCAATATTTGCAAGTAATTTTTAGTCAAGAGAAAAACTTTTATTTACCATTCATTTATTTTGTTACTATCGAGCTTTATGAAAATAAAGAGTAAAATGGCAAAGCCCCAGAGTCCTGAACCACCATAACTAAAAAAAGGTAGAGGAATTCCAACAGTTGGTATTAATCCCATTACCATACCTGTATTTATGGTGAAATGGACAAAAAGTATTGAAGCAACTCCATAGCCGTAAACCCTACTAAATTGTGATTTTTGGGATTCAGCTAAGTATAAAACTCTAACGATAAGTGCAACAAATAAAATCACAACCAAACTACTGCCTATAAATCCCCATTCTTCTCCAACTGTACTAAAAATATAGTCTGTATGTTGTTCTGGTACAAATTTACCTGTGGTTCTAGTTCCTTGTAAAAATCCTTTACCATAAGTTCGTCCCGAACTTATGGCCTGCTCTGATTGTATAAGGTTATAGGCTTCGGCTTTTTTCATACGCTCAAGTTTTGCAGGGTCCTTCTCCAATCTTAACCAAAGGCTAATTCTATTTTGTTGATGTGGTTTTAGACCATGCTCATAAAAAAGTTTAACACCATAGGCAAATCCAAGGCTAATTCCTAAAACCAAGATATATTGAATAATAGAAGCACGTTTCTTTTTCCTCATAAAATAACGTGCTAATAGAATTATCGTAGCTATTATGGTAGTAACAATTAAACCATATTTTAGTGCCAATATTGCAAGAACTATTAGTGCTAATGCTACTACTAAATAGACTTGCTGTAATCCTTCTCTATAAAAAACGAAAAAGAAGGCTAGGTAAACTATGGTGCTACCTGCGTCATTTTGCAATAAGATAAGAATAGCTGGAGTAAAAATAATTGCCGCAACTCTGACTTGATCTTTTAGAGTTGTCATATTGGTTTGTAGGTCACTAATATACTTAGCCACAGCAAGTGCTGTAGCAAACTTTGCAAACTCACTTGGTTGAATGGTCATACTACCTATACCATACCACGAACGTGCACCATTAACATCTTTACCAAAAATAAAAAGCCCTAGAAGCGATAATATTGCAATAATGTATATGATACTTGCGAACCGTTCATAAAATTTGGCCTCAAGTGATAGTATCAAGCCAATTAATATAAAGGTTAATCCAATAAAAATGGTTTGTTTACCATAGGGTTGGCTCATATCAAGGTAATTGGTTATTTCACCAACATGAGAGGCCGAAAGAATATTAACATAACCAAAAGCTACCAATACCAGAAATAGGATAATAGTTATCCAATCAAATTTAAATCGTCTTTGATTTTCCCTTAGCATAGTTAATCTTTTGGAATGCTTGCTTTTATATCCATTAGTTTTTGATATTCCTCTGGTGATACAACTTCTAGAGTTGTTTGTCTATTTATACCAAAAGGTTCATCAGAAAAAGGTTTCTCATACTCATGTTCTAAGGAGTGTCTTAAAACAAAATCTTCCATATCTGTTCTCGTTATTTCACCTTTCAGATACCGCTCGATCATCAAACTCGCCATTTTACCTGCAAAACGACTACCGAAATACCCATTTTCAACGAATACTGCAACTGCGATTTTCGGATTGTCTTTTGGTGCAAACGCTACAAAAATAGAATGGTCTGTCAATTGGGTTTTCTCTCCATTAATTATCGCGTAATTTTCAGCAGTACCAGTTTTACCACATATTTCAATACCTGGGACTTGTACATATTTTGCGGTTCCTTTATTGTACACATCAAACATACCTTGTACTACAGGTTCAAAATGCTGTTTATCTATAGTTGTATGCTTAGGTGTTGTAAAATTTGTAGGTATTGAATCACCTTCAATATCCTTTATTATATGTGGTGTATAATAATAACCTCTGTTTCCAATTGCTGCAGCCATATTAGCTAACTGAATTGGTGTAGCTAGTACTTCCCCTTGTCCTATTGCATTTGAAATAGTGAATGTAGTATACCATCTGTTTTTACCATACCCTCTATCATATGTTGCTGCGGTTGGTACTTTTCCAGGTTGACCAACAGAAAGGTCATTATTCAAATAATTTCCAAGTCCAAAACTTTTAATATGCTTACTCCAATTATCCATTCCTTCTGCCGGACTATCGTACTTATCAATAATCTTTCTGTAAACATTAGCAAAATAGGCATTGCAAGATTCATAAATACCTAAGTTCATGTTAGCTGGACTTCTATGCACATGACAGCCCATTTTTCTGTTGCCGTAACGATATCCCATTGAACAACTAAAACGGTCTTCTGTTGTAACCACGCCTTCTTGCAGGGCTATTAATGCATTAAGTGTTTTAAAAGGTGAGCCAGGTGGGTACATTGCCTGTAAACTTCTGTCAAAGAGAGGTTTTGCAATACTATCATTATATAGTTTAGTGAAATTTTTAGAACGATTTCTGCCAACTAATAGATTAGGATTGTATGATGGACCAGAAACCATGGCTAAGATTTCACCTGAACCAGGTTCAATAGCAATGATGCCTCCTCGTTTATTCTTCATGATTAATTCACCATAAGCCTGTAATTTTGAGTCAATGGTGATTTTAATATCCTTTCCCGGTACAGGTAGCGTGTCTAAAGTACCCTCCTGAAAAGGACCAATATCTTTATTAAATCTATCTTTTTGTATAAATTTTATACCCTTTACTCCTCTCAATGTTTTTTCATAGGTTTTTTCAACACCTTGCTTACCGATGAGGTCACCCATATTGTAATAAGGTTGTTTTGATATAATACCTCTGTTTACTTCACCAATATCTCCAAGAACATTTGCTCCAATTGTTGTTTGGTAAGATCTTAGGGAACGTTTTTGAATATAAAAGCCTTGATATTTCCGCATTTTTTCTTGTAGCACAGCATAATCCATTTTTGATAATTGTGCCACAAATGGTGATGGTAGTCTTGGTGAATATCTAGTCGCTTTATCTAGTTTTTTGTTATAATCTTCTATTGAAATTTTAAGAAGATTACAAAACTCCTCAATTTCGGTAGAGTCCAATGGTTCAACATCCCGTGGTATTACCATTACATCATAAGAGGGCTGGTTAGCAACTAATAATTTACCATTTCTATCATAAACATATCCTCGTTTAGGGTAATTATACTCTTTTTTTATAGCGCTATCTTCAAAAACATCATACTCGTAGCCACCATAGACTTGAAGGTAAAACAAGCGTGCTATAAATATTATTCCAACAAAAATAACAGTGGTTAAGAGTAGTAGTTTTCTCATTTTTTATCTCTACTGAATAAAACTATAATTAATATACTAAGCAGTATGGTAAAAATACTAGAGAATAACGTCTTTTTTAATATTATTAGTACGTAAGAAATGTTAAATACTTCGAGAGAAAAAAGCATGAAATGATGTAAAAGTGTACCTGCTCCAACATAAGTGATAAGACTTCCTAAATCAGTATTATTGAATTTAATGCTTTGATGCTCATATAACATGCCAAATGACATCTTTAATAATAATGGCCTTGCATATGCTAAAGTAATTGATGCAGCAGCATGCACACCACCTGAATCTGAAAACATATCAACTAACATACCTAATACAAAACTAACTAGTAGTAAGACTATTCTGCTATCTCTAATCGGAAATAGAAAAATAAATACGATATAGATGTATGGGTTAATAAAACCAAAGAAATTAATATTATTACATATAACTACCTGAACAAATAGTAATAAAATAAACCTAAGACTTAGTATGCCGGTAAAACTAGTCATCAATACTATTTTCTAGGTTAAATATTTCTTCTCTATCCAAATTTTCAATGATATAAACTGTACCTAAATTTGTCATATCATTAAATAACTTAACTTCAATATTATAAGTGTCTCCACTTATATCTGTTTCAAATTTTTCAATTGTGCCAATACCTATGCCTTTTGGAAAAATAGCAGACTGACCACCTGTTTCAATAGTGTCACCAATTTTAATAGGCGCAAATTTTGAAACATCTACTAGTTGTGTAAAATAAGGTGATTTACCATTCCACTCTAATGATCCAAGATGATTAGTTGCTTTGATTTTAGCATTGATTTTACTGTTGGTATTTAATATTGATAATACCGTAGCATAGTTGTTTGAAGTGTTATCAATGATGCCTATAATACCTTTTGATGATATAACACCAAAGTCTTGTTTTATACTATCCTTTTTGCCTCTGTTTATAGTTAAGTAATTGTCAAATGAAGAATAACTGTTTTTGTATACTTCTGCAGTAATAACTTTATACATTGTTCTTAAAAGTGAAGAATCTATATATATAGAATCATTTGATCTACTGAGATTTAGTAACTGATTTCTAAGGTGTGTATTTTCTTCGGCTAAGATTTTGTTTTTATCCTTAAGGTTGAAATATTTTCCTATTGAATTGAATGTGCCATACACTCCACCAGTCAATGCATTAGCTGAATTAATAAATTTACTTCTGTGATAAGAATGAGACTGAATAGTAAGGGTCAGAGAAATACCAAAAAGCAACAAAAACAATAGAAAGGTCTTGTTTCGTATAACAAAATTGATGATTTGTTGCATTATTTAACCCTTATTTAATCAATACGCTTTTGTATTTAGGTAAGTTTTTTAGCACTATCCCTGTACCTCGTACAACTGCTCTAAGAGGATCTTCTGCTATATAAACTGGTAAATCGGTTTTTTGTGATAAACGTTTGTCAAGTCCGCGAAGCATTGATCCACCACCTGCTAAATAAATACCAGTATTATAAATATCTGCTGCCAATTCTGGTGGTGTCTGAGATAAAGTTTCCATTACTGAATCTTCAATTCGCAATATAGATTTATCTAATGCCTTGGCAATTTCACGGTAAGATATTTGAACTTGTTTTGGCTTACCAGTTAATAAATCACGACCTTGAACGCTCATATCCTCAGGTGGCAATTCTAAGTCTTCAGTTGCGGCACCTATTTGGATCTTTATTTTCTCAGCAGTTCTATCTCCAACATATAAATTATGCTGGGTGCGCATATAGTATATTATATCATTTGTAAATACGTCACCTGCAACTTTAACTGATTTATCACAGACAATACCACCTAAAGCAATAACAGCGATTTCAGTTGTACCACCACCTATATCTACAATCATATTACCTTTTGGTTGCATAATATCAACTCCGATACCAATTGCTGCAGCCATAGGTTCATGGATAAGATATACTTCTTTACCATTAACCCTTTCACAAGATTCTTTAACTGCTCGCATTTCAACTTCAGTAATACCAGAAGGGATACAAACCACCATTCTAAGTGCAGGGTTGAAAAACTTCTTTTTTAAGGCTGGGATATTTTTAATAAACAGACTTATCATTTGCTCAGAGGCATCAAAATCTGCAATTACTCCATCCTTTAAGGGGCGAATCGTTTTTATATTTTCGTGAGTTTTTCCTTGCATCATATTTGCCTCTTTACCAACAGCGATAATTTTACCGCTAATTCGGTCTCTGGCAACTATAGAAGGACTATCAACTACAACTTTATCGTTATGTATAATAAGTGTGTTTGCGGTACCTAAATCAATTGCGATTTCTTCAGTAAGGAAATCAAAAAATCCCATGTGCTATTTAATTATTTGGGTTACTCTTTTCTCAAGTTTTACGACTATCCGTAAATGTAATAAATAATACGTTATTTATGCGATTAAAGACGTCGTTTGACCAATTATTTTTTAATGTTTAAAATGACGCGTTCCTGTAAAGACCATAGCAATATTATTTTCATTACAATAATTAATGCTTAATTCATCTTTAATTGATCCACCAGGCTGAATGACTGCTGTTATACCAGCATTATCAGCAATCTCAACACAATCTGGAAATGGGAAAAATGCATCACTTGCCATAACAGCTCCTTCTAAATCAAAATTGAAAGTTTTAGCTTTATGAATCGCCTGATTTAAAGCGTCTACTCTGCTTGTTTGTCCTGTGCCACTAGCACATAATTGTTTGTTTTTTGCTAATACTATGGTGTTGGACTTAGTATGTTTGCACAATTTTGAAGCAAAAATTAAATCTTCCAACTCATGTTGCGAAGGAGTAGAATTTGTAACTGTTTTTAAATCGTCTAAACTGTCTGTTTTAGCATCTCTTTCTTGAACCAATGCTCCGTTTAAGCAAGTTCTAACGGTTGTTTTAGGTAATTCTATATCATTTAAAATTAAAAGAATTCTGTTTTTCTTTCCTTTTAAAATTTCTAAAGCATCATTACTAAATGAAGGTGCAATAACAACCTCACAGAATAATTTATGAATTTCCTCAGCAGTTGATTTGTCTATTTCCGTATTAGAAATTAAAATCCCTCCAAATGCAGAGACCGGATCTCCTGCTAGTGCATCCACATAGGCTTGATGGATGGTATCTCGTTGTGCAAAACCGCAGGCATTATTGTGTTTCAAAATGGCGAACGTTGGGTCCTCACCTTTAAATTCCATTATTAAATTTACAGCAGCATCTACATCCAACAAATTATTATAACTCAATTCTTTACCATGGAGTTTAGTAAACATGGCATCAAAATCACCAAAGAAAAATCCTTTTTGATGTGGGTTTTCTCCATAACGCAATACCTTACCATTGGTTTCGCTAATTTTTAAAACAGCTTCCTCATGCCCTTTATTAAAGTAATTAAAGATGGCCGTATCATAATGTGACGACACATTGAATGCTTTAGCTGCGAATTGTTTTCTGTCTTCGTCTGAAGTTTCACCATTTTTAGCTTCAAGCAGTTCTAAGAGTTCGTTGTAGTTATCAACAGAAGAAACACATGTTACATCAGCATAGTTTTTGGCTGCAGCTCTTATTAACGAAATACCACCAATATCTATTTTTTCAATAATATCTTGATTGCTAGCACCAGAAGCCACAGTTTTTTCAAAAGGATACAGGTCAACAATCACTAAATCAATTTGTGGGATTTTAAATTCCTCAAGCTCTGCAACATCACCATCATGATTTTGACGATTTAGAATGCCACCAAATACTTTTGGGTGTAATGTTTTAACTCTTCCACCTAATATTGAAGGATAAGACGTCACTTCTTCAACAGGTACAACATTAATACCTAAATCTTTTATGAATTTTTCAGTTCCTCCTGTAGAGTATATAGTTACATTAAGGTCGTCTAATTTTTTTACGATAGGTGCTAATCCATCTTTACTAAATACAGAAATTAGTGCCGATGAAATGGTTTTGTTGCTCATAGTGTTGTGTTGTAATTTTAATGCGCCAAAAATACGGATAATCAAAATGAATTTCTTGTTGATTTTAGCAGTTTATTAAAGTTTTTTGTAACAATGAATTGTTGAAAACGTCTAATTAATAAATAGAGAAAAAATAGTCAATCTATGTTAGTCTATCTTAGGGTTTTTAAAGAGAGTTTTTCTTTTGCTTTAAATGCACTTAGAAACAACAAATTACGTACGTTTTTGTCGTTACTTGGAGTAACAGTTGGAATATTCTCTATAATTGCTGTTTTGGCTGCGGTAGACTCTCTTGACAAAAACATAAAGGAAAATCTTTCTGGATTAGACAAAAACACTATTTATCTTTCAAAATATTCTTTTGGTCCAACAGACGTGCCACGCTGGAAGCGAGATAATTATCCGCAAACTGATTACGATGATTATGAATTTGTAAGACGAAATGTGCCTGATATAGAAGAGTCTGCATATGTAATTTTTGGTGGAAGTGAAACTATAAGATATCAAGCTGAAACACTTACAAATATTAATATCACTCCAATTTCTCATGGGATATATATTATAGATGATTTAAAAGTAGAACAAGGACGATTCTATACTGAATTAGAATCTGATACAGGGGCACCTGTTATTGTTATTGGTACTAATTTGGCTGAAAATTTGTTTGATAAAGCAAATCCAATTGGTAAGGTTGTGAGGGTTTATGGTAGAAAGTTAACGGTTATAGGCGTATTGAAAAAGTATGGCGCAAATTTAGGCGATTCACCTGATGATAAGGGTTTTGTACCAGCAAATTTTGTGAGGCAATTTAGGAATGGTGGTGTAAACGGTTTACCAGGTGCAGTAGTTATTAAACCAAAAAAAGGTATTGATATAGGTGGTTTTGAAAGTGTCTTAAAACAAAAATTTAGAGCATACAGAGGATTAAAGGCCGGTGAGGAAGATGATTTCTTTGTTAATAAACTCTCTGGTTTAGTTTCTTTTATTGATGCAATTATTGCTGGGCTAAATACTGTTGGTTGGGTTATTAGTGGTTTCTCTTTATTGGTAGGAGGTTTCGGTATTGCGAATATAATGTTTGTTAGTGTTAAGGAGCGTACTAATTTAATAGGTATTCAAAAATCGCTAGGAGCAAAGAACAAATTCATATTGTTCCAATTTCTATTTGAAGCAACAATTCTTGCTGTTGTTGGTGGATTAGTAGGACTATTTCTTGTTTGGATTATTTCTTTAATAATGAATGGCTTTGTTGAGGACTTTAAATTTGTATTGTCCTTTGCAAACATGTTTCTTGGATTTGGGTTATCTACTTTAATTGGATTAATTTCTGGAGTAATTCCTGCATTTACAGCTTCTAATTTAGATCCTGTTGAGGCCATTAGAACGGGAATGTAATTATAAAAAATATATTTAAGCTTTTTGTAACATCATAATAGTTGAAAAGCAATTATATTTAAGCTTTTCAAAATAATTATGCTCGTATATCTACGTTTATTTAAAGAAAGCTTTTCATTTGCCTTTAATGCTTTGCGCAATAATAAGCTTAGGACATTTTTATCCTTGCTCGGAGTAACTATTGGTATCTTTTCTATTATTGCAGTGCTGGCTGCAGTAGATTCACTAGACAAAAACATAAGAGAATCACTTAGTGCTTTAGATAGCAATACAATGTACTTGGCGAGTTTTTCATTTGGTCCAACAGACGTACCAAGGTGGAAACGCGAACAATTCGAAGAGATATCCTATAATGAGTATAAATATTTAAAGGCTAATCTTAATGATGCCGAGCATGTTGCTTTTCAATTATTTGTAAGACGCGAAAATATTAGGTACGAATCAGAACAGGTGAGTAGTATTAATACCGTTGTCGTATCAAATGAATTCACTGATATCCAAGTATTAGAGTTTGAAAAAGGTCGCTTTTATAATGAGTCTGAATCTAATGCCGGAAGACCAGTAGTTGTGATAGGTTCAGAAATCGCTAAATCACTATTTGGAGATTTTGAGCCAATCGGAAAGAAAGTAAGACTATATGGACAAAAATTTACGGTTATTGGTGTTGTGAAGAAGGAGGGGTCAGGTCTTTTTGGTGACAGTAATGATGTTTCAATTTTTCTTCCTGCTAATTATGTTAGAAAACGATTTGGTGATAATAATAAGAACTTTAGAAATATTATAATAATTAAACCTGAAAAGGATGCTGATATAGCTGGTTTAAAGGCAGAAGTTGTTCAGTTAATGCGAAACCGTAGAGGGCTAAAACCAGATGAAATCGACACCTTTTTTATCAGCGTAATTTCTGGTTTACAAGATGCTATAGATGGTATTATTGGTACAATGAATTTAATAGGTTGGGTTATTAGTGGCTTTTCTTTGCTTGTTGGAGGCTTTGGTATTGCTAACATAATGTTTGTGAGTGTAAAAGAGCGAACAAACCTAATCGGTATCCAGAAATCACTTGGTGCTAAAAATAGATTTATTTTATTTCAATTTTTATTTGAAGCTATTATTTTGGCTATAGTTGGTGGTATCGTTGGTTTATTTATGGTCTGGATTGGGACGATTATTGGCAATAATATTACGGATGATTTTGAATTTGTACTATCCTTTAGAAATATGCTTCTAGGAATATCAATATCTTCATTTATTGGATTAATTTCTGGATTAATACCGGCACTTTCAGCATCAAGATTAGACCCAGTAGAGGCTATAAGAACAGGTATGTAGACTATTCTAGTATTTGAGCAACCTCTTTACATATAAACTCTAAGAAACGTTCGTCGGCTTCAGTAAATGGGTTCGGAGTATTAGAATCTATATCGATCTGACCAATGTTTTCACCATTGACAAAAATAGGTATCACAATCTCTGCTTTTACGGTAATGCTACATGCGATGTAGTTGTCTTGAGCAGATACATCTGGCACCACAAAGTTTTGATTACTCACGGCAACTTGTCCGCAAATTCCTTTTCCAAATGGGATTATGGTATGATCTGTAGGTTCACCCACATATGGCCCTAGCTTTAGCTCGTCTTTATCACCATTTTTAAAATAAAAACCAACCCAATTGTAGTATTCCACGTGATTTTCCAATAACTCACAAAGTTTAAGTAGACGTTCGTTAACAGTTAGCTGTACTCGATCAATAATGGATTTTACTTCTGGTTTTAATTCTTCTAGATTCATATAGGTGAAAAACTTTTGGTAAAAGTATTCAAAATGCGCTATTTTAAAATACAGTTTTATAAATTTAACAACAAACTAACATTACCCATTTTTTGAATTCACTTTTAATAAAATATAAACTTGTCATTCGGTTTATTATAACATTTTTGTTGGTCTATACCGTACTGACAATAGGTTATAAAATATATTTGAGTAAATCAGATGGTTCTATTTATTATCCAGATTATGCTACACACTTAGTAGCTAATCAAACTGAAAACTTACTAGATAGTATTGGTTACGATTCACAAGTTTTACCGCATGACAATGAACCATCAATGAAGATAATTATAAATGGAAAATTCGTTGCTCGTGTAATTGAGGGCTGCAATGCATTGAGTATTATAATTTTGTTTCTTTCATTTGTTATTGCATTTGCTGATAATTTTAAAACTACCTTTTTATATTGTTTGGCAGGAAGTATCATTATCTACGCTTTCAACCTGATACGAATTGTAATTTTATCAGCCGGCTTATATCATTATCCATGGCGTCGTGAAATTTTGCATACTGTCATATTTCCCTTAGTCATTTATGGTACTGTGTTTCTGTTATGGATGTTTTGGGTAAACAGGTTTTCAAAAAAGAAAAGAGCCAATGCATAGAGCAACAAAATATATCATCTTGTTTATACTCTTTATGTTGCTTGTATTGGTACGTGCATATGAAAATGTTCTTTTTTATGATCCTTACCTAACTTTTTTCGAAAATGACTATTTATACATGGATAGTCCCAGAAGAGAAATAGCAAAATTGGTCTTTTTTACTAGCTTAAGATATTTTGTAAATACTATCATTTCCTTAGGCATATTATATGTTTTTTTTAGTGATAAGGGAATTATTAAATTCTCTGTTATAATTTATGGTGCTGCCTATATTTTACTACTAATTCCGTTTTTATATTTTGTGATTAATCCAAGGCAAGAGGACTATTACTTATTCTTTAATATCAGGCGTTTTTTAATTCAACCATTGTTGTTGATACTTTTATTGCCAGCCTTTTATTATCATAGGTTGAATCGTTAAGACAAACATAAAACATATATCACCTGTTTATTTATTTTGTACGTTTGCATTGTGAAAGTATGTAGTTTACATAAGGGCTTTTCTTTATTCTTAGCATTTTTAGTGCTTTTTTCAACATTGTCCTTTACAGTTGAGAAACACTATTGTGGAGAACACCTTGTTGATACGGCTATTTTTAGTGAAGCTAAAAAATGTGGCGGTATGGAAGCGGAAGATACTATTTATGTAAAAAAACCTTGCTGTAAGGATACAGTAGACATAATTGAAGGGCAAGACGAGCTATCTGCAAAAGATTTTCAATCTTTTGATAAAGATGTATATTTCACGCTGGTATCTTATGTGTATAGTTACACGTATCTTTTTGAGACGTCAGTTAAACCGATTATACCTCATAAAAACTATGCCCCACCCAATATCATCAAAGACATACACGTTTTAGATGAAACTTTCCTTATTTGATTAAGAAGTAACAATCCAAAAAATTAAAGGAGCACTATACAGTGCGTTTGTTATTTCTATAATTAAATCATGAAAAAATATTTATACATTTTATTTATATGCTTAGCATATACGAGTTATGCACAAGAGCAATTAGAGGGAATTATTTTAGAAGCTAGTAGTTCTGAAGAGATTCCTTTACAAGGTGCTAACGTGTTTTGGTTAAACTCTACTGTTGGAGCTGTTTCAGCCGAAGATGGTACATTTTCATTACCATATAAATTTTCTTATAACAAATTAGTAATCAGTTATATTGGTTTTAAAACGGATACTCTTAATGTTAATGAGAACCGATACATAAAGCATGTTATGCAACCTTCTGATGAGTTAGATGCAGTAACAGTGACCTCACGCAAACAAGCAACAACAAAGTCTTATTTAAAAGCTACTAACACATTTACAGTTAGCAGCGATGAATTGTTAAAAGCAGCATGTTGTAATCTATCTGAAAGTTTTGAAACAAATCCATCTATCGATGTCAATTTTGCAGATGCTGTTACTGGTACAAAGCAAATAAAAATGTTGGGTTTAAATTCACCATATATATTAATTGCAACCGAAAATATTCCGGCTATTCGAGGTGCATCGCAAGCATATGGTTTGAGTTTTATTCCAGGAACTTGGGTAGAGAGTATTCAGATTACCAAAGGAGCAGGTAGTGTGGTGAATGGGTTTGAAAGTATTGCAGGACAGATCAACGCAGAAATGGTTAAACCTACCACAGATAGTAAGTTGTTTGTTAATGCATATGCTGCTGTAAATGGCCGATTAGAATTAAACACACATATTAACCAAAAAGTGTCAGAAAGATGGAGTAGTGGATTATACATTCATGGAAATCTACGAAATCAGAAGTTTGACAGAAATGACGATTCATTTTTAGATGTTCCGTTAAAAGAACAAATCAACATAATGAATAGGTGGCAATTTACAAATCCAGAAAAAGGGATTGTTAGTTTTATAAACCTTAGGTATCTTAATGACAATACTCAATCTGGTCAAGTTGATTTTGACCCAGAACGCGATAAGGGTACCACAAATTTTTGGGGTAGTGAGATTGATACAGAACGTTTTGAGGTAACAACCAAACTAGGTTATGTTAATCCTAAGGTGCCATACCAAAGTTTAGGTTTTCAAACCGCATTTAGCCATCATAAGCAGGAGTCATATTTTGGATTGAATCTATATGATATTAGGCATACTAGTTTTTATTCTAATTTGGTATATAACAGTATAATTACAGATTCCCGTCATAAGATTAAAACAGGATTAAGTTTCACTTATGATTATTATGATGAGTTGGTGAATACAAATACTTACGAACGCACAGAGAACTCCTTTGGTGGTTTTTTTGAATATTCTTATGACGATTTAGATAAGCTAACATTGACAGCTGGTATAAGAGCAGATCAGCACAATAGATTCGGGTTTTTTGTAACGCCACGTTTACATGTGAGGTATACACCATGGGAAAAAGCTGCACTTAGAGCGTCGATTGGTAGAGGCATAAAGAGTGCCAACATTTTTGCCGAAACACAGAATATGTTTTCTAGTTCAAGACAAATCAATATTATAGATTCTGGTGGTAAGATATATGGCTTAGACCCTGAAATTGCATGGAATTATGGTGTAAGTTATTTACAAGGCTTCAATTTATTTGATCGAAAAGCAGACATAACTTTAGATTTTTATCGTACCGAATTTCAGAATCAAGTAATTACGGATTGGGAAAATCCATTTCAAATTAGTTTTTATAATCTTGAGGGTGAAAGTTATGCCAATAGCTTTCAACTGGAGTTTAATTTCAATGCATTTGAAGGTTTCGATTTAAGAACAGCATATAAATATTACGACATTAAAACGGATTATATTTCTGGTAAGCTAGAAAAGCCATTGATTCCCAAAAACCGTTTGTTCGCTAATGCCTCCTATGAAACAAAGGCAAAGAAAAATGGGGCGCAGTGGAAATTTGATGCCACTTATAATTGGTTAGATTCACAACGTTTTCCAAGTACTGATTTGAGTTCACCAGAATTTCAATTAGGTGAATATTCGCCCACAATTGGTACGTTAAATATGCAAGTGACAAAAGTATTCTCTTCAAGATTTGAAATATATTTGGGAGGTGAAAATGTTACTAATGTGAGACAGTCTAATCCAATTATAAGTCCAGACGATCCCTTTGGTTCAAATTTTGATAGTAATTTTGTATACGGCCCAATATTTGGAAGTATGTTTTATACTGGGCTCAGATTTAGAATAGATTAGAATAATTAAAAAATAAAAACATGAAAAATTTAATAACAGTTATTGCGCTTTGCCTTGGTTTGTTTGCTTTTTCGCAAAATAAAAATGCTAAAGCCAGTATGGAAGTAGATGGTGTTTGTGGTATGTGTAAAGAACGTATTGAAAAAGCAGCAATAAGAACAAAAGGTGTGAAGTCTGCGGTTTGGAACGTGGATACTCATGAGTTAAAATTGATTTATGATGAGCGGAAAACCAATCTTAAAACTATTGCACAAAAGTTAGCAGATGTTGGGCATGATACTAAAGAAATAAAAGCAACAGAAGAGGCCTACAATTCAGTTCACCCATGTTGCAAGTATAGAGATAAAGATGTGGTTAAAGACCATGAAAGTGAGAATGGAAACGGAAATTAAGTAAAAAGCCTGAAATTAAATTCAGGCTTTTTTTATAAAGCACCTATATACTATAAAAGTCTCAAGTGAACTTCTTTGTCGTTTTATTTATAACATTAAAACAGATTCGTATAAATTATTGAATATAAATATCTTAGGATGCCTTTGGTTTTCTTATCTTTAATACATCACTGACAAGTAGATTGTCATATTCGGTTATTACTTATTTAGATTGTCATATCCTAAAATTTAAAATCAATAAGCACATGAGTTTACTTAATGTTTGTGTTTTCGGATCTTCGAGAAAAAAACAAGAAAAAAGAGTGCCAATTCACCCTGATCAATTGGATTGGATAGATCAAGACCTTAGAGATCATTTGTTTTTTGAAGAGGGCTATGGTTTGCCTTTTGGAATGAATGACTCCGAATTAAATAAAATGAGTGCTGGCGTTCTAAATAGGGCTGAGCTTTTTCAGCATTGTGATGTTGCATTGTTAGCTAAACCAGTACAGGAAGATTTTGAAGATATGAAAGAGGGAACTATACATTGGGGCTGGCCGCACTGTGTGCAACAAAGACGTATTACACAAATAGCGATTGATAAAAAGCTGACACTTATTGCCTGGGAAGCTATGCATCGATGGTCAGCTCACGGAGATTGGCAAATGCATATCTTTCAACATAATAATGAAATAGCAGGATATGCAGGTGTACATCATGCTATGAATTTGATGGGAATCGATGGAAACTACGGGCCAAATCGTAAAGCAGTTGTGATTAGTTTTGGTTCGGTAAGCAGAGGTGCCATACGTGCACTACAAGCTAGAGGTATACAAGATATTACAGTGCTCACTCAACGACATTATTTCCTGGTAGCCGACCAAATGGCCGGAGTTAATTATTATCAAATTGATGAAGATAAAAATGATAATCTTATAGCTTTACATCCCGATAATACATCTCATCCGTTTGTTGAAGAATTAACTGATGCAGATATTATTGTGAATGGCATGCTTCAAGATACAGATCACCCTTTGATGTTCGTACCTGAGGATCAAAATAATCGACTGAAACCGGGTTGCTTAATTATTGATATCAGTTGCGACGAAGGTATGGGGTTTTCTTTTGCTAAACCTACTAATTTTGAAACACCGATATTTAAGGCAGGAGAATTATTTTATTATGCGGTTGATCATACGCCTTCATATCTATGGAATGCGGCTAGCTGGGAAATATCTAATAACCTTATTCCTTACTTACCCATAATAATGGGAGGCCCTGAAAAATGGAACCAAAGCGAAACTATACGTCGAGCTATTGAGATTAAAGATGGAATTATACAAAATCCAAAAATCACCTCTTTTCAAAATAGATCAAGTGAATATCCCCATATTGAAATTTCTGCCTCCACCTAACAATGTATTTTTTTGAATACAAAAACGTGAATAAGCATAAAATTATAACAACAAAAAGCCCTTGATTCTCATCAAAGGCTTTTAATTTATTATTGACTCTAGTCAATGCCTGCGTGTCGAGGCATTTGACTACATCATACCTGGCATTCCACCTCCACCCATTGGTGTCATTGCAGGTGTATCTTCTTTAATATCAACTAAAGCACACTCTGTAGTCAAGATCATACCAGCAACAGATGCTGCATTTTCTAAAGCAATACGAGTCACTTTCTTAGGATCTATGATACCAGCTTTAAGCATGTCTACATATTTCTCTGACTTGGCATCATAACCAAAATCCTTTTTACCTTCTAAAACCTTATTGATAACAACAGACCCTTCACCACCAGCATTTTCAACAATAGTTCTAAGTGGAGATTCAATAGCTTTATTTACTATTTGTACGCCTGTAGTCTCGTCTAAGTTTTCGGTTTCTAGTTTTTCTAATGTCTTCTTAGCTCTTACTAGAGCAACACCACCACCAGCAACAATACCTTCTTCTACTGCAGCTCTTGTAGCATGTAATGCATCATCAACACGATCTTTCTTTTCTTTCATTTCTACTTCCGATGCCGCACCCACATACAATACGGCAACACCACCAGCTAATTTAGCTAAGCGCTCTTGTAGTTTTTCTCTATCGTAATCTGATGTTGTTGTATCTATTTGAGCTTTTATTTGATTTACTCTTGCTTTAATATCTGCGGCTTTTCCTTCACCATTAACAATTGTAGTATTGTCTTTATCAATAGTTACTGTTTCGGCAGTACCTAACATGGTGAGATCTGCATTTTCTAGTGAGAATCCTCTCTCTTCAGAAATTACAACACCACCTGTTAAGATTGCTATATCTTCTAGCATTGCTTTACGTCTGTCACCAAAACCTGGAGCTTTAACAGCTGCAATTTTTAATCCGCCACGTAATTTGTTAACTACTAATGTAGCTAATGCCTGCCCTTCAACATCTTCTGCGATAATTAATAATGGACGACCAGATTGTGCTACAGGCTCTAATATTGGAAGTATCTCTTGTAAATTAGAAATCTTCTTGTCAAATAATAGAATGTATGGATTCTCTAAATCCGCAATCATTTTGTCAGCATCTGTTACGAAATAAGGAGATAAATAACCTCTATCAAACTGCATACCTTCCACGACATCTACATAAGTTTCCATTCCTTTGGCTTCTTCAACAGTGATAACTCCTTCTTTACCAACTTTACCAAAAGCCTTAGCAATTAAATCGCCAATAGTATCATCGTTGTTAGCTGAGATAGCAGCAACTTGTTTTATTTTATCAGAAGAACTACCTACTTTTTGAGATTGCCTATCTAAATTGGCTACTATAGATTCTACAGCTTTATCAATACCACGCTTTAAATCCATTGGATTAGCACCAGCTGCAACATTTTTAAGTCCTTCTTTAACTATAGATTGTGCTAATACAGTAGCCGTAGTTGTCCCATCACCTGCTAAGTCGTTGGTTTTAGAAGCTACTTCTTTAACCATTTGAGCTCCCATGTTTTCTAGCTCATCTTCTAATTCTATTTCTTTAGCTACAGTTACACCATCTTTTGTTACTGCTGGTCCACCAAATGATTTACCGATAATTACATTACGTCCTTTAGGACCTAAAGTTACCTTAACTGCATTTGCCAAAGCATCAACACCACGTTTTAGTCCGTCACGTGCTTCTATATCAAATTTTATATCTTTTGCCATTTTAATTTAAGTTTTAATTGGTTTGTAAATAGATTAAACAATTGCCAAGATGTCACTCTCGCGCATCATTAAATAGTCTTTACCTTCAAGTTTAAGTTCTGTACCACCATACTTTCCATATAATACAGTGTCACCAACCTTAACTGTTAGAGGTTCGTCTTTTTTACCGTTACCAACGGCAACAACAGTTCCCTTTTGCGGTTTTTCCTTGGCATTATCAGGAATAATAATACCAGAAGCTGTGGTTGTTTCAGCTTCCATTGGTTCTACAAGAACACGGTCTGCTAAAGGTTTAATATTTACGCTCATTCTATTTAAGTTTTTAGTAATTAATTATTGATTCAACGCTATAGCGTTATTCGAAAATTATGCCAAGACAATAAGACTGACAAACTTACAGTAATAAAAAAGCCAGCTCATTGAGCTGGCTTAAATATCTTTATAGTTGTATTACTCGTCATTAGAATCACTACCGCCAGTAGTATCATCAGTTGCTGGTGTTGTATTCAATGGAGGAAGATTAGTGTCTTCAGTAGTATCTAAAGCTTTAGACTCTACAGTTGTATTTGATTCCATTGTTAGGTTCGAAGCTAATATCAACACTATTAATGCCGTGGCCAAGAACCAAGTACTTTTATCTAGGAAGTCTCCTGTTTTCTTAACACCACCTAATTGCTGTGTGCCACCACCTCCAAAAGAAGAAGATAAGCCACCTCCTTTAGGATTCTGTACCATAATTACTACGACGAGCAGAAATGCTACGATTACGATTAGTACTAGAAAAATTGAAAATGCACTCATTTTATATATTATTATCCTTTAATTCTACTATCAATTTTATTTGGTCTGCAAAGAAACTACTTTTTTCTGGATATTTCAAACTTAAAATCTTGTAAGATTGAATGGCTTTATCATAGTTTTTTTGTTCTAAATATATCCTTGCTAATGTTTCTGTCATCAAACTATCTGAAACATCCTCGTTATTGTTAACCAATTTTGGTTTAGGTTGGTTTTGTGCTACCGGTTTAATTTTAGGATTCTCACTTATAAATCGATCAATTATATCTAATTTATTTTGCAATGGAGGAACAGAATCATATTCCTTAATTTGATCTTGTGGCTCCTCATTTGTTCTATCAATAGGTTTAAAACTTGTGATCTTTAACCATTCTGCAAAAGAATGACTTTCATACTTATCAAACTCTAGGGGTTTACCAATTTTGAGTTTCTTTTCTGGTTTTATATTATCAACATCTACCGATAGTATTGAATCTTCAATTTTAGGTGCCTCTGCTTCAATATTTATCTGAGGTTGCTCTTTGGCTTTAAATAACTCAGGGTCTAAAACACCTTCTGTTGCTTTTATGTGCTTTTTTAATGCATCGTCTATAGTAACACTTTTGTTTATTGAAATATCAGCTACTTCATTGACACTTATAGATTTTATATATTCTGAAGTTTGTTTAATCTGTTTTGATATTTCATTTTGATTAAATACTTCAGATGTTATATAATCAAACAATACACTTCTATCTGTGGTGTGTGCCGCTACTACTTTTAGTGTGTTATTATACTTGTAACTTTCTTTTTGCTTTAGTCCTTTTAGATATAATGCATGTAAAGGTTGAAAGTATGGGTATTCCTTAATCTTTTCAAAAAGCGCTTCAGTTTGATAGCTTGTTACCGCTTCAGGATGTTGTAATAAATATGTAAGATCTTGAAGCTGCATAATCTACCAATTAGCTAACGATGTATTAAATATGTCTTGTGTAATTCTTTCAAAAAGTACTTCATGTGCTTCTCCTTTAACACTTGAAAGTTGAACATCAGCAGGATAATCAAAAAAGAAAGTGAAACGCTGTTCGAAATCTTTTTCTTCATCCAAACCGTTATAATATCTAACATTAACAGCCATAGTAAGCCTATTTTGTGCGGCCGTATTTTGTGCAGTGGCTGTCATTGGTGCAATTCTATATTCTGTAATTTCACCTTCAAAAATTAAATCGCCACTATCTGTAACTAAATTTAAATTAGTTTGGTTTTGGACCAGATCTTGAAGTGCATTTGTAAAATCAATATCTAATCCTGGTTCTATAAGTTCTGCATTATTTTGAAAGAAATTAACCTGAAATGTTTTTGCATTACCAGTATCTGCACCAGTAAAAGAATAAATACCACAACTTGTTGTAGTAATTATTAATCCAAAAAATACAATTAATTTAAAAACTTTCATTTAATAGGTGTTAGGTCTTTTCATTGTGATAAAGGCATAGATGTAGCCTGCATTGTCGGCAACATCAAAATCTACATTAATTAATCGATAGCCTTGATAATGTTTATCATTAATTAGTTCCTCCGCCTCTTTACGAATTGCTTCCGAACTATTTGGTCTAAACGACTTTCTTATCATAAATATTTCTACTGCCTTCATAATTTTATCTTAAAGATCGTATTGTTTTATTTTTCTATATAGCGTACGCTCACTAATACCTAATTCTGCTGCAGCTAATTTACGTTTACCATGATGACGTTCTAAGGATTTTTTTATCAATTCTAATTCTTTATCATGTAAAGAAAGTGTTTCTTCTTCTTCAATTTCTTCTGCAAAGTGATATTTGTCTTCAACTTCGACTGAATTTTCGGTCGTCTCAGTGTGTTCTGGTATTGAAAGTACTTCAAGATCTTCTACCACAGTTTCTGTTTTGATATCCTCTTGTTCCTCTTCACCATATATCTTTTGAATCAGATGTTCGTGTTCTTTTTGTACGTCAGAAACACTACCTTTCTTCATAAGTTCCATGGTAAGTTTTTTTAGATCGTTAAGGTCGCTTTTCATATCAAATAAGACCTTATACAAAATCTCACGTTCACTACTAAAATCACTTTCGGATTTGGTAGTGTTTATTACAGCTGGTAAACTGCTTCCTGCATTCGGTAAATACTGTTGTAATGCAGTGCCGTTGATAGTTCTATTCTGTTCTAAAACAGAAATCTGTTCCGCTACATTCCTTAATTGACGAATATTTCCATTCCAGCGGTATTTTAATAGTAAACTTACAGCATCTTCTGTAAGTCTTACGGTTGGCATTTTATATTTTAAGGCAAAATCACTTGCAAATTTTCTAAACAATAGGTGGATGTCATCTTTACGTTCCCTTAGCGCTGGCAAGTTAATCTCAACTGTGCTCAAACGATAGTAAAGATCTTCTCTGAATTTTTCTTTCTTTATGGCTTCAAACATATTAATATTTGTTGCAGCCACAATTCTGACATCTGTTTTTTGAACCTTACTAGATCCAACTTTTATAAACTCGCCATTTTCTAAAACACGTAAAAGGCGAACTTGAGTGGTAAGTGGTAATTCACCTACTTCATCCAAAAATATTGTGCCACCATCAGCAACTTCAAAATAACCAGAGCGTGTTTGGGTCGCACCTGTAAAGGCACCTTTCTCATGCCCAAATAATTCACTATCTATTGTTCCTTCTGGTATAGCGCCGCAGTTTACAGCTATATACTTTCCATGTTTTCTGTGTGAAAGCTGATGTATAATTTTTGGTACACTTTCCTTGCCCACACCACTTTCACCAGTGACCAAGACAGAAATGTCTGTTGGCGAAACTTGAATGGCCTTTTCTAAGGCGCGATTAAGTTTGGAATCATTACCTATAATCCCAAAGCGTTGTTTTATGGCTTGAACAGATTCCATAGTTGTTTTAATTGACGTAAGTAAATCTTTCGTTAAATTCAAATGCTAATTCGGCACCAAAATCGTAAGTAATATCTCTATTTATTATTCTTCCTACTGTATTATACTGAAGCTCAAAAGTGAAAGACTCACCAGAAAATGTTGCAGAACTCCAATTATTACTTGATAAAAATTGTGCTATTTGAGGACCGATTTCATCTGTGTAGTCATCAGTTAAGAAGCGTAATAAATAATTATCCTCATAAATTGCTTTGAGTGGATTCTCGTTATCATCAAACTGATATGTTGTGTCACTTTCAATTTCACCAGTAGTAACACTACTATTTATATTTCCAACCCCAGAATATACTAAGCTCTCATTCTGAATGGACGTAGATCCATCGAAAGACTCTTTTCGAATTACTCTTTCAAAACCATCTAATGTGAATACTGTGCTAATTGCAGAACCTACTTCAGTCCTAATAATAGTGTTACCTTCATAGGTGAAGTTATACGTATAATCATCAATATCATCCTCATAATAATCATACGTTATTTGAGAAATCATTCCGTTGGTATATGAAATTATGGTTTCATTAGTTGTTACACCTTCTGAATTAATCGATATATCGCTAATAATTTGACCTGAACTGTTTCGGGTTATGGTTTGATTTTCGGTTTCAAAAGGACTACCGCTTACGGAAAATGCATTAACACCAGAGACAATTCTGTCATTGATAACATTAATATCTGAATTCGTAACCGATTCAATTGGAACACCAAAAAAATCAAAACTAATTTGAGTGTCTAATTCATAAAGTAGTAGGCTTAAGTCATCGCTCTCACTGCCACCTGTGGTGCCACCATTATTTGTGTCACCGGTTAAGTCACCATCAATGGGCTCATTCTCACAAGAGACTATCAATATTGAAGCAAATAAGAGTAAAAGTAGTTTCTTCATTGTTATTGATTGTTTTTAGAGTAGTCTAAGGCTTCACCAATAAGTGTAGCACTTGTACAGTCATTGATTTTTACATTTACAAATTCACCAACTTTATAGTCTTCTTTTGGAAAAACTACAACTGTGTTTTGGCTATTTCTACCTGACCAATGTTGGTCTGAACGCTTTGATTCTTTTTCTATAAGCACTTCTTCAATCTTTCCTATATGTTCTTGTGTTCTTAACAAGCTATGTTTTTGTTGAAGATGAATAATTTCATTTAAGCGTCTTTTCTTCACATCTTCTGGTATATCATCCTCTAATTTTCTGGCTGCAAGTGTTCCTGGGCGTTCTGAATACGCAAACATAAAACCAAAGTCATACTTAACATATTCCATTAGACTTAAAGTGTCTTGATGATCTTCTTCGGTTTCAGTCGGAAAACCAGAAATCATATCTTGAGAAATTGCGCAATCTGGAATTAGTCTCTTTATATTATCGATTAATTCAAAATACTCTTGGCGAGTATGCAAGCGGTTCATGGCTTTTAAAATTCTGTCACTACCACTTTGTACTGGTAAGTGAATGTAATTACAGATATTCTCAAATTTAGCCATGGTCTCAATTACATCTATGGTCAAATCTTGAGGATTGGATGTTGAGAATCTAAATCGCATTTTTGGTTGTGCTATAGCACAAAGTTCTAATAGCTTAGAAAAGTTCACTGCAGTAGCTTTTTGTAAATCCGAAGCTTTTTCAAAATCCTTCTTTAAACCTCCACCATACCAGAGATAACTATCAACATTTTGACCTAATAAAGTAACTTCCCTAAATCCTTTAGACCATAAATCGTTAACTTCTTCTATAATACTCTGTGGATCTCTACTCCGTTCTCTACCTCTTGTAAAAGGTACTACACAAAACGTGCACATATTATCACAACCTCTTGTAATAGATACAAATGCAGTGACACCATTTGAGTTTAGTCTCACCGGCGATATGTCGCCATATGTTTCTTCTTTTGAAAGGATTACATTTATTGCATCGCGCCCTTCATCTACTTCTGCTAGTAAGTTGGGTAAATCTTTATAAGCATCTGGGCCAACAACCAGATCAACAATTTTCTCTTCTTCTAAAAATTTACTCTTTAATCGTTCCGCCATACAGCCCAAAACACCAACTTTCATGTTAGGGTTTATGCGTTTAACAGCATTATATTTTTGCAAACGTTTTCTAACTGTTTGCTCTGCTTTATCGCGTATAGAACAGGTATTAACTAAAACTAAATCTGCTTCTTCTAAATCTTGTGTGGTGTTAAAACCTTGATCGCTTAATATTGAAGCAACGATCTCACTGTCACTAAAATTCATTTGGCAACCGTAGCTTTCAATAAAAAGCTTTTTAGAATTTCCTTCTTTTTTATTTAAAATTAAGGCTTCGCCTTGTTTGTTTTCGTCTATTATCTTTTCCATTGTAATTAATGAATTCTACCGTATTCAATAAGTATGCAAAGATAGGATTAATTTGTAGAATATGACAATCTGGCAGATAATATAGAATTTAGAATTTATTCAAATTAAATACTATTTTTAGAATATATATTAGGTTTGACGCAACCTTTTATTAATTTCAGAATCTATTATATAAAGGACTATCAATCACAAATTATCTGAACCAATGAGAAAATCCCAAATCATCTTTTTTATTTTGTTTAGTCTTATGTTATTTAATACAACCTGTGATGAGGATGACGCTATGATGCCATCAACCAACTGTGATCAATTCGCAATTGCAGATAACAGTTTATATCAAGGTGCTGAAACTGATTTTTATGACATTAGTAATGTGGAAATATTTGAAGATTGTTTGGTAATAGAGGTATCAGCAAGTGGTTGTAGTGGTGAAACTTGGGAGTTTTTATTGTTAGCAACTGAGGATGTTATGGAATCATCACCTGTTCAGAGGAGTATTAAATTGGTACTCATAAATCAAGAAGCATGTCTTGCAGTATTCTCACGAGAAGTATCTTTTGATTTAACTGATCTGCAGGTGGAAGGCGAGAATGAAGTTGTTTTTAATCTTCAAGATTATGAGGAATCAATAACATATACTTATTAATTATAATTAAATTAACATAAGTATTTAAAGCCTTATAAATTGTAAGGCTTTTTTCTTTTTATGATACTATTTGTTGTGTCCAAATACCTGCAACATAAGACTAAATTAGGATTGTAAATTTATTTTCACATACATTTGTAACCTTAAAAAAATCAAGAATGCCAAAGAATTTAGTAATAGTTGAGTCGCCTGCGAAGGCTAAAACCATCGAAAAATTTCTAGGAAAGGATTACAAAGTTGAGTCTAGTTTTGGACATATAGCAGATCTTCCGTCCAAGGAACTTGGTGTAGATGTTGAAGGTGATTTTAAACCTAAATATCAAGTCTCTAAGGATAAAAAGGACGTCGTTAAAAAACTAAAAGATTTAGCAAAGAAAGCAGAAGTTGTTTGGTTAGCGAGTGATGAGGACAGGGAAGGGGAAGCAATAGCGTGGCACTTGGCTGAAACATTGGCATTAGATAAAGACAAGACAAGACGCATTGTTTTTTCTGAGATTACAAAAAAGGCTATAAATAGAGCCATTGAAAACCCACGTAGTATAGATTATAATCTTGTAGATGCCCAGCAAGCACGTCGTGTATTAGATAGAATTGTAGGCTATGAATTATCTCCTGTGCTATGGCGTAAGGTAAAAGGTGGTTTGTCTGCTGGTAGAGTACAGTCGGTTGCCGTAAGGTTGATTGTTGAGCGCGAACGTGACATACAACAATTTAATCCACAAGCATCTTATAGAGTAGATGCTGAGTTTGTAACTGCAGATGGTTCTGGTTTTAGAGCTAAGTTACCTAAGAACTTCTCCTCTAAAAATGAAGCCGAAGATTTTTTAAAGAAAAATTTAGGAGCATCATATCAGGTATCAGACTTAGAGAAAAAGCCCGTTAAAAAATCACCTGCACCACCATTTACTACCTCAACTTTACAACAAGAGGCAGCAAGGAAGTTAGGGTTTTCGGTAGGTAGAACCATGAGTAACGCCCAACGATTATACGAAGCTGGTCTTATTACTTATATGAGAACAGATAGTGTTAATTTATCTAATGAAGCAAAGCAAGGTGCTGAGGACGCTATAGTATCATCTTATGGATCACAATACAGTAAGCCAAGAAATTATAAAGGTAAATCTAAAGGAGCGCAAGAAGCTCACGAGGCGATAAGGCCAACTAATTTTGCAAATCAAAATGTAAATACAGAACGCGATCAGGCTAGGCTATACGACTTAATTTGGAAACGTGCCATTGCATCACAAATGAGTGAAGCAAGATTAGAACGTACAAATGTTAAGATTAAGGTGAACTCCAGTCAAGTTGTTAATGAACTTTTTGTTGCAAATGGTGAGATGATAACATTTGATGGTTTTCTAAAAGTGTATTTGGAAGGTACTGATGATGAAAATGAAGAGCAATCAGGATTGTTGCCAGAATTAAAAGTTTCTGATAGTTTAAATAATAATTTTATCACAGCAACTCAAAGATTTACAAGACCACCAGCAAGATATACAGAAGCAGCTTTAGTTAAAAAATTAGAAGAGCTCGGTATTGGTCGTCCTTCTACATATGCACCGACCATTTCAACAATTCAAAATAGAAACTATGTTGAAAAAGGAAGTGTTGATGGTGTTGAAAGGGCTTACACTCAATTGGTTTTAGAGTCGCAAAGTATTAAAGAAAAAAATCTGTCTGAACGTGTAGGTTCAGATAAGGGCAAACTTGTACCTACAGATATAGGTATTATTGTTACTGATTTTCTTGTTAATCATTTTGAATCAATCCTTGATTATAATTTTACAGCGAAGGTTGAGGAGAGTTTTGATGATATTGCAGAAGGGAAAGAGAATTGGAGAGACATGATGAAAGATTTCTACAAAGGGTTTCACCCTCAAGTAGAAGATGTTCAAGAGAATGCAGAACGAGAATCTGGAGAACGTATCTTAGGTGAAGATCCGAAGACTGGTCGTCAAGTTAGTGTTAGACTAGGCAAGTTTGGTCCTATGGTACAAATAGGCACATCAGAAGAAGAAGAAAAATCACAGTTTGCAAGTTTAGGACCAGATCAACAATTAAGTTCTATAACATTCGAAGAAGCAATGAGTCTTTTTCAACTTCCAAAAGCTTTAGGACATTATAATGAAGATGAGGTAGAAGTAAACAATGGTCGTTTTGGACCATATGTTCGTTTTGGTAAAAAATTCGTGTCCTTACCAAAAGGAGTAGACCCCTTAAGTGTAGAATTAGACGAAGCAATTATCTATATAAAAGAAAAGGAAAAAGCAGACGCGCCTATATACAATTATCAAGGATTAGATGTTACAAAAGGAAAAGGAAGATTTGGGCCATTTATTAAATGGAACAATATGTTCATAAATGTTAATAAAAAATATGATTGGGACAATCTTTCTGAAGAAGACATTGTAACTTTGATTGAAGATAAAATTCAAAAAGAAAAAGATAAGCTTATTCATGTATGGGAAACCGAAGGTATCCGTGTTGAAAAAGCAAGATGGGGAAGACACAATGTTATTAAAGGCAAGCAAAAAGTAGAACTTGCAAAAACTGTCGATGTTAGTAAAATGACACTAGAAGAAGCAAAATCGCTTCTTGAAAAGAATGCTCCTAAAAAGAAAAGAACCAAGAAAAAAGCAACAGCTAAAAAGAAATAGTTTAAATGAATTTTAATTTTCTAACGCCTGTTTCAGATGCGGTCCTAGCTCAAAAAGAACTATTAGCGCAACAAGCGCTAGGAAAAAAAATCAAAGTCCATTCAAGACAAAACGGAATTCCAGATTTAGAAGACGTGCAGTTAGCGATAATTGGCGTTAAGGAAACAAGAAATGATGTCAATTATATGGGAGCAGAACTCCATTTTGACTCAATTCGTACAGCGTTGTATTCACTCTTTCCAGGAAATTGGTTCAGTACCATTGCAGATTTAGGAGATATTGATCCGGGTGAATCTGTTGAGGATACATATTTTGCCATTAGAACTGCTATTACTGTTTTACTTGAAAAAAACATTATACCTATTATATTAGGAGGAAGTCAAGACTTAACATATTCTAATTACCGAGCCTACGATAATGTTATGCCTATGGTAAATATTGTTAGTATTGATACTAACTTTGATTTAGGTGATGCCAACCTACCAATAAAGAATAATAGTTATATAGGTAAGGTTATTGTAGAAGAGCCTTACAACTTATTTAATTACTCCTCCATAGGGTATCAAACTTATTTTAATTCTCAAGAAGAAATTGACCTAATGGAGAAACTTTATTTTGAGGCTTATAGATTAGGAGAGGTTACAGGAGATATTAATATGGTAGAACCGCTTTTACGCGATGCTCATATCGTATCAATAGATTTAAAATCCGTTCAGGCATCAGAAGTAAGTGATAACCAAAAGTATTCTCCCAACGGATTTTCTGGTAAGGAGATGTGTGCTATTAGCAGATATGCAGGAATAAGTAATAAGGTATCATCTTTTGGGATATATGAATACCATAATTCTAGAAATGATAATGCAAGCTCAATGTTAATTGCTCAGATTATTTGGTATTTTATTGAAGGGGTAAACTGTCGAATCAAAGATGATAATTTTACAGACGAAAAACACTATCAAAAGTTTAATGTTCTAGTAGATGATGACGAATTGATCTTCTATAAAAGTCTTAAGACAAACCGTTGGTGGATAGAAATCCCTTTTTTACCAGATGTTAATAATAAATTAAAAAAGCACACGTTATTACCATGCATGCATGCCGATTATCTGCAAGCTTTGAAGGGTGAAATACCGGAAAGATGGTATAAAGCCTATAGGAAGAACAGCTTCTAAAATGTGCATTTCGTCGAGATTTCACTTGAATTTCGTCGATGAAATGCACATTTTTGAGGACGAAATGCAAAAAAAATTGAAAAAAAGTTGTTTTTTCGAAAATATATAAATATGTTTACGACCTTAAAATTAAGGACGACTAATTTAACCTCGAGTTACTATGAATATTAAGAAGTTTATTTTACTTACTACTGTATTAGTTTTGGTAGCCAGTTGTAATTCTGGAGACCGTGGACAATTGGTAGGTGTTAAAGGTAAAAAATGGCATCCAGAAAAACCATACGGAATGACATTGGTTCCGGGTGGTGCATTCATTATGGGTAAATCTGATGATGATATTGCTGGTGTGCAAGATGCTCCTACTAGAACTGCAACTGTACGCGCATTTTATATGGATGAGACAGAGATTACAAATAGCGAATACCGCTCGTTTGTGTATTGGGTGAGAGATTCTATATTAAGATTGAATTTGGCAGAGATGGCAGATTTAGAAGGAAAAACTGCTGGTAGCGGTGATATTGGAGAATTTGCTTACCTAGATTCAAACCCAGATGATCTAAATGCTTACGAAAGCTATATGCTTAATACATATGGTAATGAGCAAAGAAAAATAAATCACGATGTAGATTTAATTTTTGATACTGATGAGTATCCAGATGAGCTTTATGCTGAAGTAATGGATAATATGTACTTACCATTAGAAGAATCATATAATGGTCAGCGTACCTGGGATGTTAAGCAGTTTAAGTTTCAATATACTTACATGGATATTGAGAGAGCTGCAAAAGATAGAAATCTGAAACGCTCAGATGTTATTATAAAAGAAGAAATTGAAGTTTATCCAGACACAACGGCTTGGATTAGAGATTTTGCATATTCATATAATGAACCAATGCACAATGACTATTTCTGGCATTCAGCTTATGATGATTATCCAGTAGTTGGTGTATCGTGGAAACAAGCGCAAGCATTTTGTCAGTGGAGAACTTTAAAGCATAATGGTTTCCAGAAAAGTAAAGGAAAACAACCAATAAATTCTTATAGACTGCCAAGTGAGGCAGAATGGGAATATGCAGCTAGAGGTGGATTACAAGGAGGAACGTATCCATGGGGTGGACCTTATGCTAAAAATGACAGAGGGTGTTTTATGGCAAACTTTAAACCTTTAAGAGGTGATTATGCTGCAGACCAAGCCTTATATACTGTTGAAGCGGACGCTTATGATCCAAATGACTTCAACCTATATAATATGGCTGGTAATGTATCAGAATGGGTAAATGGATCTTACGATCCTGGTTCTTATGAATATTCGTCAACTATTAATCCAAATGTAAATGATCCAAACAATGCACGTAAAGTTGTAAGAGGAGGATCATGGAAGGATGTTGCTTATTTCCTACAAGTAAGCTCAAGAGATTACGAATATGCGGATTCTGCAAGAAGCTATATTGGTTTCAGAACGGTTCAAGATTACATGGGAACTGAGGTAACTAAGAATGCAGCCACAAATTAAAACTTAAACTTAAACAATAAATAACCTAAAATTAAAATTAACCTACTTAAGTTAAATCCATTAACTTAAACTAAAACTTAACAAATTATGGCACAAAAAGGTAAATTAACACTGACTAACATGATCTACGGATTAGGAGCAGCAATCGTAATCCTAGGAGCACTATTTAAGATTCAACACTGGCCATTTGGTTCTGAGATCTTAACAATTGGTATGGTAGTAGAAGCACTAGTATTTGCTTACTCTGCATTCGAAAGACAACAAGCTGATCTTGATTGGTCATTAGTGTACCCTGAATTGGCAGGAGGACAAATGTCAGGAAAGAAGAAAAAAGAAGAGCCTAAAGATGCAGAAGGATTATTATCTAAAAAATTAGACAATTTATTAAAAGAGGCTAGAATTGATAGTGATCTTATGTCTAGTTTGGGAGAAAGCATTAAGAATTTCGAGGGTGCTGCTAAGAATATTTCACCTACAGTAGATTCATTAACTGCTCAGAAGAGATATAGTGAAGAGCTATCTTTAGCTGCAGCACAGATGGAGTCTTTAAATAGTCTTTACAAAGTACAAATGGAAAGTGCTAACCGTCAGGCGGCAATTAATGAGGAAGCGGTAGAAAACGCTACTAAATTAAAGGAGCAAATGCAATCATTAGCATCAAACCTTTCATCATTAAATGGTGTATATGGTGGTATGTTATCTGCTATGAACAAAAACTAATTAGTTTTTATAACAATTAATAATTAACCATTAAAAACTAATTCACAATGGCAGGAGGAAAACTATCTGCAAGGCAGAAAATGATTAACTTAATGTACTTGGTATTTATCGCTATGATGGCAATGAATATGTCAAAAGAAGTACTATCAGCATTTAGCGCAATGGACGCTAAATTTGAATCGACAAACGAATTTACTACAGCTTCTAATGATAATCTGTTAAAAGGATTAGCTCTAAAAGCTGAGGAAAAACCAGCTGAGTTTAGAGTTGTTGCTAATAAGGCACTACAAATTAAATCAATATCGGATAAATTCGACGCATATATAGAATCACTTAAAAAGGATATCCTTGAAGGTGGAAAATATGAGTTGGAGAACGGTATGTTACCAGCTGAGGAAATGGATAATGGTGACTATCTTGATGAAAAGTGGTTTACTGGAGACAGATTAACCAAAGTTGGTCAAGAAGTAATGAGAGTCTTTGAAAAATATAAATCAGATGTTAAAGAAGTTCTTGCTGGTGATGTAACATACGAAAGAGCTATCGAGAATTTTGATAAGCGTTTTGACTTTAGTGATATTAAACCAGAGGAAGGTGCTAAGTTAAGTTATTTAGACTATAACTTTAAAGGCTTCCCTGCAATAGCATCTTATGCTAAATTGACTTCTTTTCAAAATGATGTTAAAACTACAGAAGCAAACCTATATAACGTATTTTTAGGTAACTCTTTGGAAGAAGCAGTTACGTTAAAGAATTACCAAGCTATTGTTATTCCTGATAAGAATGCATTTTTCGCTGGTGAAAAATTCCAAGGAAAAGTTGTATTAGGTAAATATGCTAGTGTTACACCTGTTAAACTAAACATTAACGGAAATGACGTTGCTTTATCTGAAAAAGGAGCAATAGATTCACTAGGCAATGCTAGACTAAATTTTACTACAGGTAGTGTTGGTGAAAACGAGGTTAAAGGTACATTTACCTTTATGGAAAAGGGAGTAGAATTACCAATTGAATTTACTGGTAACTATGTTGTAGTACCAAGACCAAATTCTGCTACTATATCTGCAGACAAAATGAATGTAGTTTATAGAGGGGTTGTAAATCCGATGACAATTTCATTTGCCGGTGTATCAGATAATAAAGTCAATGCAAATGCAGTTGGTTTAAAAAAGTTATCTAACGGTAAATATGAAATGAGACCTCAATCAGGTAGAGAAGTAACTATTAATGTTACGGCTACTTTAGATGATGGTTCTAAAGTTGGAGATAAGAAAACATTTAGAATTAAAGATTTACCAAAACCATTAGGTAAGTTCAACGGACAAGTTGGTAATGCAAAATTACCTAGAAATAATGTTGAGATTGGTAAGCTTTCAGCTGACTTTGGTGATGATTTTGATTTCACGCTACCTATTAATATTGTATCATTTACAATGAAAGTTCCTGGTAAACCTTCTGTAAATGTGAATGGTAATCGTTTAAACACAGCTGCTAAAAATGCATTAAGATCTGCTAGACGTGGAGATATTGTACAATTTATCAATATCAAAGCTAAAGCACCTAATAACCCTATTAGAATTAAAACAGTTACTCCGGTAGTTATAGAATTATCTAATTAATAATAGGAAATAATAAATTTGATAGAGCGTTATAGACATGTTCTAAGGCCTCAAATTAATAAAATGAAGAAAATGAAAATAAAGCAATTATTATTAACGTTTGTTGGGATTTTAGTTTTCAACAGCATGTTCGCTCAAGCGAATATTCTCAACGCTAAGATACCAGAAGAAATAGGCATGAAAACAGAAGCCGAGTTGCTTTTGGATAATGATAAGCCTTTAGAATATGGTTATGTTGGCGATAGAGATATTTTATTTTCTAAAATCATTTGGGAAAACGTAGTCCTTGATGAGCGTGCTAACTTTCCGTTATACTTTCCTGTAGATACTAATAATATTGGTAGAAACAGAAGATCTCTTTACCATGTGTTAATGGATAACATTAATAGTGGTATGATATCTAAAGTATATAGTGATTCTTATTTTACAAATGAGCTTACACAGAAAGATTTAATGGCGTCTATGACCAAAACAGATACTTTAGATATAGGATATGATCAGTTTAATGCTGATGGGTATATTGATCCTGAATATATTATTACTCGTAATATTGAAGCATTCGATATCAAGTCATATTTAATTAAAGGAATGTGGTACTTTGACAAGCGTCAAGGTGAAATGAAATATCGTATCTTGGCACTTGCTCCAGCAGCTCCAGATGTAAACTTTATTGATTCAGATGATGAAGCCAATAAAGAACCAATAGGACTGTTCTGGGTGTTTGTTCCTGAGATGAGAGACATTTTGCACGAGGCTAAAGCATTCAATAATAAAAATAGTGCTGTTCCTATATCATTCGATCATTTGCTTAACAGTCATCGCTTCCATGGTTTAATATACAAGGAAGAGAACGTTTATGGCGATAGAGAAGTTAAGGAATACATTGCAGAGAATGCACTTATGCAACTCTTAGAATCTGAGCGTATAAAAGATAAAATCAGAAACTTTGAACAGGATATGTGGAGTTACTAAGTTTGACTCATAACAATAAAATTAAAAGCTCACCTTTGGTGAGCTTTTTTTATGGAATAAATACATATTTACCTGTTGCTTGTGTATAGATGTTTTAATTTTGCGGTAATGAAAGAAGTAGATTATATAGTTGTTGGATGTGGATTGGCCAGTATAGCATTTTGCGAAAAACTTAGAGCAAACAACCGCTCTTTCCTTGTATTTGATAACAACTCTCAACAATCTTCATTAGTTGCAGCAGGATTATACAATCCAGTTATTTTAAAACGATTTACTTATGTTTGGAAGTCTAAAGAACAGCTAGATATTGCCTTACCAGTTTATGAGACGATTGAAAAAGAACTGGATATAAAAATAGATTACAAACTACAAATATTGAGGCGTTTTGCTTCGGTAGAAGAACAAAATCTTTGGTTTATGGCTTCCGATAAGCCATCATTAGAATCTTATTTATCTACTAACCTTGTTAAGAATACTAATCCGCATGTTGATGCACCATTTGGATTTGGAGAAGTTTTTCAAACGGGTCGGTTAGATACTGAGACTTTAATTACTAATTATAAAACTTTTTTAGGGACAAAGGGTAGTTTAAAGGAAGAGGCTTTTATTTATGGCAAGCTTAATATAAATAGTTATTCGTTAACCTATGATAGCATTAAGGCAAAACAAGTTGTTTTTGCAGAGGGTTTTGGCGTTAAGAAAAACCCTTTTTTTAATAACATTCCATTAAATGGGACCAAAGGAGAGGTAATTACTATTAAGGCACCAAATTTAAAAATTGATTATGCAATTAAATCTTCGGTATTTATAATTCCACTTGGGAAGGACATTTATGTTGTTGGTTCAACATATAATTGGTCAGATAAAACAAACGCGCCTACGGAAGATGGTAAAAATGAACTTCTAACCAAGCTAAGAACCTTTATTAAATGCGATTTTGAAATTGTAGACCATGTTGCAGGTATACGACCAACTGTTGCAGATAGAAGGCCATTAATAGGTGTTCATGAAGATTTTAAAAACCTGTTTGTACTTAATGGATTAGGTTCTCGTGGCGTAATGATTGCACCCTATGTTGCAAATCAACTTTACAATTTGATAGAGCATAAAAGAGAATTAGATGCTGAAATTGATATTAAACGTTTTACTTCTTAACTAACGTTTTATCGTATTTCATAAAAAGGTTAATCCAAATATTTCTCGAAAGTCTCATTATTACGGGAATCAGAGCAACAAGGGTAACTATTATTGCTATAAAAGCAGTCATTAGGGAAGAATCAAAAATATCATAGCTAATTACAAAAGCTGTAACTGCAAATGCAATTCCAATACCATAGCTCACATACATAGATCCATAAAAAAATGATGGTTCCATACGATACCGTGTTTTACAATGTGAGCATTCGTCATTAATTTTTAAGGTTTCTGAAAGTGCATATGGATTAGAGTTAACGTACATTGATTCTTGATGACATTTTGGGCATGCGCCGAAAAGAATACTATAAAGTTTCATTCCTTTTCTAATCATAACTAAAAACCTTTAATTTTGCGTTTTTTAAGATGGAACAAAGATAATTTTTTATTGTTCTATTGATGTAACAATTGTAACATTTAAGGCGATTGTAATTTTATAAAAAACCTATGCTAAATATCCATAATTTATCCATATCATTTCAGGGTGAGTACCTTTTTAAAGACATTACATTCAAGCTTGGTATTGGAGATAGAATAGGTTTAATTGGCAAAAATGGCGCAGGTAAATCTACGATGCTTAGAATCTTGTCAAAAGAACAAGAATATGATTCTGGCCAAATTGCTACAGATAAAGATTTAAAAATTGGTTTTCTAAAACAAGATATTGATTTTGAATTCGGGAAAACAGTATTAGAAGAATCTTATGAAGCATTTAAGGATATTAAAAAGTGTGAGGCACAGCTTGAAAAAATAAATATAGATCTAGCTGAACGTACAGATTACGAAAGTGATGCTTATCATCAGTTAATGGTTAATCTAAATGAAATACAACACCAGTATGAAATATTAGGTGGTTATAATTATCAAGGTGAAACTGAAAAGATTCTTCAAGGATTAGGATTTAAAAGAGAGGATTTTAATAAACTGACTGATACTTTTTCAGGCGGTTGGCGTATGCGAATAGAATTGGCCAAATTATTGCTTCAAAATAATGATTTATTACTTCTAGATGAGCCTACTAACCATTTAGATATTGAATCTATAATATGGTTAGAATCATTTTTAAAAAATTATAATGGTGCTGTTGTAATAGTATCTCATGATAAAATGTTTCTTGATAATGTCACCAATAGAACAATTGAAATTTCCTTAGGACGCATTTATGATTATAATAAACCTTACACCAAATTTTTAGCCCTTAGAAAGGAAATGAAGGTACAGCAGTTAGCTGCTCAAAAGAACCAAGAAAAACAAATTCAACAGACAGAAAAACTCATTGAAAAATTTAGAGCGAAAGCCTCAAAGGCAACAATGGCCCAATCTCTTATTAAAAAGCTAGACCGTATTGATAGAATTGAGGTAGATGAAGATGATAATAGTGTAATGACATTAAAGTTTCCTATATCTATAACTCCAGGAAAAGTTGTAATTGAAATGGAAGACATTTCTAAGCAATATGGAAACTTACAGGTGCTAAAGAATGTGAATTTAACTATTGCTCGAGACACTAAAACGGCCTTTGTTGGGCAAAACGGACAAGGAAAATCTACTCTAGCCAAAATCATAGTGGGAGAAATAGAACATCAAGGTAAATTGTCATTAGGGCACAATGTTCAAATTGGTTATTTTGCTCAAAATCAGGCAGAATATCTCGATGGAAATAAAACAGTTCTAGATACAATGATTGATGCTGCAAATGAGTCCAATAGAATTAAAGTTCGTGATATTTTGGGATCATTTTTGTTTAGAGGAGATGAGGTTGAGAAATATGTGAAAGTTCTTTCTGGTGGTGAACGCAATAGATTGGCATTGGCAAAATTGTTATTGCAACCGCTTAATGTATTGATAATGGATGAGCCAACCAATCACTTAGATATTCAATCAAAAAATGTGCTAAAAGAAGCATTGAAAAAATTTGAAGGTACATTAATATTGGTGTCTCACGACAGAGATTTTCTTCAAGGATTGACTGAGGTTGTTTATGAATTTAAAGATCAGAAAATCAAAGAATATCTAGGGGACATTGATTACTATTTAGAGCAAAGAAATATTGAAAATCTCAGAGAAGCTGAAAAAAGAACAGTTATTGTTTCTAAACCAAAGGAGAGTAACAAGCAGAGTTATGAGCAACAGAAACGATTAAAATCATTAAACAATAAGCTGAGTAAAGTAGAATCAAAAATTAATCAGCTAGAAAAAGATATTAAGAATGACGATGTTGCTTTAGAAACTAATTATGAAGAGACGGCTTCAGATCCAAACTTCTTTGATTTATACCAATCAAAAAAAGCAGAATTAGAAGGATTTATGTTGCAATGGGAGGCCATACAAGAAGAAATTGAGGGTTTTAACAATTAAGATTATTTTAACTGCTTAGCACTTTGTTATAGGTACATTTGCATTCATTAACAACCATCACATGCGCAAAATTATTTTATTCCTTCTGGGTATTTTACTTATTGTAGGAGCTTACTTTCTAGGTCAGTTTATAATTGAAAAAAATGTACGTAAAAGACCCGTTCCAGAAAAAGTAGTGAAAACTGTATTTGTTGAAACGGTTCAAAATTCAACAGTACAGATCGTTATTCCGGCCAATGGAAGTTTAGTTGCTAAACGCAGGGTTGAACTTTTTGCTGAAGTACAAGGTGTTTTTAAAACAGGGAACAAATTGTTTAGACCTGGTCAAGAATTTAGAAAAGGAGAAACTCTTATTCGAATAGATGCTTCAGAACATTACGCAAGCGTGCAATCTTCCAAAAGTAATTTGTACAATTCTATTGCGGCCATTATGCCAGATTTAAGATTAGATTTTCCTGAAGTTTACAGTAAATGGCAATCGTATTTAAACGGTTTTGACCTGAACAAATCAACGCCAAAACTACCAGAGATGACCACAGAAAAAGAAAATTTTTTCATTACTGGTAGAGGAATAATTTCGAACTATTTTAATGTTAAGAATTTAGAACAGCGTTTAGCAAAGTATAATATTAAAGCGCCTTTCTCGGGTATTTTAACAGAAGCACTTGTTACTGAAGGATCTTTAATTAGAAATGGGCAAAAGCTCGGGGAATTTATCTATCCAGGAGTATATGAGATGGAGGTGGCACTTAGTAAATCCTATGCGAGCCTATTGAAAGTTGGAGAACCTGTTGAGTTAAATAATATTGATAAAACAGAACGTTATTCTGGAGTTGTAACAAGAGTTAATGGAAGCATTGACCCAACAACACAAACCATAACGGCATTTATAGAAGTTAAGAATGAAACATTAAAGGAAGGGATGTATCTCGAAGCAAATTTAAATGCTAAAGAAGAACAAAATGCTTTTGAAATAAATAGAAATTTAATGCTAGATGGTGATCAAATATTTGTTCTTAGAGATAGTATTTTGGATGTTATTGATGTACAACCTATTTACTATTCTGACACAAAGGTTGTTTTAAAAACTATTCCAGATGGTACAGTCATTCTGGCCAAACCAGTCCCTGGTTCATACGCTGGTATGTTAGTAAAACCCTATCAATCAGACTTGAAAGAGATTTCAAGCTCAGAAAAACAGGATAAGTAATGAGAAAACTAATTGCTTATTTTATAAGGCATAGCGTCGCTGTAAATGTAGTGATGTGGTCCTTTCTTATTTTCGGAGTGTTTGGTGCACTAAAACTTAAATCATCATTCTTTCCCTTAGTAGATTCAAAAAATATTAGTATTAATGTTACCTATCCAGGTGCATCACCACAAGAGTTAGAGGAGGGTGTTATACTTAAAATCGAAGATAATTTAAAAGGTCTTAATGGTGTAGAACGTGTTACGTCTACATCAAGAGAAAATAGCGGTAATATCAATGTAGAAATCCAGAAAGGTAAGGATATTGATTTTATGCTATTAGAAGTTAAGAATGCTGTTGATCGAGTACCTTCTTTTCCGGTAGGAATGGAGCCATTAATAGTTGCTAAACGAGAGGAATTAAGACCAACAATAACATTTGCAATTAGTGGTAGTAAAATACCTTTGGCTACACTAAAGCAGATTGGCAGGCAGGTTGAGAATGACCTTAGAGGAATAGAAGGGATTTCGCAAATTCAAATTTCAGGATATCCAGAAGAAGAAATTGAAATAGCTGTTAATGAAACTAACTTATTAGCCTATGATTTAACCTTTGCAGAGGTTGCACAAGCGGTAAATCAGGCGAGTTTAATAACTACTGGCGGAACTATAAAAACAAATGCAGAAGAGTATCTTATAAGAGCAAATAATAGATCTTACTATGCAGATGACCTATCTAATTTAGTCGTTAAATCAGATGCTTCTGGTAGAAAGATTAAGCTTAAGGATATTGTCATTGTTAGAGATCAATTCTCAGAAACTCCAAATGCTAATTATTTTGATGGTAATCTTTCTATTAATATCACCATTACCAGTACCAATACTGAAGATTTAATTACCTCTGCTGAGAATGCTAAGAAATATATTGAAGACTTTAATCAGAAATATGATAATGTAAAATTAAATGTGGTTAGAGACTTATCTACTACATTGGTGCAACGTACTGAATTGCTTACTGAAAACGCTTTAATTGGGATGATTTTAGTGTTAACTTTTTTATCCTTGTTTCTTAATACAAGGTTGGCCTTTTGGGTCGCAGTAGGTTTACCTGTCGCATTTGCTGGTATGTTTATGTTCGCCGGTTATTTTAATGTTACTATTAATGTGCTTTCATTATTTGGTATGATTATAGTAATTGGTATTCTTGTTGATGATGGTATTGTGATTGCAGAGAATATCTATCAACATTATGAAAAAGGTAAGTCGCCAGAACGAGCAGCTATAGACGGCGTAATGGAAGTTTTACCTGCTATTGTTTCAGCCATTTTAACAACTATTCTTGCTTTCGGTATCTTTTTATTCTTAGATGGTAGAATTGGTGAGTTTTTTGGTGAAGTATCAGTAGTGGTAATTCTAACATTAGTGGTATCGTTAGTTGAAGCATTAATTATTCTTCCAGCACACTTGGCCCATTCTAAAGCATTAAGAACGCAAAGTAAAAAGCAAAAATCTGGTTTGGCAGGTATATTTCAAAATGTGTTTTCTAAGCTCAGATATGCAAATACCTTAGGTGATAAAATAATGAGAGGTCTCAGGGATAAGATATATAGTCCATTTTTAAAATTTTCCTTAAACAATAGATTTTTAACCTTTTCATTTTTTATAGTCATCTTTATTTTAACAAATGCGAGCTTTCAAGGTGGTATTATAAGGAGTGCATTTTTTCCGGATATAGCAAGTGACAGGGTTCAGATCTCTCTTAATATGCCTAATGGCACAAATGCTAAGGTAACCGATAGTATAATTTCATATATAGAGGCAAAAGCTAAGGAGGTAACAAAGGAAATCAATGACGAATTTATTGGTGAAAATTCTGATAAATACTTAGTAGAAAATATGATTAAAAATATTGGTCCAGGTTCTGCAACTGCAACTCTAGCGATCAATTTATTACCAGGTGAAGAACGACCAAATAGTATAACTTCAAACTTAGTTTCAAACCGCATAAAAGATCGTGTTGGGCCAATTTTTGGCGCTGAGAGTATTGTATATGGTGGTGGTAGTAATTTTGGAGGACTTCCTGTTTCAGTTTCACTATTAGGAAATAATATAAACGAACTAAAAGCGGTAAAATCTGAATTAAAACAAAATTTAGAAAATAATATACTTCTTAAAGATGTTACGGATAACGATCCAGCTGGTATAAAGGAAATTCGTCTAAAACTAAACGAAAATGCTTATGCTTTAGGCTTAGACCTGCGCTCTGTAATGTCTGAAGTGCGTTCTGCATTTTTTGGTAATCAAGCCCAGAGATTTCAGAGAGGTCAAGATGAAATACGTGTTTGGGTAAGGTATGAAAGAGAAAATCGCTCATCGATTAACAATTTAGATAATATGCGTATCACTACACCTAGTGGTGAAAAGGTGCCGCTTAAGGAGATTGCAACATATATAATAGAGCGTGGTGATGTTGCAGTAAATCACTTAGAAGGTAGAAGGGAAATTCAAGTTTCTGCAGATATTAAGGATACAAAAAAGACAAGTGCCACAGATATTATGGCTGAAATTAGAGATGAGATAATGCCAGAGATATTATCTAAGTATCCAACAGTTACGCCGTCTTATGAAGGTCAGAATAGAGAGCGTTTAAAACTCATGAACTCCTTAGGACCTGTTGGTTGGACTGTATTGGCACTGATATACATAGTTATTGCATTTACATTTAGAAGTTACAGTCAGCCTTTAATATTATTAGCTTTAATCCCTTTCAGTTTGCCAGCTGTGGCTTGGGGACACTGGATACATGATTTTCCATTGAATATATTATCAATGTTGGGTATAATTGCCCTTATTGGTATTATGGTAAATGATGGTTTGGTATTGATAAGTAAATTCAATAGTAATCTTAAAAGTGGATTATCTTTTGATGAGGCATTATATGAAGCTGGGCGTTCACGTTTTAGAGCTATTTTCTTAACTTCATTAACCACAATTGCTGGTTTGGCACCATTAATTTTTGAGCAAAGTAGACAAGCCCAATTCTTAATCCCAATGGCAATTTCAATTGCTTATGGTATTGGATTTGCTACCGTTTTAACTCTAGTGGTTTTACCAATATTTCTATCATTCAGCAATTTTATCAAAAAGAATACAAAATGGCTTTGGACGGGAGATGATATTACAAAAGAAGAGGTAGAACGAGCCATTAAAGAACAAAAAGAAGGCTTTAGACTGCAAGAAGATGCAATTCTAGGGACTTCAAATAAAAATAAAAGAATAGAGCAAGAACAATTGAACAATGCAGACAAATGATTAGTAGAAAATACATAATATGTGTTGCAGTCTTAATAGGTTGTAATCTTTTTGCACAAAATATTTTGTCTAAAGAAGAGGCTATTCAACTTACATTAGAAAACAATTACGGAGTTAAGATTGCTAATAATAATGTTGAATTAGCAGAGAATAATAAAAGTGTTCTCAACTCAGGGTATTTACCAACCTTAACAGCTAATGCAGGTGCGACCTACAATAAAGATAATCTTTCTGCAGAATTCAGTAGTGGAGAGTCAACCTCCTTAGATGGTGCAGAAAGTTCTAGATATAATGCAGGTATAAATCTTAATTATACCTTGTTTGATGGGTTAGGTCGCTATTACGATTTCAAGAGATTAAAAGAAGAATATAATTTAAGCGAGCTACAAGCTAGAGAGACCATTGAAAATACAATTTTACAACTACTAACGGTCTATTATGATGTAGCCAGACGTGCAGAGAATTTAAAATCACTTGAGCAAACATTGGAGATTTCTTATGACAGACTGGTGAGATCAGAATATCAATTTGATTATGGGCAAAACACAAAATTAGATGTTTTAAATGCCCAAGTGGATATTAATAATGATAGTATTAATGTTATAACATCAAAGCAAAACCTTATCAACTCTAAGCGCGATTTAAATGTAGTTACTGGTAATTCAATTGATAGAGTATTTGCAGTTGACACCTCTGTAACCTTTCTGATGCAATTAAATAAGCAACAATTATTGGAAAAGGTTTTAAGTAATAATGTCACATTAATTCAGAATGATAAAAATATTGCCATTAACGATTTTACAGTTAAAGCCAATAAATCGGGTTATTTGCCAATTGTAGGTTTAATTGGGACTTATGGCTGGAATGAGAATAACAATAATGCGGCATCTTTTGTCGCGGTATCTGCAAATACGGGACTGTCTGCCGGAGTTAATCTAAGTTGGAATTTATTTGATGGTGGAACCACTATTACAAGAGTAAAAAATGCTAAAATTAATCTTGAAAATTTAAAATTACAAAAGGAGCAATTAAAGTTAGAAGTTGAAAGAAATTTTAATAATGCTTGGGACGATTATCAGAATAGATTAAAGATCTATCGTGTACAGGAAGAAAATATTAAAACAGCAAAGAATAATTTTAATCGTACACAGGAAAAATTTAAATTAGGGCAAGTTACCTCTATCGAATTTAGACAAGCGCAATTTAATTTACTAACTGCAGAATTGAGCAGAAACCAAGCAAAATATGATGCTAAATTAGCAGAAGTATTAGTACTTCAAATCAGTGGTGAATTATTAAATGTAAGATTCTAATCTTAAGAAAAATGAAAGAACATTTTTTTCAATGTCCGTATTGCTGGGTGCAAATTTCAATGCTAATTGACACTTCTCAGCACACCCAAAATTATATTGAAGATTGTGAGATATGTTGCAATCCTATACAGGTTAGCATATCGTGTGAAAAGCAAGAAATACTAAGTTTTCAGGCCGAAAGTATAGAACAGTGAAATTTCATAAAATATTGATAATAAGCATTTTATAAAATTAAGGTGTGCAGTTCATCGAAAAAAGTTGTTGTTTTAACTGTTAGAGTCTATATTCGTAAGGTAAATTGTGTCCCTCCACAGAAATCTGCTATTATGAGAACCCTAAAATTAACCTTGTTATGTTGCTTGCTTTCTGCATTTACATTTGCAAACGTTTCCCAAGAACAAAAAGGCGCCCTGTTAGCACTATATAATGCTACAAATGGTAATGATTGGAAAACTTCATGGAATTTAGAAGATCCAATTTCTGATTGGTATGGAGTAACTGTAGAAGATGATAAAGTAGTTGCTTTAAATTTAACATTCAACAACTTAAAAGGAGAATTACCAGAGGATATTGCTGCGTTAACGTCTTTAAGAGTATTAAACTTATCATTTAATAAGATAGAGGGACAACTACCAGAAAGTATTACTGAAATAGTTTCATTAGAAAAACTTTTATTGTTTTCTAATAACTTAAGTGGTGCACTGCCATCTAATATTGGTAACCTTGAAAACTTAAAATCACTAGAACTTTATAACAATAATTTCTTCGGAGAAATACCAGCTTCTATAGGTGACCTAACAAAATTAGAAACATTAATACTTAGTAGTAATAATTTAATGGGTAAAATACCATCTACTGTTTCTAATATGAAATCATTAAAAGTATTAAGTGTTTTTGACAATAACCTATTAGGTACAATTCCTTCTTCAATTGGTGAATTAGCTGAATTAGAAGAATTAGTATTATCTAATAATGCATTTTATGGTAATTTGCCAGGCGAGCTTGCACAGTTAACTAATTTAAAAACATTGTTGTTAAGCAATAATGGTTTTAAAGGTAACTATGCAATGTTGAAAGAACAACTTCCAAATATTGTAGATTTTGATCTGGATGAGGCTAATCTAAAAGGTGCACTAGCAACTTTAGACTCAGACGATGATGACGATTAATATATTAAGTTTTATTTATAATTGGTTTAAAGCGCTCAGATTTTCTGGGCGTTTTTTTATTTAAAATACTTGTTAAAATTAAAAAGCGTCGTATATTTGCAATCCAATATCGCGGGATAGAGCAGTAGGTAGCTCGTCGGGCTCATAACCCGAAGGTCACTGGTTCGAGTCCAGTTCCCGCTACAACAAGCCAAATACGAAAGTATTTGGCTTTTTTTGTCAATGAGTTTGTATAAGGAGAACTATATTAATTCTAGCGTTTTTGGTAGCATATTATTCATAGAATAAGCATGTAGTTAATGAAGTTTTTTTCGATTGTCTTTTGCTTGTACTTAACCACATGTGTTCTCTTCGTTGTCGTATAAGAATAGTTGCGGATTTACGTTCGAGTATTTTCCGAAGGAAAATCAGATGTAGTTAACTATTAAAGACCTTTAGTTAAGACCAATATTGAGCGATTCTTTTTATATATTGTTAGACTGGTTTTATTCTGTTTTCGAAATCATTCCTTAATTACAAGTAATCAACTTCATTAGTATGGAGATTATTAAGGTAGTTAAAAATTGAACAATTTTTGAAGTTAAATTTATTTGCTTAAAGAATTATAATTTTCGAAAATAATTGCCAATTAAAATTCTTTTTATTAGAAAAAATTAATGCCCAAATTTTCATATTAGAACCATCACCTTTGTAACTTGTTTAAAATCAGTATCTCACATAAGGATTAATAATAATTAGAACCCGATAAATATGTGTTTTGTCGAAAAACAAAGATAAATCAAGTATGGATTATTTTTAAATTCTATTTTCGTTTGCACGACCAAATCTATCATCAAATTTTACTTCTAATATTTAAACCCCATTTAGATGAAGGTCGTAAAAATTATTTTCGTTTCTATTTTATTTTCTTTTTGGAGCAATGCTCAAGTTAATTTCAGTCAAAGTCAAATTACTTTTAATGTTCCAGATGATCCTGGTGCAACTGTAAATGCAGTAACTTCCTTAATGTACGGACCAGATGGTCGTCTATATGTTGCAGAATATACAGGTGCTATAAAAATACTAACAATACAACGTAATAGCGCCACAGACTATGTTGTTACAGATATTGAAGAACTAGATGGTATTCTTACGATGGCAGATCACAATGATGATGGAACAACGCATAATAGTACTTTTCGTGAGACTATTGGGCTAACTGTAGTCGGTACAGCTCAGAATCCTGTAATTTATGTTACTTCTAGTGATTTCCGCATCGGTGCTGGTGATGGTGGTGGTAATGGTGATGTCAATTTGGATACAAACTCTGGAGTGATAACACGATTTAGTTGGAATGGTACTTCTTGGGATGTTGTAGACTTAGTTAGAGGTCTTCCAAGATCTGAGGAAAATCATGCAACTAATGGTCTCGAATTCGTCACTATAAATGGGAATGATTACTTGATTGTGGCCTCTGGAGGGCACACCAATGCTGGCTCACCATCAACAAATTTTGTTTATACTTGTGAGTATGCTCTATCTGCAGCAGTGCTTTCGGTTGATCTTACAGCATTGAACTCACTTCCAATCCTAGACGATAATGGGCGTAGTTATATATACGACTTGCCAACCTTAGATGACCCAACACGAACAAACGTTAATGGAATCTCTGATCCGGATGTACCAGGGTATAATGGCATTGACGTTAATGATCCTTGGGGAGGTAATGATGGGCTTAATCAAGCGATAATTGATCCAAATGGTCCCGTACAAATATTCTCTCCAGGTTATCGCAATGCTTATGATTTAGTCGTAACAGAGTCTGGTGCAGTTTATGTAACAGATAATGGAGCCAATGGTGGATGGGGAGGATTCCCTGCTAATGAGGGAGGTGGTAATGCAACAAATGATTATGATTCTTCTGAACCTGGGAGTACTTCATCCTCTGGAGGAGAACAAATTAATAATAAAGATCATCTACAGTTAATAACCACAAATATTCAGAATTATAATTTTGGCAGTCTCTATGGAGGTCACCCTAACCCGACTCGTGCTAATCCAACTGGTGCAGGTCTTTATACTGACGATGGTACAAATCAGGTATTTCGTACTTTAATTTATGATCCTAGTAATCCTGGAATTGGTTATACGGATAATCCGGATATTGCACTACCAGCAAACTGGGACTTAGTTGTTCCTGCAGCAAATCCTATTGAAGGTGACTGGAGAGGACCGGGAATATCAAACCCTGATGGTCCCAATGATAATCCTGTAACCACATGGGGAACCAATACAAATGGTATTGACGAATACACCGCAACAAATTTTGGTGGTATTATGCAAGGGAATCTTCTGGCAGGCGTTAATAATGGTGTTCTGCGACGTGTGGAACTTGATGGTAATGGGGATCTAGACCAACTAACCTCAAATTTTCTTTCAGGGATAGGCGGTAATGCCCTAGGAGTAACCTGTAATGGAGATAACGAAATTTTCCCAGGAACAATTTGGGCAGGTACGCTGAACGGAAAAATAGTGGTTTTTGAACCTCAAGATTTTGTGCCATGTTTGGATCCAACTGACGAATCTTATGATCCGCTTGCAGATTATGATAACGATGGTTATACAAACCTAGATGAAGAACAAAACTTTACAGATTCATGTAATGGTGGTTCTCAACCTGCAGATTTTGATAAATCTTCAGGTGGTACACTTATTTCTGATTTAAACGATACAGATGATGACTTTGATGGTATTCCAGATAGTTTGGACCCTTTTCAATTAGGGGATCATACTCAGTCTGGAAGTGATGCATTTACTTTGCCAATAAGTAATGATCTTTTTAACGATCAACAAGGTCTTGGAGGAATTTTCGGACTAGGAATGACAGGTTTAATGAACAATGGAGATTCAGGTCCCAATTGGTTAAGCTGGATTGATGACAGGGACAATGGGCCTAATCCTAATGATGTTCTTGGAGGAGCGCCTGGTATTATGACTTCACATATGACTTCTGGTACAGCATTAGGAACAATTAATACACAAGAGAAAGGATATCAATATGGTGTACAAGTAGACAACTCAACAGGTACTTTTACAGTAACAGGAGGTATGAATGGTTTTACGGGACCTTTAAGACTTTTTGAGAACGAACAAGGTATCACTAATGGTGAGCTTGGATTTTTTATTGGAGATGGAACACAGTCTAATTATATAAAATTTGTAGTGACCACTGACGGTTTCATTGCCTTACAAGAAATAGGAGATGTACCACAGACACCTGTTAGTTTTACCTTCCCTTTGGAAAACCCTTCAATATCTGGGATACTTTTCCATTTTGTGATTAACAATCTGACTGGTGAGGTTAATCTGGAATATCAAATAAACGGAGGCTCACGTACATTACTTGGCACAATAACCGCCCAAGGAAATATACTTACAGCATTGCAAGATCCATCAGTAGATTTGGCAGTTGGTTTTATAGGTACTTCAGGAACGGCTGGATTGGAACTAGAAGGAAGCTGGGATTTCTTGAATGTAAGTCCATACCCACTAATAGAAGTAGACCCTGTCGCCAACCAAAATAACGATGTAAATGATGAGATCAGTCCATTTGGTATTACAGCAATTGGAGGAAATCCTTCTGCTAATTTCACTTACGCTATTTCTGGACAGCCAGAAGGTATTAATATCGATTCAAACACAGGTGTTATTTCTGGCACCATAGGTTCTAACGCGGTTTTTGGTGGTCCTAATAACGATGGACTGCATCAGGTAACGGTAACAGTAAATAAGCCAGGTTCAACGCAACAAATAATTAACTTTAATTGGACGGTTACGGGTCCATTGGTAGTGACCAGTATCGACGATCAGCAAGACCAGATAGGAACGACCGT
>NZ_JBKQXM010000001.1:549679-553392 GCF_046762865.1 Winogradskyella sp. A2
ACGATGTGATCAGTACCCTAGGGGTTTCGGCAAGTGGTGGAAACCCAGCTGCTAACTTCACTTATGCTATATCAGGACAACCTGAAGGTATAGTTATAGATTCAAACACAGGTGTGATTTCTGGCACTGTAAGTGCTAACGCTGTTATTGGTGGTCCCAATAACGATGGACTGCATCAGGTAACGGTAACAGTGAGTAAACCAGGCTCTGAATCCGTGGACATTAACTTTAATTGGACGGTTACGGGTCCTCAGCTACCTCTTACATTGGATGCGATTGAAGATCAACAAGATACGGTTGGAGATTTTGTTTCACTACAGTCAAATGCCACAGGAGGAGATACGAGTCAACCAATTGTTTATTCGATTTCAGGCCAACCACTAGGTTTGGATATCGATGCAAGTTCTGGAGAAATAAATGGAATTATTGACATTGATGCTCATATTGGAGGAACGAATAGTGATGGGATATATCAAGTCACACTAACTGCTGATAGATTGGGTTCTACCAGTGCTCAACAACAATTTACTTGGACCATAAATAATATTTCTTGTGCTTGGAATGATTTAGCAGATGCAAATGTTAGCCGTTTTCAAAGTAGAAATGCAATTGTTGGCGACAAATTATATGTTATGGGTGGTTGGCTACAAGGTATCAATGCTAGTGATGATTTGGATATTTATGATATTACTAATGACACATGGAGCTTAGGTTCAGATTTGCCAGAACCACTAACGCATATGGGTATTATAACTACAAATGAAGAGATTTGGTTAATAGGTGGTTGGTTAGGGGACTATAATGCTACACTTTCTCAAACAAACAAGGTAAGAATATATAATACAATAACCAATTCATGGAGTGATGGTCCAGACCTTCCAAACGCTATTGGTTCTTGTTCTGCAACTATAAATAATAATATAATTCATCTAATTGGTGGGTTAGAAGCAGATCTTCAGACAGATATTTCAGATCACTATGTTCTTGATTTAAATAATATTAATGCTGGATGGACTAATGCTGCACCATTACCAAGACCTAGAAATCACCATAGTGTTCAATCTTTAAATGGACTTATTTATGTTGTTGGTGGACAAGAAGGTCATGAAGGTACTGTTATACGTACAGATTATGTCGATGTATACGATCCAAATACGGATTCATGGGCTATTCTAGCAGATCTTCCAACTACTCGATCTCATGTTGAACCCGGAACACTGGTTCATAATAATAAGATTATTGTAGTTGGTGGTAGAGAAGATAACATTATTAGTGACGAGGTTACGCAATACGATCCGGTTACTAATGAATGGACAGAGCTTTGTAATCTGCCAAACAATAGAATGGCTCCTGTTGCAAAGGTTTATCAAAATAGATTAATTGTTTCAAGTGGAGGTATTAATGGTACATCCAATTTAGTTCCAACGACTCAATATCTACAATTGGTTCCTAGTACAGTCATTACCGTTAATAGTTTGGCAAATCAAGTAAATCAATCAAATGATGACATTGGAATAATACCTGTAGTAACTTCAGGAGGAAGTCCTAATTTAGATTTTTCATACAGTATTATTGGGCAACCAGATGGGGTTATAATTGATTCTAATACGGGCGAAATTTCTGGTACTGTAGATTCTACAGCACTTTCAGGAGGTCCAAATTCTGATGGTCTTCATTTTGTTACTGTTACAGTAAGCAAACTAGGCTCTAATGATGAACAGATTGATTTTACTTGGAATATTACCGATGTGGTTTGGCAAGTAAAGGGTGAGGTAGAAAATTATTCTGAAAGACACGAATGTTCCTTCTTACATATAGGTGATAAATTTGCACTCATAGGCGGAAGAGAAACCAGCAATGTAGATATTTTTGATTTCAATCAAGGTGTATGGAATCCCTCTGTAAGCACTGCTCCAAATACATTAAATCATTTTCAAGGGGTTTATTATCAAGGTTTTGTATGGGTTATAGGAGCTTTTGATGGCGGTAATTCTGTATTTCCAAACGATCCTATTGCTGATCATGTTTGGTTGTTTGATACTACTACTAATGAATGGATTGAAGGTCCGGAGATTCCTGAAGCAAGACAAAGAGGGTCTGCAGGTTTAGTAATGTACAATGATAAGTTTTATCTAATAGGTGGAAATACATTGGGACATAGTGGTGGATTTGTGCCTTGGTTTGATGAATATAATCCAAAAACTGGAGTATGGACAACCTTGATGGATGCGCCTAATGCAAGAGATCATTTTCAAGCTACATTAGTTGGAGATAAAATTTATGTGATTGGTGGTGCACAAACTGATCAGCCAAGTTCTAGTTATGTTGAGGAAGTAGACGTTTATGATTTTTCAACAGGTATTTGGTCAACTTTAATTAATAAAGATTTGCCTACACCAAGAGATGGTGCTTCAATAGCTATTTTTAACAATGACATTATTGTTATGGGTGGTGGGGACGAAGACCAGAACTTAAGTGGTGGAGTTTTTGTTAAAGGAACACGCGAAATTACTGAAGCCTTTGATATTGAAACTGAGACATGGTACAAGTTGCCAGACATGAATTTTGGGCATAGGTCAACGCAAGCTATAGTATCTGGAAATGGAATCCATATTTTGGCTGGACTTGCTTCAGGAGGAGCTCCACAGAAAAAAATGGAGTATTATGGTGTAGATAACCCATCGGGTAATCCAATTTTAGGCAGTCAGCTTTCTGTACCAAGTCTAGTTACTGTAGCGAGCGAAGGCAATTCAGATTTTAATATAGATGTGCTTGGTGGTGATACAGGAATATTCATCACTTCAATGGAAATTATTGGAACAAATGCATCCGATTTCAGTATTTCATCAGGAGAAATAACTAATGGATTATTAAGCTCTGGAACTTCCCATATAATAAATATTTCATTAAGCGGAACAGGTGATAATAGAACTGCCAATTTAATTATTAATTATAGTAATTCACAAACAGCAACAGTTAACTTAACAAATTCACCTTTAACAAACCCAGGTGATCAAAGTAATTTTCTTGGAGAAATTGTATCCTTACAAATAGATGTAGTTGATAATGGTAGTACATATTCTTTTACTGCATCAGATTTACCGGAAGGATTAACTATTGATGAGTCAACAGGTTTAATTTCGGGAACGGTAACTGGGGTAATTTTAAATAGTCCTTACACCACAAGAGTTGCAATTGAAGACATATCAACTTCTTTAGAAGTTTCTTTTGTGAATTTTCAGTGGGAGGTGTTAGATCCAACCATTTTAATATTAGAAGATATTTCTGAACAAAGTAGTTCTGTTGGAGAAACGGTCATGTTTTCCGCAATGGCCACTGGTGGTGATGAGGCATTTCCAATGGTTTATACAATAAATGGACAACCACAGGGAGTATCAATTGATAATTCAACAGGAGAGATTACAGGGACTATTGATTTATTAGCAGATACAGGAGGCCCAAATAGTGATGGTATATATTTAGTAACTGTTACAGCTAGTAGGCAAGGATCATCGGATGTTCAAGTACAGTTTTCTTGGACTGTTTCAAACATTCCTATAGACCTACCATGGGTTGAGGATTTTGAAGATTTGGCAGATGGCACAACGATAGATACGGGCGATACGGCATGGAGTACGTCAATTGACCAGGGTGTCTGGGATGTACAGGGCGGAACACTCTTGCTGTCATCGGTCAGTAGCGGTAGCACGGCC